>DUZQ01000030.1 GCA_013349435.1 Planctomycetota bacterium | reverse complement strand
ATCTTTCTGCAGGCAACGGGACTATAACGCTTGCTGCCGGGAACGTTGCCGATGCTGATGGTAATGCCGACATTTCCGCCTCAGCGGCGGATATAACCGCTGCCGCCTTTGGAGACGGAACCGATTCCATTAATACAGCCGCAGCAGACCTTACAGTCGATACATCCGCAAGTAACGGCGACCAGTATATCGCCCAAACAGACGCGATAACAGCCTTGAATCTTTCCGCAGGCAACGGGACTATAACACTCGATGCCGGGAACGTTACTGATGCTGATGGTAATGCCGACATTTCCGCTTCAGCGGCGGATATAACCGCTGCCGCCTTTGGAGACGGAACCGATTCCATTAATACTGCTGCAGCAGACCTTACAATCGATACATCCGCAAGTAACGGCGACCAGTACATCGCTCAAACAGACCCAATAACAGCCTTGAATCTTTCCGCAGGCAACGGGACTATAACACTCACCGCCGGGGGAATCACTGATGCTGACGGGGATGCCGATATTTCCGCTTCAGTGGCGGATATAACCGCTGCCGCCTTTGGAGACGGAACCGATTCCATTAATACTGCGGCAGCAGACCTTACTGTCAATACTTCTGCCGCTAATGGCGACCAGTATATCGCCCAAACAGGTGCAATCACGGCCCTGGATCTTGATGCCGGAAATGGAAATATAACGCTAAGTGCCGATTCTGTCACCGACACCGATACTGCAGCGGACCTGAGCAATACGGCTCTTGTTTCTCTTACTGCACCGGCAATCGGGGCGGCTTCGGAGCCGATTGCCCTGGATGGCGCTACCCAACTTGAAATCACCGACACAGGGGCGGGAGACATCTTTGTCACAGAGCT
Source organism: Planctomycetota bacterium (assembly GCA_013349435.1). GTDB lineage: Bacteria > Planctomycetota > Phycisphaerae > Sedimentisphaerales > Anaerohalosphaeraceae > QNBT01. The sequence goes on along the minus strand of DUZQ01000030.1, from coordinate 35,639 downwards.
AAATGCGAGTACTATCGGCTCTACCGACGTAACTGTTGGGGCAATAGATTACGGCAATATAAACATAACCTACAATAATACGGACAGCGTAAATATCGGAGATGACCACTTCCTGGATAACATCGATCTGGACCTGGGCGCAAGTTCCTTTTCATATACCGCAACAACCGGAAATATTACAGTCGGCTCGGTTGACGTCGGAAGCGGTCAATCCGCAAGTATTACCGCCCTGGCCGGGGCGATTGACGATGCTTCCAGTGGTGATAGTGTTACGGATATAACTGCGGATACGGTTGACCTTAACGCTGATACTGGAATAGGTAATTCGGAAGAACTGGAATTAGCGGCGGGGACTATTACTGCCGATAACAGCACAAGCGGCAACGTGGTAATAGACAACACCCTGGCAGGTGCCGTTACGGTAAACACCCTTACCACAGCGGGAGGGGGTAATATCGATTTTCAAAATACCGGTGCTGGTGGAGTCAGTTTCGGCACTGTAAGCACATCCGATGACGGCGGCGGTGTTGCCGGGGAAAATGACATTACTCTTAGCAGTAACGGGGGCAATTTGACCGTCAGCACTTCGGTAACCGCTGATGACGCCGGTGTCATTACATATAATACCAACACTTCCGGTAATGTAATTTTAACCGGTACTACGACCGCGGCAGACGACCTCGTGTCGATTAACTCAGCGGGTTCAATAAACGGGACCGGCCTGGTGACTGCAGGAGCCGCTAACCTTACAGCTCCTGCCGGTATCGGTAACATCTGGGCGCTCGACCTGGCTGGTGTAACTAACCTGACGCTCGATACGGATGCCGGCTTTAATGTAAGTACTGATGTGGATTTGAGAGATTTGACATTAACCATAGATCCTGCAGGTGGACTGGAAACCTACAGCCTGGCCGACAGTGGTAATTTGAGCTGGGATGTAACCGATGACGCAGTTGATGCTGACTTAAACTTGGCGGATCTGAGCGTAGGTGCAGGAGACCTGAATCTTGACTTAACCACGGACAACGGCAACATTAACGTTGGCACTGTTGGAGCCGGAGCAGGCACAGTCAGCCTGACAGCCTCTGCGGGTTCCCTGACAGATGCCACATCCTCGATTACTGCAGGGGATTTGACGTTAACGGCTGATGCACTGGACCGGTCAATTGGTGCAGCAGGGAATGAGTTGAACCTGACCTTAAGCGGAACGTTAACAGCGAACGCATCCAACGGGTCCGGCGGAATCTTCGTTGACGAGACCGACGACATGTCAATAGCGGCGGTCGATGCCGGCTCGGGTACGGTAGAGCTGCACTCGGACGGCTCGATTAATGATGCAACAGACGATACCGATACGGATATTAGCGGAAATACAGCAATTCTGACCGCTCAAGATGAAATCGGCGGTGGTATTGCAACAAAGACCGTAGATAATGCCGGTGCATTGGAAACGGACGTAACAAATCTCGTGGCCCACTCGACTAATGCCGGTGATATAGTGATAACAGAGAACGATGCCATTACCTTAAGTGATGTAGATACGATAGATGGAGCTATCACTATCACAGCCGGTGGAGCTGTTGTAGCTGCTGACGTAGCTGCTGACGGTGATGGAGACACTGATGATGTAACACTAACAGCCAATAATACTGGTGATATAACGATAGGGCTTGTCTCGGCGGACGGACAGGGTGATGTAACCATGGAAGCTGCGGATGGCGCGATCAATGACGGGACGGTTGATACTTCGACGGATATCAGGGCCGACGTTGTGGAGTTAACCGCCGCTGATGGAATAGGCCAAACTCAGGCAATTGAAACCGAGGCCGATACCATAAGCGCCGAAACCACAAATAACGGAGCTAATATCGATATAGACAACGTGAGCGCCGCAGCAAACGTCGAAATTATGGGACTGACTACCCCCGGCGGAACAATCAACTTCGACCAGACCGGCGGGGCTGTACTTAGAATAGCCGCCGCCGGAAGTGGTATAGACAGCGGTGATGGCGGCAGTATCAACGGAGGGGATATTACTGTCAACGGCTCCGATGGTATTGTTGTGAACCAGGCTATAACCAGTGCCTCCGGCAGCGGAGGAGCAATAAATATCGGCGGGGGTGTACAGATTAATGCTGACATAACCGCCGGTAACGGAGCCATTAACCTCAATAGAAGTACCGGATTCGGTCAGGGTGACATTATTCTCTCCTCCCAATTGAATTCCACAGGGAACATGAACTTAACAACGTCCACCGGCGGTGTTCGGGTAACTACGACCGGCAGGATTGATGCCGGTGGCGAAGCTGGTCTTTATGGTAACAACCTTATCATAAATCCGGGTGTGGCTGTCGAAATTCAGTCCGGCGGCCCCGATGTGATGGTAGAGGCGGGTGGAAACATTACGATTCAAGACGTTTCTTACGACCCATGGGCTCCGGCCGGCGAAGATATTGTCATTAGCGGCCCGATTACATCCACCGGCGGCGGAGTTAAAATAATAGGAGGTGCTATTTACACCGAAGGAGCCGGAGGTGAGCTTAATGTCCCGATAACAGGCTACTCGGACGGCTCAACGGGTGTTTCCTTCCCTTACTCGGGCGGAGGCAGAGCCGCAATTACCCTGTGGAGTCTTCTGGATGACCTGAAATTAGGCTCCGATGCCGAACTAACCGCCAACGGCTTTTCTTCCGCTGTCGATGAACGCTCCAATATTTACTTCACTACATTCGGTGCAACCGCCGGAGACCCGGTTGATGTCGGAATCTACCTGTGGTGCTTCAACCTCTCCAACCTCATAAACCCGGCACACGTTCTCACCGTGAACTCCAACAACATCAGCAGCTCGGCCGGTGCGGTTGTTTTTGATGCGGGCAACAGTGTTTACTTCGGTAATAATTTTGAAACTTATCTCGCCGGGGCTCCGGATATATCAAGAATTGAAGTGGTCTCAAGAATAGCTTCGAGCCTGAATGACGTGGTGGGGCCTGCTCAGCCGGACCTGCCTCATGCCGGTGAAGAGATGGTTTTCTGGAATCTCCTGGAAGGCCCGGAAAAGGGATATATCCTCCGGGGTGATTTTTACAGCAGTATAATAGGTTGGGCGTTTGTGCTTGACTATATAGAACCCATCCCGGTTATAAGCTTTGGACTGGAACCGCCTGAAATCGAACCGGGTGAAGTTGAGGCTGTAGATCTGGAGGAGCTACTGGCCTGGTTGGAAAGCGAATTCGGCGAAGACGCCAAGACATATTTTGCCGGGGCTTACAACAACGAGTATTCTACGGATATGCTGCCGATCAAATCTGCTGTTCGGCTGCGAGAACTCTCTCGAATTCTTGGTGATTATGAAAATTACATCGCAGCTCTGACTCAAGTTGTTAACGAGTTCGTCCCGGACCCCGAGATGCCGCCTTCTGACGAACAGTTCGATGCGGCCAGTCAGGTAATAGCCCTTCACTTCGAAGCTGATGACGGCACGCATTATGCCGTGGCAGGACAATGGCTTAATGCTATTTCCGAGTATTTCAGCATTCTGACTAATGTTACCGGAACGGGAAATTACCCTCAGTACACTGAGATAGGATGGGATGCGGACAGAGCCTTGCTGCAGCATATTCTGCCCAGATACTTTGCAGGTGCGCAAGAAAGTGTTGTCGGATATATCGGGACATACATTCTGGGAGGTTCATAAAAACAGCGGTCGAGTTGACAATTTGATTCGACGCAAACAACAATAATCCTGTTTATTTGATGACTTTTGCAATCGCAGCCTGTGTGTGAGAGCGGATTTGTTCCACACGCCGCCAGAGCCTTGCGGCCTCGGCATGATTGCCGGTCTTGTCGCATAACTGAGCCATGGTTTCCAATATATCGGCCGTGTTGGGATGATTCCGGTCAAAAATCTGCTCAAGTGTGTCCAATGCCCTCCGGCACAGAACTTCCGCTTCGGCGTACCTGCCCTGGTGGGCATACAACTTTGCCAGATTATTCAACGCCATAGCCGTATGGTCATTGAATGAGCCGAGTGAATCTTCCAATACCTGTACCGCCCGCTGGCAAACATCCCGGGCTTCGGTGTATCGGTCCTGGGCGATATATAATCTTCCGAGACGACTAAGTATTTTCCCCGTTACAGGATGCTCTTGACCATAATTGCTCTCGGACAGCGAAAGCGCTTTTTCTATGAGTCGCTCGGCCTCAGTGTAGTCTTGCCTGGCCTTACATATCCCGGCCATAGTCAGCAACGTCGGTGCCGTCATGTGGTGATCCGGGCCGTAAACCTCTTGCTGAACCGCCAGCGCCCGATTAATCAAGATTTCAGCTTCGGAATATCTTCCCTGCAAAGTATAAAGTCTTGCAACATCACCAAGCACCCTTGCTGTGTAAAGATGGTTCGGACCGTAACTTTTGTCGATAAGAGCACGTGCCTGAACATAATAAAATTCAGCCTCTGTAAACTTGCCCCGGGCAACCAGGAGCTTGGCAATATCCACCTGAAACGGGGCTATGATATGATCGGTCGAAGAGTGACTTGCGAGCATAACACCCAGCGCCCGATTCAAAACCGTTTCAGCCGAAGAATACCTGCCCTGCTCCTGATAAATCGAACCCAGAATCCTCAATGTGTATGCCACGTATGGATGGTTTTTACCTCGAGCCTTTTCCAGTAGTTCGAGCCCGTCCTTACACATTACTTCAGCATCGTCAAACCTGCCCCTGTCCTTGCAGAGCCATGCCATATCAAGCAAACACATACTGAGTTGAGAATCTGAGACATTTTCTGTTTTTGCCAGAGAAAGAGCCTGTTCAGCAAGCGGTTCCGCCTTCGCATAATTCCCAAGAGCCATGTGCATCCTTGCCATCGAACGCAGTGCATTGCATGATTGTTCCGTTTTCCCACCCTCTGCGTTGCCGTTGACTTTGCCCCCTAAAAGAAAAACAAAGCTGCACCCCATAAAAAGGATGAGTCTTTTGCAATCCCTTTGCTTCAGTGTGGCCATTCCTGCTTCCACGGTCATAGAATATCCCCAGCAGCACCCACAAAAAAGTGTGATACATCGGGCAACCCCTGCCCCTTATACGTTTTCCCCAATCCAGACACGAAGGGATTTGTGAAGAAACATATTCCCGTATCAACTCCGGATATCTATGTATTCGTGAAATTTCGGACCCCACTTTATCTAAATTTTCGCTATTGCCCTGCCCCCTTTTAATCGGACAGCCTCTTTGCCTGTGGTGCCTGCTTAAAAGCCGTCTGCTGATTTCCGACCAAAAAAACAAACCGGATTATAGGACGGCTTGAAAGGGTGCTTTGGATAAGCATCCCTGAAAACAAAAAGCCCCGAAAAAGGGGCAAAAGTGAATACTTTTTCGCTATATCCTGCTCTGCAGTTTGTATCTGATACAACAAACGCCGAGCTGCAAAAAACAAAGGCAAGATAAAACCTGATTTTCGCGATATGAGTTTATGAATCTTTTCCGTCTTGACGCGTACGGTGCAGCAGATGACCTAAGATGATAACAAAGACGATGAGCACCGTCATAAGGACCATCGCCGCGTAGGAACTGTAGGAAGCTACCAAATCATGGAACCTGCGGAGAAAAAACGCCCAGCCGAAAATCGCCACGTATGTCCCGCCCAGCACCGCGGCCATAGTAAGCCGGATTCTGAGACCCAACAGAAAACCAATCACACAGCCTACCATCGGACCGGTCATCCACAACGGAAACCATACAAAGACAAACAGCCCCACGATACCATACTTTTGGATGATACCCTTGCGGGCCTCGGCCGCGGCACGGGTCCGCTCGAATATATTGCTGAGGCGGTTAATCACTAATAAACGTCGCCAGCTCAACACAAACAGCGGATAGAAAACAAGTACCACAATCGTTTCGATTACCATACACGCCGGGATGACCGTCCAGTGCCCAAAGCCGGCCGAGTATCCGAATGCCATGCTCGCCGCCCTACCGAAAATAATTTGCGTAGCCGTCATTACAACTAAGAGCTGCGACTCAGCCGGCGAAAACAGCACCTTTATCCCCAGCCAGAACGTATAAGAAAGTGACAAAACCACTCCGACAAGCAAAAGCCTCCCTTCCGGGCTGTTCAGCAAAGTGGACCTCAGTTTCCCCCGTGGCCTCGACTCGCTTGTTGTTTGCTGGAGCTGCTCTTCCATATTCTTCCCTTAAATTCCAGCCTAATATAAAACGGAGTAATAAACGTCAACAATTCATTATTTGTCCGGAGTGTCTCCCCATGCAAGGCTCTCCAACATCCTCGCCGCGTTACTGCCGTAGAAATTCAGTCTCGCACGCTCCATATAAACCTTTTAAAAAAGACTTCAATTATTATAGACGCCGGTCAAGGTTAGATAAATCATTTTAATACATAAATCTCTGCGCCCCCTGCGGTCTCAGCGGTGAGAAATGCAAAATAAGGGGCGTTTTTCAATAGGCTCGTGTGAAAAATGCGGGCTATTGTGCCTGTTGAACAAAAGTTCGGGAGAAAAAAATTTCACTCAGGTCCGATAATAGTACGTATCCGCGCAATAATACCTTGCTTAATGCCATATAAACCCTGTTTGGCGGCACTTTACTTGAATTGAACGCGGATTTATGATACACTATTATCAACTTTCAGAATTGGGGGTTTTATGATGTGGCCGAGTGTCGAGTGATTCTGGAATTCAGCTAAGGACCGAGTGGTTATTCAAATCGTGCCTATACACTCTTGTCGGGGGTGTTTTTTGCAGACAAGGCTTTGGAGAGTTCTGAGGGTGAAAAGACAATAACAGGAGGTAAGTGATGGATGAAGCCGCGTTCGAAAACAGACTGGATGAGTTGGTTAAGGAAATCGGCTGTTTCCCGGAGCCGCAGCGAACAAAGCTGATAATGCTGGTTAAGCAAAAAGGCAAATCTCAAAAGCGGCTTCGTAAAAGCGTCGACAGCCTGCAGGAGTCATTGGATTATCTCAGGGTCAGCGTCAAGTACCTGCTGTTCGATCTGGAATCGACGCGCAGGGAAAATGCAATCCTGAAGAAACTCCTTGAAGACAGCAGTAAGTAAGTTACACAGAGTATCTTTAATCAGGCTCAATCTACGACTCGTTTTTTATGAACTTTAAGGAATCCTGTTGATGAGAAAGCTTTTTCTTTGTATATGCCTGCTTGGTTTTGCCGTGCCGGTAAATGCCTACGAAGGTGATGTCCTTTTTGAAACGAATTTTGGTGATATTGTCATCGACCTTTACCCGGAGCAGGCACCGATAACCGTCGATAACTTTACAGGTTACGTAGAGGATGGTTTCTATAACGGGCTTGTTTTTCACCGTGTGATTGAGGACTTCATGATTCAGGCCGGCGCCTACGATTCAGACCTTGACTTTCATCCGCCTACCAGCGACCCGATTGTCAATGAAAGCAACAACGGGCTTAGCAATGTTCGCGGCACAATTGCGATGGCCAGGCAAAGTGCCCCTGACACGGCGACCTCACAGTTCTTTATAAATCATGTGGACAATCTGTATCTTGATTATCATTATAACAACAATCCGGGTAACTATGGATATTGTGTCTTCGGAGAGGTAGTGGCCGGCATGGACGTTGTGGATGCAATTGCTCAGGTACCGACGCACTCGACAAATGGTTTGGATGATGTTCCCGCCGAGCCGGTAATAATTGAAAGCGCAACAGTTATACCCGAGCCGGCAACTATATTATTGCTTGGTCTCGGTGGTATGGTTTTCGCAGGGAAACGCAGAAGATAAGGTAATTTTGAATACTTAACCTGTCAAAGGCTGCAAGATTAGTGCTTGCGGTCTTTTTTTTGTCCTGTTTTTGTAAACCTGCTTTCCCTCGGGGCAATTTTAGTTTAAGGTCCGGGTAATTATAAAACCGACAGACATCAAAAGACCTGCTGAAAGGTGTAGCAGCACGGTGAACTTATTGGCGCGGTATCTGTCCGGCCCGGCGAGTGAGTCGGTTTTCAGGTATATTAATGTCGCTGCGGCCAGAGGTATGGTCAACAGGTACAAGAGACAAGCTAACCGAATCTGCGGTTGCACTATGGCCGCCGTTACTGCAATAATATAGCTAACTGCCAGCGCCGCCCGATAAATTTTTGCCGCCCGCCCGGGCCCTAACAGTACGACAAGGGTTCTTTTGGACACAGCGGCATCGGCCCGGCGGTCGGGAAATTCATTAATCAATATTATAAGGAAAATGAGCATACTGACGATAAGAGCGGGCGCCAGTGCAACCGTGCTGACAGCTCCGGTCTGGAGAAAACAGGCCCCATAGACCGGCAGCAAGCCGAAAAGAAACGCAATTACGATTTCGCCCGCTCCCCTGTAGCCGAATCTGAAGGGATTTGCGGTATAAAAATACCCTCCGAAAAGGCCGATAAGGCCGATAGTCAATATGAAAGCACTTTTGGTAATCAGCAGTATTGCAATTCCGGATATTGCCCCGGCCGCCAATACGACTCTTGCCGTAAGGAGAACGGCCGGCGGGGTAGTGAGTCCCCGAAGCATAAGGCCGCTTCCCCCGGAAAAAGGATTACGGTTATCGTTCAGCCGGTCGTTGCCGGACAAATGGTCGAAATACTCATTTGTCAGATTGGCGCCGAGGTGCAGACAAATTATCGCTGCAAGAGCCAGAACAAAAAGCACAACATTCAATGAGCCTGTAACTGCAAAGCCGACACTTGTTCCGACAAGCACAGGAACAATGCTGGCTGTAACGAAAGGTGTCCTGGCTTGAAGAAGCCATATCTTAATTTTGGACGGCTGTTTTATAATGTCGGCTGTCATTTGTCCCCTTGCTCGGCTAACGCCGTTACACGTTCAAGGATGTCGGCTGTACTTTCGGCGGAGTTGATATCAAGCCAGTTTACCCGCCTGAAGGTCTTAAACCAGGTTCTTTGCGCCTTTGCCAATCTTCGGGTATTTATCTTAATCTTCTCGACGGCCTTTTCCAGCGTTATTTCGCCGTTCAGGTAGTCGATAATTTCAGCATAGCCTATAGCACAGCGGGCCTGTCTGCTAAGGGGCCTGTCCTCGGCAAGGAGAGATTTTACCTCATCAACAAGCCCATCTTTAATCATTCGCTTTACCCTTGCATTGATTCGAAGGCTTTCGACGGATTTTTCCCTTCGAAGGCCTATTATCTTCCAGTCTTCCCGCTTCCGCCGGGCTTCGAATTGTGTCTGAAATGAACTTATAGGCTTACCCGTCAGCTCGAATATCTCCATCGCCCGAACAATCCGCCTGGTGTCGTTGGGATGAATTCTGTATGCAGCTTCGGAGTCAACATCAGCCAATTGCCGATGAAGCTCTGCAGCACCCTGCGAGTCGATTTGGGCTTTTAGCCTTTTGCGAATCTCAGGGTCGGCTCCGGGGCCTTCAAAAAGGCCGTACAGCAAGGTCTTTATGTACATCGCAGTACCTCCGACAGCTACTACAGGCCTGCACGCGGTGTTTATCTGCTCGATGGATTTGTAGGCAAGTGCAAGAAACCTGTCAACACTGAAGGATTCGTAAGGTTCGACAACGTCAATAAGGTGATACCTGACCTGGCTGCGCCGCTGAACCGATGGTTTGGCTGTTCCGACATCCATACGGCGATAGACCTTCATCGAGTCTATGCTGATGATTTCAGCACCGATTTTCCGGGCAAGCTCAAAGGCGACCGCACTCTTTCCCGAAGCAGTTACTCCCAAAATCAGAATCATCTGAAAAACACAATCCATCCAACAAACTGAATTTTGTTAATGTCAAACAGTGTTAAAAGTGTTATAATATCAGAGGTTGTGTAGAAATGCTATATTTGTATGAGATTAGCGAAAAATGACGAATATAGAGGAAATTCGTTCAAAGCAGGTGAATTTCAAAGTTGCCTTGGCCGACAAGGCCGGGCTTGTCAATTCGACCCTGAGTGAGTTGCTCCAAAGACACCCCGACATTATCGGTGAGCTGAAAACGGCTATAAAGTACAGCCTTGAATCTCCCGGCAAGCGAATTCGCGGGGCACTTGTGCTTTGGAGTTGTGAACTGGTCTGCGGTGCTGTGAATTGCGAAGCGGAAACGGCGGCGGCGGCCATCGAAATGGTTCACGCTTATTCATTGGTTCACGACGACCTGCCGGCGATGGATAACGACGACCTGCGTCGAGGCCGGCCGAGCTGTCATAAGAAATTCGACGAAGCTACAGCCATTTTGGCCGGTGACGGACTGCTGACGCTGGCGTTTGAGATTTTGGCATCGGAGATTTCCGAGCCTGGTATGGCGGTAAGGATGATAAAGACACTGGCATCGGCGTGTGGGCCGGCCGGTATGATTGAGGGACAAATGGCGGATTTGCAAAGTCAGAACAGCCGGGGCACAATGGATATTTTGCGGCATATACACATCAACAAAACGGCGAAGATGTTTGCCGCCGCAGCGGTTATGGGCGCTATCGCCGGCGGTGCAAACGACGAGCAGATAGAGCACCTTTTGAAATACGGCTTAAAACTCGGGTTGGGTTTTCAGGTAGCGGATGATATACTTGACATATCGGCTTCGAGTGAACATCTGGGCAAGACCAGCGGCAAGGATGCCCGTCAGGGCAAGGTTACCTACCCGGCGGTAGCGGGACTGGCCGAATCAGAGCGAATAGCTGAAAGTTTGTGCCATGAGGCGGTCGAATCGCTTGACATCTTCGGCGCCGGGACGGACTTTTTAAGACAATTGGCGGTGGCAATGTTGGAAAGAACACGTTGAGGTGAGTTTGTGGTTCTTGGATTACGTGGCGAAGGATGCAGGAATTACTCAATAAGATAAAAAGTCCTGAGGACTTGCAAAGCCTTTCGGTCAAAGACCTTACAGATTTGGCAAGTGAGATTCGCGAGTATATAACCGATTCGGTCAGCCGGTCCGGCGGCCATTTGGCCAGCAGCCTCGGTGTGGTGGAATTGGTTATCGCGATGCATTATGTCTTCGATTTCAAGAGGGACAAACTTCTCTGGGACGTGGGGCATCAGTGCTACGCTCACAAGATTCTGACGGGCAGAAAGGAACAGTTTGCAGCTTTGCGGCAGCGAGGGGGTATAAGTGGTTTTCCTAATCCCGCAGAGAGTGTTTATGACCCGTTCTATGTCGGCCACGCAGGAACGTCGATAGCGACCGCCATCGGCATGGCATTAGGGGCACAGTATAATAAGAGCGATGAAAAAATTGTCGTTCTCATAGGTGATGCGAGCATTGTAAACGGCCTTTCCTTTGAGGCGCTGAACAATTTGGGCCTTGTTAAAAGGCAATTGCTGATTGTGCTTAACGACAATTCAATGGCTATAGACGTTACCCAGGGCGCGATTGCAAAATTTCTCTCAAAAGTGAGACTGAGTCATACCTATGAAGATTTACGTCGCACAACAAAGAACATTATCGAACACCTACCGGTTATCGGCAAACGCATGGATGAAGCGCTTGAGAATTTCAAGAAAACGCTTCGAATGGCGATTACGCCGAGCAGGCTCTTTGAAAGTCTTAACATTCCGTATTTCGGGCCTGTTGATGGACACGATATTGGTTCGCTGATTCAACTGTTTGGGGCGATAAGTAATCTGGGCCGTCCCGCAATTTTGCATGTATATACGAAAAAGGGCAAAGGCTTTACCCCTGCCGGCGAAGACCCGCGTAAGTTTCACTCAACAGGACCGTTTGTCGAGCGGAACGGCGAGATTGCCACCCTTCCAAAGAACGGCAGGAGCTTTACAGAAGCTTTTGCAGATGCACTTGTAGCTCTTGCCGACCGGGACGACCGTGTCGTGGCGATTACCGCCGCGATGCCCGATGGAACGGGGCTTACAAAGTTCCGCGACAAATTCGGCGAAAGATGTTATGATGTCGGCATCGCTGAAAGCGCAGCCGTTGACATCGCCGCCGGGCTTGCCAAACAGGGCCGAAAGCCCGTGGTTTGCATATATTCGACTTTCCTTCAAAGAAGCTATGACCAGATTTTTCAGGAAGTGGCATTGCAGAATCTGCCTGTGATTTTCTGCATAGACCGTAGCGGGGTTGTAGGTGAAGACGGGCCGACACATCATGGGATGATGGATATCGGTTTTCTGCGGATTTTGCCGAATATGGTACTGGCCGCTCCGGCGAATGAGACAGAGGTCAGGGGTGTGCTGGATTTCGCGGTCGGTGTGGACAGGCCCGTTGCTGTTCGTTATCCGAGAGATATTGTGCCGGATAGTGGGGATGAACCTGCCGGCTGTCAACTGCCGTTTGAATTAGGCAAAAGTGTAACCGTACGCCGGGGAGGGGGCGATATTGTAATTGTTGCTCTGGGCGGTATATTGACCGAGGCGGTTAAGGCCGCCGACATCTTAGCCGGTGAAGATATTGATGTTACCGTTATAAATGCCCGCTTTGCCAAGCCGATTGACGATTCGATAGTATCAATGTTTTATGACAAGAAGAATATAATTACCGTAGAGGATCACAGTATGGCGTGCGGATTCGGTTCGGCTTTGTTAGAGGCTGTTGCACGGCGAAGGCTAGAAAAGGGCGGGGTCGAATCCGCGAACGCCGGCAGAATAACAGTCCTCGGCGGGCCTGACAGGTTTGTAAAAATAGGCTCTCGCAAGGTACAGCTCGATGAAATCGGAGTAAGTGCCCGGCGGATTGTTGAAACGGCAAGAGCGGTTCTTAGTGAAAAGATACGCAGTGAATAGAATATGTCGAAGCCTAAGCTTATAATTTTTGGTGACCCGAAGAGGCGATACGCGGCTGAGGCGGTTGATGACTTTGTTGACTTCGCAACCGACAAGGCCGAGATAATCGCAAACTGTTTCCGCAGCCCCGATAAATCCCACCCTGATGTGCTTAAAGAAGCGGATTTTGCGGTGGTTTTCGGCGGCGACGGTACAATCCTTTCGACAGCGAGGGAATTGAGCGAGGCCGATGTGCCGGTTATAGGGGTCAACGTGGGCAAACTGGGCTTTCTGGCCCAGTTCAGTTCCGCCGAGCTTAAGGAACTGTTCGGTCGCATAACCAGTGACAGATTGCTTATTGAAAAGAGGATGATACTGGCGTGTGTTATCCGGAGCGAAGGGGCGGTAAAATTTGTTTCGACGGCGATTAATGATGTGGTTATTGCAGCCGGTGCCCCATTCAATATGATAGAGCTTAAAGTGAGCGTACAGGGTCAGTCGCTGGCCGGGTGTACGAGCGACGGGATAATCATCTCGACGCCGACAGGTTCCACGGCCTATAATCTGTCGGCGGGCGGACCGATTTTATCGGCGGACCTCTCAGCGATAGTTATTACCCCCCTTTGTCCGCACTCGCTCAGCTTCAGGCCTATTGTAATAAACGCCGATAGTATCCTCGAAATCCAGCCAATTCGAGTAAATAAAGCCACAACTATTAATCTTGACGGACAGGTTTCGCACAAAATCCAGGTTTGTGACGTAGTAAAGGTTGAGCGTCATCACGGGTCTTTTCTGGTGGTAAATAACCCTTTTCGCACCCAGTGGGACACGCTGGCGGGTAAACTAAACTGGGCTGAAAAGCCGAAGTATAATAAATAGAGCCGAAATCAGAGGTCAGAATTGAAGCTGGATTTTTATATGGTGTTTCGGTTTACCGTTGGTAAGGCGCAAGTATAGACAATGGGAGATAGAAGAAAAACTTTTCGGCAGTTGGCGTTTGTTGTAATAACGGGTTTTGTGGTATTTGCCTCACCGGGTTTGGGTATTGAACCGGCGATCGGTCCTGAGCCTAGCCCGGCTGTCAGCAACCCTACAGCTCCGCAGACGAGCCTGAGACGGGGCAGCGAGTTGATACCGACTAATCAAAACAACTTTGGGGCCGATGGCAACCGAATTTTAACCAGCGCTATACCCGGCGGCAGTCACTTCAGGTACGCCGGCGGCATTGTTCCTTACCAATCCGCGGAAAATTTTCAGTCGCCGAATTTTGAGCTTCAAAGCGGTTCAGGGTCCCCATCTTTGAACTCTTTTATCAGGCGCTCAGCGGGCCTGGGTTATCCTCAGCAGGGTCAGTTCTATTATTTCCCCTCGCCGAGGCTTGACACCTTACAGCATGGGATAGAATCAGAACTTGAGATGCCAACATCGGGTTTATCTCCGGAAAGGAGCATTTTTGACTCTCAATCTCCACTTTTAACCGACAGCCGGTACTTCTACGGTCAGCAACGACCTTTGTCAAGGAGCATGGAGGAGTTGGAGGATGTGATTTCACGGGAAATTGAGCTGCAGAAGCTTACAAGCGAGGAGGAGGAATCTTTAGAAAAGGAGCTCACCGACCTTGAGCAGGTTGAATCCTATCTGGCCCAACAATTCGAGAAAACCAGTGATAAGGGAAAGGGACTTTTTGACGAACTCTTTGAAACTGAAAAGCCGGCCGAACCCGCCGGGCCCGAAGAACCGTCATTCGGTCCTGATGTGAAAGAGAAGGCCGAAGAGGGACCGAAGGATTTCGCGGAGCAACTTCTCAAAGATGCCGACCAGGCCGAAGACCAACAGGACGATTTATCCGGCGCCGAAGACCAGGACGGCAAGACATCGGACAAAAAAGACGACAAAAGCAAATTTGATTTGAAGACCGCTAAGGCGCCGAAAAAACAAGAAGGCAAAAGCAAGTCTGAGTGGACGGTCATTAAGAAGTCCGACCTTCCGGATGTTGACCCTGCCGCCGCCGCGGCGATACGAGGTCCTTATAAAACCTTCGAGGAGTGGTCTAAGGCCAAGTTCACCGAATATATGAAGGCTGCTCAGAAATATCTAAAAGAAGGCAAGTACTATAGGGCGGCGGACGCATATACCCTGGCCGAGGTTTATCAGCACGAAAATCCCCTTGCATATTTCGGCAAGGCACTTGCACTTTTTGCGGCGGGAGAGTATATGAGCAGTTCATATTTTCTGGAAAGGGCTTTGACTCTGTCCCCTGAGCACGCTAATCGACAGGTGGACCTGGTGGATTTACTGGTTGACAGGGATATGATAGAAAATCGCATCATCGAGATAGCAACATGGCAGCAGAAGACCAAGGCTCCGGAGTTGGCCTTTTTGATGGCATATATATTCTACCAAAACAAAAACATACCGGCAGCCAAGGTGGCGATAAACCTTGCATCGGAGAAGATGGGCAAGAATCCGGCTCTGATAGCTTTGCGACAGGCTGTTGCTCAAGCCGCTGTCAGGATGTGATGAGGTAAGGGGCGAAATTGATCGGGTTTGAAAACCACTCCGGGCTGAATTTAAGAAAGATTTTCGGCGAGGGGGGTCTTATCAGTGATGCTTTCAACGGTTTTGAAGTCAGACCCCAACAGTTGACGATGGCCCGGTCGGTTCAGGACGCCTTCGGCGGGCGGCACCATCTGGCGGTTGAAGCGGGCACAGGAGTGGGAAAAAGCTTCGCTTATCTTGCAGGTGCAATCGATAAGGTCCAGGATAAAAAAGGCAAGGTGCTTATAAGCACTTATACAATAACGCTGCAGGAGCAGCTTATCAACAAAGACATTCCTTTTCTTTCAAAGGTCATGCCGTGCAGCTTTACCGCCCGACTGGCCAAGGGGAGGGGAAACTATCTTTGTCTGAGGAGACTGGCCTATGCCTTGCGCAGACAGAAGGGGCTGTTCGATGATATGGGTGCGGAACTTTCGCAAATCAAAGATTGGGCGCAACACACCGAAGACGGCTCGCTGAGCGATTTGCCTTTCGTGCCCTCGGCTCAAGCCTGGGACGCCGTAAAGAGCGAACATGGAAATTGCCCCGGCAGAAAGTGTCGGCATTTTCGTGAGTGTTTCTATCGGCGGGCGAGACGTGAGCTTGAAACGGCTGATATTATCGTTGCCAATCATGCCCTTTTGTTCAGCGATCTGGCCCTCAAGCAGGAAGCTGCTGGTATTTTACCACAATACCGTTTTGTCGTTATTGACGAAGCACACAACATGGAGAATGTTGCGACCGAATATTTCGGCATAAACATCAGCAACTTTACAATCAGCTATCTTCTGGGCAGGCTTTATAATAACCGCACGGGCAAGGGTTTGTTGGCGTTTTCTAACTTCGCCGAAGCCGTTAAGCCGGTTGAGCAATGTCGCAAGGCGGCAAAGAATTTCTTTGCGAAGGTACGAAGCTGGTATGAACAAAAAGGTAATGAAACGGCACCGAGATGCTACGCAAATTTTGTGGATGATAGTATCACTGGTTCGATAAGACGGCTTCGCCTGGCGATATCCGGACTCGCCAAGAAAACCGATGATGAGGACGAAAAACGAGAGCTTACACGATATGTGGACAGGTGCCGGGATCTCGAAACGGATTTACTGGACTTTTTGAACCAGCCTGATGAGAAAAAAGTTTATTGGGTTGAAGCCGGCGCAACAAAATCCGGGCGGACCTCTCTTCGCAGCGGGCCGGTGAATGTAGGGCCGGATGTAAAGCGGTGCCTGTTCGATGAATTCGACTCGGTTGTTATGACAAGTGCCACACTGAGCTGCGAAGGTGAAGATGAAAAAGGAGGCTTTGGGTTTTTTGCCGGTCGTATCGGCCTCGAAGAATTTAAGGCCTTAAAGCTGGGATCGCCTTTCGACTATCACAGGCATGTAACGATGTATATTGAAGCCGATTTACCCGACCCTAATCTTGAGAATTTCATCG
Source organism: Planctomycetota bacterium (assembly GCA_013349435.1). GTDB lineage: Bacteria > Planctomycetota > Phycisphaerae > Sedimentisphaerales > Anaerohalosphaeraceae > QNBT01. The sequence continues at coordinate 18,959 of DUZQ01000030.1, read as the reverse complement.
AAGCGGCCGCAGAAACCGTCAAGAAATATTTGCTGAAGACGGGCGGCAGGGCTTTTGTGCTTTTTACAAGCTATTCGATGCTGAAGAAGTTGGCGGATGAGCTAAAGGGCTGGTTGGCGGATAATAAAATGGAACTGCTTCGTCAAGATGCCGGTATTGACAGGTCGAAACTTTTGCACCGTTTCAAGGCTGATGAAAGAAGCGTGCTTTTTGGTACGGACAGTTTCTGGCAGGGAGTTGACGTTCCGGGCCAGGCGCTTTCGAACGTTATTATAACAAAGCTGCCGTTTGCAGTTCCAAATCATCCGCTCATACAGGGACGGATTGAACAGATAAGGGCCGAGGGTGGGAATCCGTTTTACAAGTATCAACTGCCCGGCGCGATTTTGAAATTCAAGCAGGGTTTCGGCAGACTCATCCGCAATAAAACCGACAGCGGCATCATCGTCGTTCTGGACAGCAGGATAGTCCGCAAAACCTACGGCAGACAATTCTTAGCAGCCATACCGAACTGCCGCGTTGAAGTAGTCCTGAGCGACGATAAAAACAACACTAAAGAATGGTCGGGAATGTGATTGTAATTCAGTTTAGAAACCGGTAAAACAGCGGCTAAGTATCGGCTTTATCCGTTAATCCTTAACAGGGGCTTGCTTTATGAAATTAAAAGTGTTATTAGAAAAGAGCGATGACGGCGGTTACACTGTCTAAGCTTAAATTATGAAAAAGTAATAAGTGCCCTGCGCCGTAACGGCTGGGTGGTAGTCAGACAAAAAGGTAGTCATATCCGGTTGCAGAAACATACTGAGAACAAAACCCTGAAATTGATTCTTCCGGCGCACCGTCCCGTTAAAAGGTCAACCCTATCTCACATTATAAAAAAGGCAAACCTTGCTGTGGAAGGCTTTATTAGCCTTGTAAAATAACATAACATAGTGTACAAAGTAACGATGCTGTATGTTAATGGTGAAATGATAAACGAAGAAGCAATCCAGGCCGAGGTGGAAAAACTTCGGCCTGATTATGAGAGCCTGTTCGCGGAACAACCTGAAGCCGAGCAACAAAAGCAGTTGTATGAATGGTCTCGCGAAAATGTAATCGAGGCTGTCTTGCTGCGCCAGGCGGCGGGCAGGGACGAAAAAAGTGTTCCATCTGAAGCCGTTGACAGGGCATACCGACAGTTCGTTAACCAAAACGGTGATAAAGGTGCTGATGAAGAGCAGGTCAGGGTCGAAATTGAAAATCGTTTGCGTCTCGAAAGATTGATTCAGAAGGTCACCGCCAATACAAAAGAGCCTTCGGAAAAAGACATTCGAAGATACTACGATAAAAATGCAGACAGATTCACTATCGGCGAGTCAGTAAGGGCCTGGCACATTGTCAAGCATCACAAGCCGGATGTTGACGCCGATGATATGAAGAGCCGGATGCAGGAGATTCTCAAAGAGCTTCAAAATGGAGCGGATTTCGATGCGCTGGCGCGCCAACACTCGGACTGTCCCGAAAACGGCGGCGACCTTGGATACTTCGGCCGAGGCAGGATGGTTCCTGAATTCGAGGATGTTGTCTTTGCAATGGAGACAGGACAAATCAGTGATGTTTTCAGGACTGATTTTGGCTATCACATAGCTATGGTTACCGACAAAAAGCCCAGGATTCTCTGCCCTGTTGATGATGTCCGCGAGTTGATTGTACGCGAATTGAACGCCCAAGCCGGGCAAAAAGCCCTTGAAAAATTCATCGATGAACAGAAGGCAAAGGCCGTGATTGAGGACAGATAACATCTGTACCGGACAAAACCTTTCTTGTAAAACCTGCTTATAAATACCGCGCAGCCGGGCTGGTGAAATATTTACAGGGACATTCCTTGATTTTACAACACTAATTTGATATTCTTAAGCCATACTACAGCAAATTAGGTCGCCCGGCGCAACTGGCTTGAAATATAACTGTATGGGTAAGGGAATCATAGGGAGAGATCGCATAGTAAGCAAACCAGTGAAAATGTTAAACCCTGAACGTACTACATCTGAACCGGCGCCTTTATGGTACCGGCAAGTATGTGCCCTTGCCTTTCTACTAATCATTTTGTTTTCTGTCGGCCTTAAAATATACAAGGCCAATCACGCAGGTATAATTTACGACGAAAGAGCGAATTACCAACTTTTCAGCAGCAGCATCCACAGAGCCCTTAACGTATTTAATACGACCAACAATCATGTCTTGAATTCGGTATTTATGTATTATGCCCATAAATACTTCGGCTATTATGAGCACTTCATCAGGATACCGTCTCTGTCGGCGGGAATTCTGTTTTCATTATCCATAGCCTATATTGTTTACAAGACGATTCAATCACGTATTCTCCGGGTAACGACGCTGGCAGTTGTTTCTTTTGTTCCTATTGTTTTCAACTATTCATTTTTAGCGAGGGGATACTCTTTTGCTTTGGCCGGGATATTTACCGAAATAGCTTTTTTGCTATGGCTCCTCGACCACAAGATAAAGTTTCGCTACTGGCCGATACCGGTTGTGGTGATTTCGCTGATGAACTTTCTGGCTTTCGGGGCGATGCTGTCAAGCATCCTGCTTTTAGCCGCATTGAATATGACCTTTATTCTGCTTTATTCTTTTAAAGTTTTCAGCAATAGGCCAAGAAAGTTAATTACCGTTATTGTGAACCTTGTATCTATTAGCCTTCTCAGCTTTGTACTTCTTTTCGCCCTTTATCGACATATATACAAGGACATTCTGGACAATCCCGTACTTAAAGAAATCAGCGGACGAATGCGCGGATGGCCCGGCTTTACCGGCTATCTTCATAACATACTGATAAGCAAGGTTTTCAGGCTCAACAGCCCTTTCGCAACAGTTGTTTTTTGTGCCTTTATTTGCCTGATCGCAACGGCTATTGCGTTCCATTTGCACAGGTTTTCCAAAGCGATGAAAGAACGTCGGTGGAGAAACTACTTGAATGCGGCTGAGCCCGGGCCTTTTCTGTTTATAATTTCCGGCTTGACTATAATATTCATGTTTGTCCAATGCGTTATTATGAAAAAGGGCCTCGGTCTCGCCCGAAGCCACGTCTTTCTGATTCCACTGGTGTGGATTTGCTTCATCATGGTTCTGGACCGATGTATATTGCATATTGGAAGAGGAAGACTGAAAATAGGTGTCCAACTCATCGTTGCGACCATCCTTGGAATCGTTGCGTTGCGTAATATGCCGGATTCGCATCGTATCAGCAGCTCGACTATTTCCGGACCGGTTCTGCGGAAACTCAAAGCGATAGATCCTGATAAAACCTGGCATCTTGCCTTCACGGAAAAGATGGAGGGTCATCTTGTTGGCTTCTTTTACTACAAACAGTTCGATTACAAATTTAAGATACTCAAAAGGCCCGAGAGTGAGGTATTGATTTGTGATAAGGATGAATGGCCAAAACACGCGATTTGCCGCTACAAAGTCGAGATATTGGGCGAAAAAGGAATCCGTATCCATACAAAGGGCGTCCAGCCTAAACACGCGGCTTGCCTTGATTGGGATTACTTCAGCAAATCAAATTGCGCCGTTGTGCTTAACTGCTCTGTACCTCAGGACAAAGTTGTAGTACAGTTCCGGTTGATAGAAGATTGATTTCTCCAGAAGGCCCCAGAGCAAGTCCCTAAAGACATTTTTCGGGTTCACAAGGAGCTTGTCACAACAAAGCGGTGCTAAAGTAGCGCTCGGCCCGGTCGGGAAGGACGGTGGCGATGTTGCCCTCTATGCGAGCGGCCAACTGACGAGCGGCCCAGACATTGGCGCCGGAAGATATCCCAACCAGCAAACCGTAGTCCGTACCCAACCGCCGGGTAGTTTCAATCGCATCTTCATCGGTAACCTCGATAACGTCATCGACCAAAGATACATCCAGCACAGCCGGCACAAAGCCGTCGCCGATGCCCTGTATCTGATGAAGCCCCGGCTCGTGTCCGAGAAGTGCTGAGACATCCTTGGGTTCGACCGCCACAATTTTGACGTCGCTTTTGTGTTCTTTCAGAAATTTGCCTACCCCCTGCAGAGTTCCTCCGCTGCCGACACCTGCGACGAAACAGGCGATGTTGCCGGTCATCTGTCGCCACAACTCATGGGCCGTTTCTTCGTAATGGACCCGCGGATTGTCGGGATTCTCGAATTGCTGTGGGACGAATATCCGGCTGTCTGCCGCCGCCATCTCCTCAACGTGCTTAACGGCGCCCGCGATGCCGTCATCGGGTGGTGTTAGTATAAGCTCGGCTCCGAGGGCGGCGATGAGCTTTTTACGCTCCACGCTCATATTCTCCGGCATGACGATTTGGACCTTATATCCCTTCAACCGCCCGACTAAGGCAACACCGATACCGGTATTACCGGATGTAGGTTCTACTATGATTGAGTCCGGTTTAAGACGGCCGTCCCGCTCGGCGCCTTCAAGCATTGCCAGCGCAACGCGGTCTTTGATGCTGCCGCCGGGATTGAGGAATTCCGCTTTTACGAAGACATTTTCGCCCCTGAGCTGAATCAGAGGCGTATTACCAATCAAATCCAAAATGTTATCTGTTAGCATGCATTCTCCCTGATTTTAGAGGACGGTCAATATAAACAATCTGATTCTGAAAGTCAATTACCCTCACCACGCGATTACCTGTTTTTAGCCATGGTAGTGAAAAAGCCTGCTTGTGCCTGTAAAATGCAGTTTTTCAAAAGCGGTAAAAATGGGCCGGGTTGGATTCGAACCAACGTAGGCTCTCGCCAACGGGTTTACAGCCCGTTCCCTTTAGCCACTCGGGCACCGACCCCCACCAGAAAAGATAGTTTACATAGCTCCAAAGAAATTGCAACTGGAAAAGGCCGGATTTTTTACTTCACCCCCCGCACAGGCTGATAATGAGGATAAATCAGTGCCCGTCCCAATTATTAGGTGCCCCCAAGCCAGTTTTCTGCGAATTCTGCAAGGTCTGCTTCATCGATGAAATCGTTTGAAGGCTCGGCAATATCACACACCGGATTGTACCCACCCTCTCCCTGCGCGGTCAACCAGGCCAACGCAAATACACCGAAATCTCCAAGGTCCACGTCCCCATCCGCATCAAAATCGCCCTTAATAATGTGCAAATCCACCCGGACGGTCTGAGGGGAGTTTACCGCGTCAGATGAGGAAATTGTCAACTGACATGAATAGCTGCCCCAGGTCAGGTTTGATGTGTTCGTGTTCAGAAAAACTTCATCCGGGTCTGCTGTGGAACTTCCACTATTCGGGTCGGCGCTCATCCAGTTGCAACCGCAGGTGATTTCCCAGTTCAACTGCCCCGCCCCTGAATTGGAGATGTAGAGGCTTTGCGGCCCGGATTCGAATCCGCCTCTGGAGACAAAGAATGTGAACTGGGCGGGCCAGCGGACGATATTAGCTCGTGCGAACTCGAAAGCCCCCATATCAACTGTGGCAGTTGTGTTACCATTACCGTCGATAATTCTTTCGTTACCGTCCAGGTCCCAGGGAATCTGCTCAGCGGTGTTGCCGTCATCGTCAAGGTCGGCGGTATCGGCAGGTACCGCAGCATTGCTGCCGCTATCGACACAGGGTGAGCCGGGTATAGATAAACGAAGGTCGCCGTAGTCATCGTTATCAGCCTCATCAACGCCGGGGGTACACGGGTCATCGCCCCAACCGTCGCCGCCGTTGTTGGGGTCACACACAAAAAGCGGGTTGTCATCGATGTTGCCGCTTCCGGCGAAGGCGTCCAGGCCCTGAATGCAGCTATACGCTACGACAGGTGTGCCCGTGTAAACGTAAATCTGAGCTTCCTCATCGTTTATACCACCGTCTATGTTTGCCCAAAAGATGCAGTTTGTTATTGTTGGGCTGCTTTCGTAACCGTACATCCCGCCGCCGTTATCGGCCGAGTTTCCGGCTAAGGTGCAACTGAGCACACACGGATCGCTGTCATAGCTGCAGATTGCACCCCCAAAATCCGCCTGGTTGCCGGTAAACCGGCAATTCGTTAATACGGGGTAACTGTACGCTTCATTGAGTACTGCACCACCGCTGGGGCCAAAACCAGCCTGTGCCGTATTTCCAAGAAATGTGCAGTTGGTTATCGTCGAGTTGGTCCAGTAATTATATATACCTCCGCCTCCGTCACAGGTGGAATTTGCGGCGAAGGTGCACTTGGAAATCACGGTTCCGTCTGAAAGCAAATTGTATATCGCCCCGCCGAGCGAGCCTGACAAGTTGCCGCTGAAAGTGCAGATGGTTACCTTAGCCGAACTGCCGTCATTATACATACCTCCGCCCCGCAGCGCCGCACGGTTGCCTGCGATTTTGCAGTTGGCTATTACAGCGTTGCCGCTGTCGTTGTATATCCCGCCGCCATAGCTGTCGGTGCCCGAGACGGCATCAGCATTACCGGCAGTAATCATAAAACCGTCAAGCACGGCTGTTGCGCTGGTGCCGGTTGCGGTTACAACATGGTAACTATTGTCCTGGTTGTTGGTAAAATCGGGTCCGTCGTCTCCGTTGAGGTCCCCGGTTAGTATCGTCAGGTACGCGTTCGGGTCGCGGCCCTGCCACTGCCCCCCGCCGGCGGGAAAACCACCGTATATTTCGACACCACTAATCAGTTGAAAAGTGGCTGTTCTTTGCTTGCTGCCTGTGGGATTGGCAGAATCCTGGTCAGGCTTGTATGTACCCCGGGCAACCCTGATTTCGTCCGGTTCCGTAGTCGCCTCGGCCAAGGCATCCTGCAGATAGATATACGCATCTGCCCAGCTCGTACCATTTTTTGCACCCGTTGTGGCTGTTTCATCGACATAGATTGCACCGGCGGACGTACCTGCTATGGTCAGCGTTAGTATTAACCCACCCCAGAGAGAATTTGAGCTTTTGTCCACAATCCACTCCTCCAAGAGTGCCTTTAAACCCACATAATGAATCCTACACCCGGATAGGATACTTGTCAACCAAAATCTCTGCAAAATTCCCGTTTAGAAGTAAATTCTACTACTATGCTATAAAGGTAAATCAAACTCTGCGACAAGAAAAACCGGTCATATCGGCAGAATTTTCTGGCGTTGTCTCTTGCGTGGTGCCGAAATATTTAAGATAGCTATGTCAAGTATAGAACAAAATGGCCATAAAGGCGGCTTAATCGAGGCATTGGTTTTGGTCTTGATGGGCATAGGGACATTGTTTGTCTTCTCGGCTGGAGCCAACATCAGCATTGACTACGATTTAGAGCATTTTTACGACTTTGCATCTCTGAAACAGGTTCTTTTTTTCCCCTTAGCTGTTTTAGTGCTTTATTTATGCAGCAGATTAGATTATGAGAAATTCGGGTTTGAAGTTAGTTCGCCGGCGAAATCCTTCCTCACATACCTTCTGATACTGGCAATAGTTTTGCTTATACTTGTTCTTGTTCCGGGAATCGGTGTCCAAAAGCACGGTGCCCGACGTTGGCTGGATATTTGTCCCGGACCTGTATATGTGAGCTTTCAGCCGTCAGAACTTGCAAAATGGACCGTCGTCTTCTTCCTTGCGGCTATTGTTGTCAGGTTATCCGATACCATTAAGCTTTACTGGAAGGGATTTATCTTTATCTGCCTTTTCCCGGGGCTGGTGGTGGCGCTGATAGTAACGCAGGATTTTGGTACGTCTGCATTTATCGTCCTTCTGACATTTTTGATGCTCTTAATAGGTGGTGCGCACTGGTGGCATTTTCTTACTCCGCTTCCGTTGACGGCGGTCGCTTTTTATGCGGCAATAGTCAGCTCGCCGACGCGAGTCAACAGGATAAAGAGCTTCATCAATCCAGCGGCTATTTCATACCAGGCAAGACAGTCTCTGATTGCGATAAGTACAGGCGGGATATGGGGAAAGGGCCTCGGTAAAGGGATTTGCAAATATGGTCATGTTCCGGAGGACACGACCGACTTCGTATTTGCTATCATCGCAGAAGAACTGGGATTTGCCGGAGCGGCGCTGGTAATCGCGATTTTCATTGCCTTTGTTGTCTGCGGGATGATAATTGTGATTCGTTGCCGGAACAGGTTCGGCCGATTGTTGGCGGCGGGTATCGTGCTGACAATCGCCCTTCAGGCGGCGATAAATATCGGTGTTGCCATGGTTGTGCTGCCGACAAAGGGGATACCTCTGCCGTTTTTAAGTGCCGGGGGAACAAGTATGCTTCTGTCGGCGGCGGCGGTTGGGGTGCTGATTAATATCGCAAAACAGACCGACCGACAAAACAAAATACCGGGGAGCTAAATGATGAAGCGGTCGCATTATTTCTTTGCAGGCGGGGGGACCGGCGGACATATCTACCCGGCAATTGCGGTAGCAGAGCAGATACGAAAAGTTCATTCTGAGGCATACATTACATTTTTTTGCAGTGAGCGGACGATTGATTCGCAGATACTTGCAAAAACCGGCTACGAATTTTTTCCGCTCCCGGCTGAATCGGTCTCGCTTAGGCCCGACAGGCTTTTAGTATTTGTTTCAAAGCTGGTGAGAAGCTACAGATTTGCAAGGGACAAAATCGGTCCGGTTGCCGGCAGATCGGTCGTCATCGGGACAGGCGGATTCGCATCGGCACCTGCGCTCCTTGCAGCACACAGACTCAAAGTGCCTGTCGCTTTAATCAACGTCGATATTATACCGGGCAGAGCGAACAAATTTCTGGCACGTTTTGCAAAGAAAATTTTCGTTCAGTTCGAAGATACCGCAGTACACTTTTCAAAAACCAAAGCCGGCGTTCATGTCGTCGGCTGCCCATTAAGAGCGGATTTCGAAAACCCCGACAGTTCAAGGGCTGTTTTTGAATTGGAGCTTGATAAAAACAAGAAGACTCTTATTGTTACCGGGGCTTCGAGCGGGTCGATGAGTATCAATGACGCGTTATGCGCCCTGACAAAAGACCTTGAACCGTTCGTGGATACCTGGCAAATAGTTCACATTACGGGCAAAAGAGATTACCAACGCGTACTGACAAACTATACAGATGTTGGAATTGGACATAATGTTATCGATTACTTCGATGACATGCCGGGTCTTTTGGCCTGTGCGGATGTGGTTGTAGGAAGGGCAGGGGCGGTAAGCATAGCCGAATACGCAGCGGCAGGGGTGGCCGCAATTTGTATGCCTTATCCGTATCACAAAGACAGGCACCAGTATTTGAATGCGTCCAAGCTGGTCGAGGCTGGAGGCGGGGTGATAGTTGACGATGTAGTGGGTGATTGCGAGCAGACATCGAAGAATCTTCTGCGTGAGTTGACGGCGCTTATGGCCGATGATGAAAAACGCAAAAAAATGGGGCAAAAAGGCAGGGCCTGGGCGAGATTAGACGCGGCAGAAAAAACCGCTCAAGCGATAATGAGTTTGTAGAAAACCTCAAGCTGCTGCAGTCATGTAGGGTGCGAAACATCGCACCATATAACTGTATATAAAAGTGCGAAAAACCATCTCCAAGCTTCGCTTGAGGCTGCCACCCGAAGCCAATGCTTAAAGTCAAATCAGGTCTGCGGCGTGGTCGGGTATCCAGGTGTCGGTGTCGTCGGCGAGTTGTATGTGGAGCCAGCCGGTACGGGCCTCAAGCAGGTTGAATTCTGTGCCGGCGTGCAAAGGCTCTTTGAAGCTGGGCGTGTAGTTTTGGCCGTCGCCCTGGCGGGCGATGACCTCATCGGCGGTAATTACCCCACAGATTTCAGCGGCCTGCGTTTTTATCTGGACGGCTACCGAAACAAGAAAGCAAATTGCAAGTAACCCCGTTATTACCGATGCAGTTGTGGCACCGGCAGAGCGGCCAAGCCATACCATCACCGTTAAAGCGATGCAGCAGACGGCAAAAAAGATGCAGGTCAGGACAAATTTTGTCTTCAGGGAAAAATCGTAATGCCAGAAAAAGAGGGTATGCAAAACACGTTTTTGTGTTTTTACCGGGACTCTGTCAATTCTTCGACTTCGGGCAAATTCAAGGTTTTTTTGGATGTTTGCATCGTCGGTGTCAAGTTTTTGTGCCCTTCGGTAATTCAGTATAGCGGCGCCGATGTCTCCCTTTAGAAAGTAGGTATTTGCAAGGTTGTAATACAGGCCCGCGTTTTTTATTCGGCCCTGGTTGATGATCTTTTCGTAGGCAAGGATTGCTTCTTCGTAGAGTCTGTCGGCCTTTACCGACCCGGAGCGCTCGGCGTTGGCCTTACGAAAGGCGTCATTTGCCTGAGCAAAAAGGGTGTTTAGCTGGTCCTTTGACAGCTCGGCCTGCGCCACTGAAGGCAGAGTGAAGAACATTAATCCGGTTAATATGTTCACAGCGGTTCTGCGGGTCATTTCTTGGACTTCTTTTCGATATCACGAATGAGCTTGATAACCTCGTTAATTTTGTTAGAGTCGATATCCGTCCGGACTGCGGCATATCTGGCCGATTCGCACCGTTCTATGACATCTCTGTATTCATCAGCGGCTTTGGCATCTTTTGTGGCAGCGACAATTACTTCATAGCAGTCCTGTGCGGTAAGCGAGCCTGCTGTCCGGTCGAAACGGTCGCCGATATATTGCTTCATAGCCGCTGCGAGTAATTCGTGGGTCTGTTTCGAGGTGTCATGTGCGACATTTTTCAACTGCGCGACTGCCACAGCACAGGCCCGGCGCCGGCGTCTGGTTGCAATTTTTTCCGGGGTCGTGTGAGTAAAGAGCTTGACAAACGTGCTTATTATCAAAGCGACCAAAGGTAATGCCCAAATAGGAGCGTATGGCAAAGCAATTACGGCTTCGACAGGCGAAAAACTCTGGTTGGTCAGGATATCGAAGGTTTCATAGTTGGCCGAAAGTCCTTTTTTTATTGCCTCAACTTCTCTGCTGACCGGTGCAGAATCCGGGCCCACCAAATCGGCTGCGGTCAACTTTTTGGCGGGCGAGACCTCCAGTTTTATCGGTTCGCTTTGGGCGACGACGTATTCGCCTTTGTCAACATCGAAAAAGGCAAGCGGGATAGGCGGAATCCGGTTAACTTCATTATTGCTTGGACGGATTGTCTGCGTGAAGACCTTAGAGCCTTTTTCAATGGTCGGCGTGCTTCTTTCAGAGGGGATTTTGAAGTTTTGGGCCATCTCCGGTATCCGCTCAAGGTCGGGCCACTGAACGGGCTTGAGATATTTATTGCCTCCGACCCTGATTGTAAGGGTAACAGGGTCGCCCCTGCTTACTTCGGTCGGCCAGGCCGAGGCGGCTATTGTATATCTGCCGACAAGACCGTAGAAATCTTTGGGTTTACCTCCTTCGGGTAAAGGCAAAACGTCCAGTGTCAGCGGATTTGATTTTGCCATGAACCTTTTGTACTGTGTGCGGCCGAAGAAATCGTCGAAAAAACCTCTTCGGCTTCGTTGGCGGCCTATAGCTACATCAGCCGAGACACTTGTAGGCGCCAGTCGAATCCGTTCTGCGTATCGGGGAATCAGCACTTTGCTGAATGTAAGCAGGATGGCATCTTTGCCCTTGTGAGTTACTCGGTATTGGCTGACAAAGACGTGAACCCCACTGCTGAGGCGGTATTCCTTGGCTCCTCCGCCTGATACATCCGGATCCTCAAGCACAAAAGCATCCCCGGCAAAAGCTGGGACGGTGAAGTTAAAGTCTCCGATATCAGCCGATATATAAAAATTAACCGTCATTATGACCGGTTGACCGACGTAGCAGGAGCTATCAGATAGCTTAACCTCAAGGTCGAGTTTGTCGGTGGTGCCCGGCTCAAGAATATTAACCTCAACCGGATTAGTCCTGTAATCTGTCCCGTCAAGGGTAACTGTTACGGGCTGAAGTTGTATTTTGCCCGCCCAGCCGGCGGTCAGTGAATAGCTCATAACGTATCGCTTGGTTTCACTTTTAGTCATTCTGCCGTTTATTATAGTTACAGATGATTGAGAGACATCTCTGTTGCTGGCACTTTGCGGGTTATACTGCGCAAGTGGAGCAAGGTCAACCCGGCCGGGTTTATTTTCACCATCGATAATCACATTATAGGTGAAGCTTTCACCAACATAGATGTCCTGTGAGGTATCAACTTGGGCGAAGACCTGTATAGCGGCGAGCACCGGCCCTGCAGCCAGTGCTATCAGAACAAAAACAATCAAGATATATTTGTCAAGGGCTTTCATCTTACTAGTTCAAACCGACCGATTGAATCCCGGACTGCCGGGATACCGTTTAATTATTTGTAATACATAAACTAAAAAAACAGTCTCCGACGAAGTCGGAATCAACAACTAACAACTAAAAACTGATGACTAACAACTCGAAATTTGACTGTTTTGGAATAAAACGGTCAATTTGAGTTACCAGTCTTTTTCGACCTTTTGCCAGCCGCGGCTTTGGAAAATCTGCCTCTTTTCCTTTTGCCGCTGCTCGTTATCGAGAATCTCCTGGGCGGTTGCATCCGGTTTTGGTTCTTGTTTTTCTTCCTGTTTGGGCCGCTGCTGATCTTGCTGCTGGTCCTGTTGGTCCTGCTGCTGTTGGTTGGGCTGATTGGGGTCTTGGCCTTTTTGAGAGTCTTGTTGCTGCTGGCCCTGTTGTTGATTTTGTTGCTGCTTCTGTTGTTGCTGCTGTTGGTCTTGCTGCTGGTTTTGCTTATTTATCTGGTCGATAATGTCTTTAATAATCAGGCGGGCGACCTCGATATTTCTTGCGGCATTATCATTTTCGGGTTCAATATCAAGACTCTGCCGCCAGAAACCGATGCCGGTTTGCAAGTCTTCGAGTGCCTTTTGCAGGTTCGAGTCTCTTTGTTTGATACCCTGCTGGAAGAAAGCGTTGCCGAGGTTGTACTTTGCCTTAGCGACGAGTTTCATATCCTTAGCCTCGGCGGCTGCCTCTTTATAGAGGTCTGTTGCCTTGTCAAAATCACCGAGTCTGTAATAACTGTTTGCCTTGTTGAATTTGGGTTCGGGTGCCTGCGGGCTTTCTACCAGTGCCTGGTCGTACTTTGTAACGGCATCGTTGAATTTGTCGCTTTCGTACAGCCTGTTTCCCTGGTTCAGCAAATCCCGCGCAGAATCAGCACAAACATTCCGAACAGGAAGCAGGGCCGCAAGAATGATTAAAATGATTTTAAGTTTTTCTGCGTTCACTTATAAATGACTCCGATATAATAAGAATAATCCCTAAAGCGATGAATATCTGGAATTTTTCATCGTATTGCATCATAGTTACCGATTCAAGCTCGCGTTTTTGTGCGGTGGCGATAAGCTTTTCGTATATTTGGCCGAGGTCAAGTGTGGTGCCGGGTTTGACGGACATATACTTTCCGCCGTTGGTGGCATAGACAACCTGCCGGAGCATATCACTGTTTACTTTCGACCAGACCTCCTGCCCCTCGTATTTCAAAAAAGTCTTTTCGCCGTTCGGACCGGTAACAGGGATTCGCGAACCTGCATCGTCATCACCCAGTCCGATGGCTATAATCCTGATACCGGCTTGGGAGGCCTTTTGGGCGGCATCGACGGGAAAACTGTCGTGGTCGTCGCCGTCGGTAATAAGGATTATATCCTTAAACTCACGGCTTTGATTGTCAAACACTTCTTCTGTAGCTTTTCTTATCGCATCACCTATCAAAGTGCCGCCGCGGGTGGTGCTTTCGGTGGATATATCGGCAAGGGCCATTCGCACAAAAGCGTAGTCCTGCGTAAGGGGGCATTTGACGGCGCTGTTGCCGGCGAAGGTTACGATAGCAAGCCTGTCGCCGGCGAGTGTCTCCATCAGGTCGGTGATGGCTATCTTCGCACGCTCGAGCCTGTTGGGCTTGATGTCCTCGGCTAACATCGAGCGGGAGGTGTCGAGCAGTATAACGATGTCTCTGCCCCGGCGCTTTATCTTCTGTGGACGGGGATTCCATTTCGGCTCGGTCAGGGCGGTAACAATGCATATAAAGGCTACAATCAGGATGAGTGATTTTGCAATCTGTTTTTTGATGCTGACGGAGCGATTAATCTTTTTAAGCATATCGATACTGGCTAATATCTTCAGCGCCCGGCTCTTTTGCCAGAAGCACCAGATATATACAGGCAGTAAAACAGCCGGTACAACAAACAGCAGCCATAAAGCCTTGTCATTTCCAAGATTCACAACTTGTCCTCAATAAACGCAAAGTTAAAAACGAAAAGTGCAAAACCAAAGTGCAAAACTTAAAAGTTTTCTCTGTAGAAAACATAATAGATGTCATTCTGATTCTACAAAACAAAAGTTTTTAGTTTTGAAACATGGTTTTTACTTTTTAACTTTCAGTTTTTAGTTCTCCTTCACGGTATTTTCCTAAATATCGTACAGCCGGCTAACATTTCCCCGCACAACAGCAGTAAAGCAGCAAACGCCCAGGGGCCGAACTGCTCGGCGTATTGGGTGTATTGGACGGATTTAACCTCGGTCTTTTCAAGGCTGTCAATCTTCTCGACTATTTTGCGAAGGGTTTTTGCGTCACCCGCCCTTCCGTAGAAGCCGCCTGTATTTTCCGCAATCGCCTTGAGCAGACCTTCATCAATATTGTCCTGTGTCGGGACTTTGTAAGAGCCTAACATAGTTTGAATAGTTGTATATGCCTGGGCCGAGCCGATACCGATTGTGTAAATCTTTATGCCCCAGTCTTTTGCTAATTTGGCAGCCTCAAGAGGGGTATATTGGCCGGCGTTATTGATACCATCGGTAAGAAGAATTATTACTTTGCTCTTTATCTTGAATCCTGTCTCGTCGGCTTCTACCGAATCTTCTGAACCTCGAAGGTTTAACTGTGCTCTTCTTCTCTCTATTTCCTCCTCGGCCTTTTTGAGTCTTGCCGCCGCCAGAGCGATTGCGTCACCTATTGCAGTTCCGTCTTCCGACCGCAGCTTTACTATCCCGGTTTGCCGGAGAAACTCGAGCAGAACATCATGGCTGTGAACAAGCGGGCATTTCGTGTCTGCATATCTGGCGAAAGTGATAAGGCCGACAAGGTCGCTGCTTCTGCCGGAAAGGTCTTTGTCGTTGCCTTTGATGAATTCAGCCAGGACGCCCTTAACGGTTTCGAGGCGGTTGAGCTTCCTGCCGCGATACTCCATCTCGGCCTGCATGCTGCCTGAACGGTCGGCAACAACTTCTATCGCTACGCCTTCGGTGGCCGTTTCGGAGATCTTTGTCCCCTTCCTCGGACGTGAAAGGGCTACTATTAAAAGCACAAGGCAGACGATCCTGAGCAGCTTCAAGACCGGCCTGAGCTTAAGCCGCCAGGATACAACAGACGTCTTCATGTCCGTAAGACTTGGAAAACGTACCGCAGCGGTGTGTCTCTTTCGCCCTGTCATTATTCCAATGACCGGCAAGACCAGAATCAACAATAATGCCCATGGAGAATACAGTTGCATTTAATAGCTCCCAAGAGCGAATCTTAACGAAAAATCTAATAAATATCTCACTTCAGCCAAAGAGCCTAAAGCGATATTTATGTGATACTTCAACTCCTTCTTGCCTTGTCTGCCATAGCCTTCAGCAATATTGGTTGGAATTGATAAAACGGCCCTTCTTAACTGAGAAGTGAGCCCATAAATTTCCTCTTTAGGAAAAGCCTTCGTTGCTCTATAGGCACCGTAAGCCAACTCATCTGCTTTTTTCCAAACAATCAATTTCTTATATCCAACCTTATTCAATCATATTGTCCTTAAACTGTCACGACTCTTATGCTCTTATGCACTTATGCTCTTGACTGTCCGTAACATCAATCTTACTTTCATCGGATTTGGTTTTTTCAATAAATTCTTTTACTATGTCGAATGTTCGCTGTACCTGGTCGTGTGTCGGTTGGTGTTTTGCGAATTTTACAAGGTCGCAATGTGTCAGGAACTCTTCCAGCATCTTTTTGTCGGTCCCGGCAAGGACATCGGAAAGTGCCAACTCGGCTAAGAACTCCTCGGTGGTTCTTTCCGGCGCCCTCAAGTCAAACCGATGCTCGATATAGTGCCGGAGAATGTCGCTGATGCGTTCGTAAAACTCCCTGATTTTGCCGGCTGCGACAAGGTCCTCTTTAACAAGGGCTTTCAGCCGGACGTAGGCGATTTCGTGTGCGGGTTTGAATATTCTCACAAGCTCACTTATGCGCCTTCGCCTCAGGTAGAGCCAGCCGGTTAGAGGAGCAGCAATAACAATACAGCCGGCAAATATCCATAACGGCCACAAAGAAGCGCTTCGGGGCATATCAACAACATCTTCAATGTCAGCAATCGCAAGGTTTTCGCGGTCTTCGCCTAAAAGAGAAGCAACCTCAATATCAATCGGCTCGGTAGTGAGGGTGTACTTCTTCTCTGTGAGACTATTTGCGTCGCTGAACCGGAATGTGAAAGCGGGCAACTGATACTTGCCGGAAAGAAAAGGTTCGAGACGATATTGATAGGTGCTTACCACGTTATTTTCCTCATCGAGCCTGTCGCCTAAATTGTCCCAGTCAAGAATGCCGAAATTCTGCAGTTCCGTTCCCACCTGCGGCATCTGCACTTCATATTTCGGGTCAATTGCCGCTTCGAACTGCAGCAGGCAGGTATCGGCGATGGTTATCTTGTCTTTATCGAGACGAACATGGACGGCCAGCGGCCCGCGTTCGAAGGTTTTGTCCACCTTGAAGCCGGATTCATCCGCTTTTGTTTTAGTTTCCTTCTCACAGCCCGCGCAAGACACAAAAAGCGCAAAGGTGCATAAGAACATAAGGGTATAAGTTCGGCCGGTGCCGTTGCTCTTGTGCCCTTGTGCTCTTATGCTCTTATGCCCTTGTGCTCTTATTTTCATTCTTCGATCTCACCCGTAGGTACCAGCGCAGAAGTATGAATGATAACGTTGTATTCGTCCATCATTCGCTTTATATATTCATCCTGCACATCCTGACGTTTCCGGCTGAGAAGCTCCGACAACACCTGCTGCCGGACTTCATCGAATGTTTTCTGTCGCTCTTCTGTTCCTTCCTCTTCATTTGCCGGCTCGATATACTTGTCTTTGTTTGCATCATAATAAGTCCGGACGTCACTTTCGGTAATGTTGATCTTTGCGGCGAGCTGCCTGTTCATCATTTCCCGGCTGAGGACGCCGCGGGCAAGGTCGTCAAGGAGTTTTTTGATTTGCGTATCGTCGCTGAGATTTTCTTTTAGTGCCTGTCGATAAAGGATTTCCTGCATAACCCAGGTCTGCAGGAATTGGCTCCTGGCCTGCGATGCGGTAAACTGTTCGAGCATTTTCGCTTTCTGCTCATTCAACTGCTCGGAGGTCATAAATGCGGCTATGGAGCTGAGCTGGTTGTCAATATTATTTTCTATTATCGCATCAAGGTCGGCTTCGGTTATCTCTTCGGGGCCTATCTCGGCGACGACTTTGGCGCCTGCCCGCGCGGAATCATCAAGGCTCGTACGGTCCATCATCTCATATCGCAGTGCGGAGAATTTGCCGAGTTTCTCGAAACAATCCTTGATATGCGTGTTAATTTGGCCGGACAATTCATCGAGCCTGGCGGCGTTTTCACTTCGGTAGAAGTATTCAATCGCCTCTTCGAGTCGCCCTGCCTTTTCCAGCAACATACCAACCTGAAACAAGGCCCTGGCCCGGTCGGCGTCTCCGAGGTTCACAGCGGCCAGATAGTCCTGCCAGACCGCCGCTGCACGAGCGTACAAATTACGCTGAGAAAGCTTAAGAGCAAGGTCCCTGGTTTGTTCGGCAGAAAACCGCGCAATTTGCGCAGGGCCGGAAGGACCCCGAGGAAAAAGCCTTAGCGTCAGGTCAAGCAACCCGAGCACCACCAAAAGCAGAAGCAAAAATATTGTTATTTTACCGGTAAAAGGGCTTTTGGCTTTCTTTTGTGGTAGTGAAAAATCCAGCTTCTCTTCCATAAGTTCATCTGTCCTTCAAACGATTAGTATCGCCTGTGTCGCATACGGAAAAATGCAACCAAATCCTGTATATACGGCTTATCCGTGCTAATGCTTATGCAATCGACGTTTATCGACCTCAGCATATCCTTCAACTCATCGAAGCGTGCCCTGCTGCTGTGCGCATATTGATTTCTGAATTTCCTGCTCGAGGTATCCACCAGGATAATCTCGCCGGTCTCGGCGTCCGCAAACTCGATAAGTCCGGCTCCCGGCAGAGCGACCTCGGCGCGGTCGCGGACCGAGACGGCGATTACATCGTGGCGTTTATTAAGCAGACTCAGGGGTTTTTTGAAGTCGGTTTCAATAAAATCAGAAACAAGAAAGACTGTAGCCTTTTTGCGGGTAACTCCGGTAATATATTCAAGGGCCTGGGCAATGTTCGTTTTTGCGGGTGTCATTTTGAAATATAACAGTTCCCGAATCAATCTTAACACGTGGCCGCTGCCTTTTTTGGGAGGGATATAAAGTTCTATTTCATCGGTGAAAATCAAAAGGCCCACTTTATCGTTGTTCTTTGCGGCGGCAAAAGACAGCACCGCACAGAACTCGGCGGCAAGCTCGTTTTTGGCCTTGTTGACCGTCCCAAAATCACCGCTTGCACTTAGGTCAACGGCGAAAAGCACCGTCATTTCGCGCTCTTCTACAAAACGCTTTATATAAGGCCTGCCTGTGCGGGCGGTAACATTCCAGTCGATGGAACGTACATCATCGCCGGGCGTGTATTCGCGGACCTCATCGAACTGCATACCCCTGCCCTTAAATACACTTTCGTACTGGCCGGCAAAGCTCGCGTTGACCGCCCGGGATGTATATATCTGAATCTGCTTTATTTTTTTGATTAATTCTTTAGGTATCATTTTGATTAGTTTTGAGTTTTGAATTTTGAGTTTTTAGTTTCAGTCAACCTCACTACTGTCCCATTATAAGTCAAATAATAACAATTGGTTATGAAATCGAACAGTTTCGTTTTGCAAGGCATTTTTCGTAAGTACTTGTGTAATAGAGACTTTCTCGAAAAGTACAATGCT
>DUZQ01000029.1 GCA_013349435.1 Planctomycetota bacterium | reverse complement strand
GCCAGGAGTATTTCATATAAGCAGTTAGCCGGCAGTATCGTGGTAACCTTTGAGGATGTGCCTTTGTATGGGGACAAGGACGCGGTCAATAGCTTCCAGGTCGAGCTTTTCTTTGCGGACGAGACTATATGGATTACGTATCTGGACCTTGCCGCAGGTGGCGGGATTGCAGGTCTTTCGGAAGGTAAGGGAGTGCCGGCGTTTTATGTGGAGAGTGATTTGAGTGAATATATTAACTGCTGCAGATGCGGCGACTTCGACGGCGACGGCGATGTTGACCTTTGCGATTTCGTATATGTTTATGTCAACTGGTTAAGGGATGATTGCACCGGCCACGACTGGTGCGAAAGGACCGACATCGACCGCAGCGGCGAAGTCGGCACAGGGGACATCGCCTTAGCGGCATACAACTGGCTGACCGGAACGGAAACAGAATACGAATGGACGGAACCGTATTATCATGAGGACCTGCTTTGGGGTGATGAAATTTCCGGTACTGACCCATTTTTGTCTGGTGACGGTCTTACTATTTATCTTGCACGGCATCGTTGGCTTGAAGATACATATGACCTTGCAGAGGCTTACAGGGACACACCCGAAGGACCCTTTACATCGAAAAGAGTCATATCGGAGCTTTACACTGGAAGCGCGCAGATTTGTCCATGGGTGTCCAGTGACCAATTGCGGCTGTATTACTGTGAGTGGTCAGGAGGTGAATGTTGTATAAAGATGGCCGGGCGTTCAAGTACCGATGATACCTGGACATATGTAAAGACCTTTGATGAAATCCATACAGATGGGCTTGCGGATGCGCACCCAAGTCTTACACCCGATGAGTTAACTTTATTCTGGAATAAGAGTGGCGGATCAGGGAACAAGCATGTTTATATGGCTAAAAGAGCGTCAATTGAAGATTCGTTTACAGATATTACAGAATTGACAGAGTTTTATGATGCCACTGATGGTATGGTTTCGGGGCCTTCGGTTTTACCTGATGCTTTGACTATGTATTTTAGCTCTAAACATGAAACTGAAGAAGCTTGTATCTACAGAGCTACACGAGCTTCAACTGTTGAACCATTCGGCGATATTGAGTTGTTGGAATTTTGTGTGCCGGATAAAAGGGAATCTTCACCTTATGTAACGGCAGATGAAAAAGAAATATATTACCGGGGTAATGTAACGGGCCCGTGGGGAATCTACGTTACACACAAAATAATTTTCGAGGGAGAAAGTTGTTTGCCCAGATAGACGCCAATGTATTAGTGAAAGTTGTTTGTTTTGTTAGCGATGCTTTTTTGTTCAAAACTTCGTTTAAGCTTTTGTGTCAAAGCTTTTGCTAAAATGCTTGACAATACTCTTGTGGGGGCCTATTTTCTACGGCGTTACTTCCGGTTGTATTTTAAATTCTGAAAGGGTTCTTGGTTGTTTAGGCTTATAAGGAAATTGTATAAAGTTCCTCGCAGAATTTGTGCACTAAGAGAAATATCTCGATTGTCGCGACAGCCTGATGCGGCCTCGAAATCACTCGCAAAGGTTCTTAGAGGTACATTACATAACCGACCTACGTCAGAGGAAAAGGTATGGATAGAAAAAATAGAGTCACTTAGGAATGAACTGAATTCATCTTCGGAAAAAGTAACCTTGATGGATTATGGTGCATTGTCATCGGATGAAAGTTGCGTTGAGCCCAAAACGAGCGAAGGCAAAGTAAAAATCGAAACGATCGGAGAAGTTTGTCGTACCGCCAGCAAGCCATACAAATGGTCGTTTCTTTTGCTAAAACTTATCAGGGAGTTCAAGCCTTCGGTATGTCTGGAACTTGGGACGTGTTTAGGTATATCGGCGTCTTACCAGGCAGCAGCCCTGAAGCTGAACCATTCAGGGAGGTTGGTTTCTTTGGAAGGTGCAGAGTCTTTGGCAAGATTGGCGGAGGGTTATTTTAAGAAATTGGGCTTTGATAATATTGAAGTAGTTGTTGGCTTATTCCAGAATACCTTGAAAGACGTGTTGGAAAAAAACGCACCTATAGACTATGCTTTTGTGGATGGTCATCACCAGGAAGAACCAACCATAGGCTACTTCAGGCAAATCCTTCCTTTTCTTTCAGATAGAGCCGTTCTGATTTTTGACGATATATCCTGGTCCGATGGGATGAAAAGAGCGTGGAGTACCATAAAAGCATACGAGAGCGTAAAAGTATGTGTTGATTTGTCCTATGTTGGAATCTGTATCATAGACAACTCCAAAGATCGGAAAGAGAACTATAAAATTGATATAAGTTGATGGGAATAGAGGGTGCGAGGGGGATTTTGGAATATGTAGTAGTTGTCTTATAATTTATTGATTTTGGAGGGGAAAAGTCCTGAATAGAGGGATTTCAGGAAATTTTTAAATTTTTTTGATTTTTTTTCAATTTTTATGTTTACACCATCCTGTCGGGGGGTGTATACTTCCGATGTTAAAGGCAGTAAATATGGGGAATCCCTATAATTTCTTGGTGGATTCGGCTTTTGTTGACGTCCGGCGGGGCGTATTTGGCTGCTGGCGGATGTGAAGGTGGAGTGTTTTGTTGTTGGTAACTGCTGCTGTAGCTCAGTCGGTAGAGCGCGTCCTTGGTAAGGACGAGGTCATGGGTCCGAGTCCCATCAGCAGCTAAATGACGTTTGTAGGTTTAGGGCTGGTCGGTATGGGCCGGGCGGCTTAATCTTAAAGATAAATCAGGTTTTGGTGCCAAATTTGGTAATTGGCGGTTAAAGCGGCAGAACAGTAATAGCAATAATGCTAAGGGAGGTTATTGACAAATGGCTAAAGCGGTATTTGAGCGGACAAAACCACACATAAACATCGGAACAATCGGTCATATTGACCACGGCAAGACGACGTTGACGGCGGCGATAACTATGCGTCTGGCGTATAAGGCCGGCGGCGGCAACATAAAAGAGTTTGACGACATAGACAACGCGCCCGAAGAAAAGGAACGCGGCATTACCATTAACACGGCCCATGTCGAGTACGAAACGCAGAATCGACATTATGCCCACGTTGACTGTCCTGGTCACGCTGACTATGTCAAGAACATGATTACGGGGGCGGCTCAGATGGACGGCGCCATATTGGTGGTGGCGGCCAGTGACGGTCCGATGCCGCAGACACGCGAGCATATTCTGTTGGCCCGTCAGGTGAATGTGCCGAAGATCATCGTTTTCCTGAACAAGGTTGACCAGGTTGACGACCCGGAACTGTTGGAGCTTGTCGAAATGGAATTGCGGGAACTTCTTGACAAGTATGAATTTCCAGGCGACGAGATTCCGATAATCCAAGGTTCGGCTCTTGCAGCGATGAATTCCGAGGGCAAGGACGACGAGGCATGCAAGTGTGTGGACGAGCTGATGGAAGCGGTTGATAGTTACATTCCCGTGCCGGAGCGAGATGTTGACAAGCCTTTCCTTATGCCGGTGGAAGACGTATTCAGCATTAAGGGTCGCGGCACCGTCGGAACGGGTCGTATTGAGCGCGGCAAGGTGGTGGTCGGCGATGCAGTGGAGATAGTGGGTCTGAGCGATGAGGTTCGCAAGACGACTGTTACGGGCGTTGAGATGTTTAACAAGACGCTGAACGAGGGTCAGGCCGGTGATAATGTTGGTGTTCTTCTCAGAGGTGTGGAGAAGAAGGATCTTGAACGTGGTCAGGTTGTGGCCCAGCCCGGTACGATTACGCCCCACACCAAGTTCAACGCGGAGGTTTACGTCTTGACCAAGGAAGAAGGGGGCCGGCACACACCGTTCTTTGCAGGCTACAGACCGCAGTTTTTCTTCCGTACGACTGATGTTACAGGTTGCGTTAATGAGATACAGAGCCGGGAAGGCAAACCCGTGGAGATGTGCATGCCGGGGGACAACATCGGGATGGTTGTTGAGATTATATCAAAGATAGCGATGGAAGAAGGCCTGCGTTTTGCTATTCGTGAAGGCGGACGGACGGTCGGTGCCGGTGTTGTAACCAAGATTATTGAATAAACGGTATTTTCTCTAAGAACCGTTTGTTTGCGGTAGTTTTATCAGCCCTCTTTATGCACGTGGTATGGTGTTGGAGGTGGGTGTTGCGGCCCGGCGGTTGTATTGTGAGAGATTTGTTATGGCTAAGTCCAAGAAGCGGGAATATGTGTGGTTTGAATGCAAGGAATGCAGCCGGCGCAACTACCGGACCCAGATAAATGTTCAGGGAGGGACGCCGAAGCTGGAATTGAAGAAGTTTTGTCCGAGCCAGCGTAAGCGTACGGTTCACAAGATAAGGCGCAAGTAATGAGTTTAGGCCAGTAGCTCAATTGGCAGAGCGACGGTCTCCAAAACCGTAGGTTGGGGGTTCGATTCCCTCCTGGCCTGTAAGCGGTTGTTTTTTTACGGAAATTGACGGCGGAAACGAAAATTGTTCAGGTGTGGTCGGTTTTATGGCGTTGTTTAAGATATACAAGCCGGGGCAGGGTTATTATACGCGGCTTTGGAGCGGTCTGGTAGCGTTTGGCATTGCGGCGGGAGGGTGTTATGTGCTGTGGCTTAAGCTGGCGGTAATAACGAATCTGTGGATAAAGACGCTTGTCCCGGTGGGTTTATGTATCGGGGCCGGGTTGCTGATATTCTGGCTGATGAACAAACCCGGTGCGGCTGACTTTATGATATCAGCAGAGGGTGAGATTAAAAAGGTGAGCTGGTCAAGCAGGCGTGAGATTGCGATATCTACCCTGATAGTCATTTGCGTTGTTGCGATTATGGCGGTTATGCTCTTTGCGGCTGACATGACATTCAAGTCTCTTTTTATGTATTTGATAGGTATTTGATTGGTGGCGGCTCATGGGAGGTAATGAAGTGACGATGCAATGGTATGTATTACGAGTCGCCTCGAACAAGGAAGAGCAGGTTCGGGATGCTCTGAGCCATAAGATGGAGGTGGACGGTATAGAAAGCGTTGGCAGGATAATGGTTCCGGTCGAGCAGGTTAAGCGTATTCGCGCCGGAAAGCAGCATGTGCATAAGCGCAAACTTTATCCGGGTTATGTTTTCATGGAGATGGAGCCTCAAGAGGACGGTCGGATACCGGATAACGCATGGTTTGTAATCAAGGAGACATTGGGCGCCGGGGACTTTATCGGAACGGACGGTATTCCGACACCGATGCGCGACACGGATGTGGCAAAGATGCTGAAGGAGGCGGAAAAGCCCGAGGACACACCGAGTATCAAGGTTGAGTTTGAGAAGGGTGATGTTATTAAGATTCGTGACGGTGCGTTTGAAAACTTTGAGGGCACGGTTGATTCGATTGACAGCGAGCGGGGTGTTGTCCGGGTTATAGTAACGATATTCGGCCGAAGTACCCCTTTGGATATAGAGTACTGGCAGATAGAGAAGGTTTGAGTGGTGATTGGTGGCTGGTGAATAGTGGTTAATTAGTGTTATTTTGCTTGAATATGGACGGTAGTTAATGGCGAAACAAGTTGTAACGAAGATAAAGTTGCAGGCACCGGGTGGTAAGGCGACGCCGGCTCCTCCTATCGGCCCTGCATTGGGTCAGCACGGCGTCAACATCGGCCAGTTTGTCTCGCAGTTCAATGAGCGGACAAAGGATATGAATGGTGTAACGGTTCCGGTTGAGATATCGGTTTATGGCGACAAGAGTTTTGATTTTATAGTTAAGAGTCCTCCCGCGTCGGTATTGCTGAAGCAGGAAGCCCAGATTGCCAAGGGAAGCGGCGTTCCCAACAAGGAGAAGGTTGGTAAGGTTACAAAGGCGCAGATTCGCAGGATATCTGAGACGAAATTCAAGGATTTGAACGCATACAGCCTCGAGCAGGCTGATAAAATTATAGAAGGTACGGCCCGGAGCATGGGCATAGAGTTGGCAGAGTAGTACAGAAGACAGAAGCCTGCCGGCGCAAGCCGGTTGATATTGATGCTGCTCAACGGAGATAAGAGATTGTAGTTGGGTTGGTACCCGGTTTCAGCGGTGGAAGTGAACAGGTATGGGCAACGAAATATTATGGTGGTGAACCGGAGTGTATATTCGCGAGAGATGCTATGAGATTTAGAAGTAGAAGATATAAGAGCGATCTTGAAAAAGCAAGCGGTGAAAAAATGGGTCTTGCAGATGCGGTGAAGAAGGTCAGGACGTTCGGCTCGACCAAATTTGACCAGAGCGTAGAGTGTGTAATGCAGCTCGGGATTGACCCGAAGCAGGCCGACCAGACGATTCGCGGTGCGCTGAGTCTTCCGCATGGGATAGGCAAGAGTCGGAAGGTGATTGCGTTTTGTGAGGATTCGGATGTCGAAGGGGCCAGGCAGGCGGGCGCTGTTGAGGCTGGTTGTGAAGAGCTGGTTGAGAAGATACAGGGCGGCTGGATGGACTTTGATGTTGCAATAGCATCGCCCAAGGTAATGGGCAAGGTAGGCAAATTGGGCAGAGTGCTTGGTCCGCAGGGCAAGATGCCGTCCCCCAAGAACGGGACGGTTACAATGGAGGTTGCCCAGGCGGTCAAGGACTTTGCTGCGGGTAAGGTTGAGTTCAGGAATGACTCCGGGGGCAACGTTCATGCAGTCGTTGGCAAGGTGAGCTTTGAGGAAAACAAGCTTGCTGAGAATATCGAGACGTTTATATCGCACATAAAAAGGCTCAAACCATCAGCGGCGAAAGGTACATATATCAAGAAGGTTTGTATCAGCGCTACGATGAGTCCTTCTGTTATGGTGGACGTATCTTAAAGGGTTGGAAGCATATTATGAGCAAGTACGTAAAAGAATTACTTCAAAAGGAACTTGAACAGAAGTTTGCCGGCACCGGGCATTTTCTTGTTATAGAAACCAAAGGCGTGGATGGCAATGAAAATAACGAGATGCGGGGGGCATTGAAAGCCAGGGGCATCGAGCTGACGGTGGTGAAGAACGCTTTAATGCGCAGGGCTTTGAAAAGTCTGGGCCTGGCGGCTGCGACAAGTCTTTTTTCAACCGGGCCCTGCACGGTTGTCTGCGGTGGTGACAGTGCCGTTGATGCGGCCAAAGAAATAACAGACTGGGGCAAGAAGATAAGCGCGATCAGGTTCAAGGGGGCCTTCGTTGACGGAGATGTAATTGATGCCGACGGAGCGAAGGCTTTGGCTAAGATGCCCAACAGAGCACAGCTTCAGGGTACGGTCGCGATGCTGGCTGCCTCTTGCGGTGCAAACCTGGCCGGTGCGATTACGTCCGGCGGCAGTATTATCGCAGGCTGTATCAGTTCTGTTGTAGAGAAGCTTCAGAAGGAAGCGGCATAAATCAGTTCGTAGTTTTTAGTTTTATCGACCTTTATATTATTTATGGAACATAGATGCCACGGCCGGACGGGATTGGCCGTGCAGAAAATGCCTTATTCCGGCTATTTAAGTGGTTTCATGTTCCATTTGTTATTCAAACAGCAATAGTAGTTTTGGATTTTTTGGTAGTCTTGTGGCTGTCCCCTAAAGGGGTTAAATGAGACGGCGGAGTTTCAGCTACCACGAGACGCGACAGGCTATACAAGGAGTTTTAGAATGGCGGAAGAAGCAGTTGAAACGAAAGAAGAGCCGAAGGAAGAGGCCAAGAGTGAAGCGACTAAATGGAGTAAAGAGATTAAGACGCTCGGCGACAAGATTGTGAAACTGACGCTGATGCAGGCAAAGGAGCTTGTGGATTATTTGAAGGCTGAACATGGTATTGAGCCTGCAAGCACAGGTGCTGTAATGGTTGCCGGTGCCGGTGTGGCCGGAGGCGAGTCGGCTGCCGCCCAGGAGGAAAAGACCAGCTTTGACGTAATTTTGAAGGAAATCGGAGAAAAGAAGATACAGGTCATAAAGGAAGTTCGTGCGTTGACGGGCTTAGGCCTGAAAGAAGCCAAAGGGGTGGCTGACGCGGTCCCCAAGGCGGTGAAGGAGGGTGTAAGCAAGGAAGAAGCCGAGCAAGCCAAGGCTCAGCTTGAGGCGGCTGGTGCGGTTGTGGAGATTGCGTAGTATCTTATGCGGTTGGGTTTTAATTGTTAGGGTTAAAATAGCTAAGGGAGAGTGATTGGATGAAATCACGAACCGTTCGCAATTTTGGCAGGATAGGCGACGCAATTGCGGTGCCGGATCTTATCGAGATTCAGTTGAAGAGCTACAGTCGTTTTCTGCAGCAAGACGTGTTACCCGCTAAGCGCAAGGATGACGGTCTTGAGGCGCTTTTTCGCGAGATATTTCCGATAGTAAGTTACGACAAGACGATGCAATTGGAGTACCTGGGTTACGAACTTGAAAAGCCCCGATATACGATTGAGCAGTGCAGGGAGCTTCGGCTGACATACGGGTATCCTCTCAAGATTCGGTGTGTCCTCAAGCGCAAGGATGCTGATGATATTGCCGAGCAGGCGATATATCTGGGTGAGATGCCGGTAATGATCGGGGGCGGTGAGTTTGTTATCAACGGTGCCGAGCGAGTGATAGTGAATCAACTACACCGCAGCCCGGGGGTGGATTTTGTTATCGACAACCGGGACGGCGACCGCGTTTTGCACGGCAGCAGGATTATTCCGGAGCGTGGTAGCTGGATAGAGATATCCGTTACAAAGAAAGATGTACTGATAATTCGGATAGATCAGTCGAGCAAGATTCCGGCGACGATTTTTCTTCGTGCAATGAGCGAAGAGTACGGCAAAACGGAAGATATATTGCGTTTGTTTTATAAGACCAAGACGGTCAAAACCGGCAAACTTGATCCTTCGATGTGGGCGGTTGGGCCTGTTGTTGATACCGAAACGGGCGAAGTTATTGTTGAGGCAGGGACGCAGTTGGGGGACAGAATCGGGCAGATACAGCAAAGCAATCTTGCTGATATTGAGGTTATTAAAAAGGTTGCAGATGCTCTTATCCTGAACACTCTGGCCGAAGACGACTGTGAAAGTCACGAAGATGCTTTGTTGAAGATTTATCTGCGACTCAGGCCGGGGAATCCCGCCCAGCTCGAGAAGGCCAAGACGCTGTTTAAGGAAAAGTTCTATGACACGAACCGTTACCGTCTGGGAAAGGTAGGCAGGTTCAGGCTGAATCGCAAGTTCGGTTGTGATACCGATGAAAACGAGATGTCGCTTCGCGCGGAGGACTTTTTGAATACTATGCGGTATATTGTCGGGCTGCGAAACAATGAAGGGTCGCTTGACGATATCGACCATCTGGGTAACAGGCGGCTTCGTACGATAGATGAGCTGGCGGCCGGTGAGATTCGCAAGGGCCTGCTTAAGCTTCGCAGGACGGTTCAGGAGCGGATGAGCATGAAGGGTCCTGATGATGTGGACCGTATTGCCGACCTTGTTAACTCCAAGAGCGTCTCATCGAGTATCGAGTATTTCTTTGGTCGCGGAGAACTGAGTCAGGTGGTTGACCAGACCAATGCATTGAGCCAGTTGACTCATGAGAGGCGTTTGAGCGCTCTTGGCCCGGGGGGCCTGAACCGCAAGCGGGCCGGATTTGAAGTTCGTGATGTTCATATAAGTCACTACGGAAGGGTGTGTCCGATTGAAACACCGGAAGGCACTAATATAGGGCTTATCGTTTCACTGGCGATATTTGCAAAGGTTGATGAATACGGATTTTTGGTTACGCCTTATCGCAGAATTGCAAAAGGCAGGATAACCGATGAGGTGGCATATCTGCGTGCGGACCAGGAGGTGGAGGCGATATTTACGCCGCCGAGCATGATTGAGCCGGACAAAGGGAATTTGAGAAAAGGGATGGTTCTGGCGAGGCAGGAGGGCGATTTGACTCAGGTTGACAGCAGTCAGGTTGGTTACGTTGATATATCTCCGAGACAGACGGTAGGTGTATCTGCATCCCTTATTCCGTTTTTGGAACATGATGACGCCAACCGTGCATTGATGGGCTCGAACATGCAGCGTCAGGCGGTGCCGCTGTTGAATACAAAGGCGCCGCTGGTCCGGACAGGGATGGAAAGCGAGGTGGCTCAAAATTCGAGCATGGTACTTAAGGCCCGAATCAGCGGGGTTGTTACGGCGGTTGACGGCAACAGGATAGTTATTGACAATACGGACGAGTACGAGCTTGCCAAGTTTATTGGTCTTAATGAGCGAACGTGTCTGAACCAGAAGCCCCTGGTTGAACTGGGCCAGAAGGTTAAGAAGGGCCAGATAATTGCAGACGGCGGCGGTACCGCCAACGGTGTACTGGCCCTTGGAAGGAATATTCTGGCGGCTTTTGTTCCCTTCGACGGATTCAACTTTGAGGATGCGATACTCATCAGTGAGAGACTGGTCAAAGACGATGTTTTTACAAGTATTCATATAGACGAGTTCAGTGTCGAGGTTCGAGAGACAAAACTCGGCCGCGAGGAATTTACCCGCGATATTCCGAATGTCAGCGAGAAGGCTTTGAGAAATCTTGATGAGGGCGGGGTGGTTCGCGAGGGAACTCGTGTTTCAACGGGAGATATTCTTGTAGGGAAGGTCTCACCCAAGAGCAAGACGGAACTGACGCCGGAAGAGAAGCTTTTGCATGCGATATTCGGCAGGGCCGGTGAGGACGTCAAGAACGATTCCCTTGAGGTTATGAGCGGTTATGAGGGGGTTGTAATTCGGACACGGCGTTTCGTACGTCGCGGTGCGGGCACGGAAGAGCAGCGAAAGGCACAGAAGGAAGAAATAAGCCGATATGAAGCCGAGATGGTAGCCAGAGAATGCACGGTCTTCAAACAGATGATGGCTGAGATTCATGATAAGGTTAAAGTAGATGTTGTTGATCCGTCGACGCGTCAGAAAGTCGGTGTCAGCACGGATAACGACGTGATTTACGAGCAGATTGAGAACTTTGATATTGGGTGGGTAAAGCCGGCGAAGCTTCGAGATGATGCCCAGAAGATACTGGACAAGTATTGGCCGAGACTGGTTGAGATGCAGGAGGAGAAGAAACGTCAAATTGAACGTTTGAAACACGGTGACGAGCTTCCCGGGGGTGTTCTTGAGATGGTGAAGGTTTATGTTGCGACCAAGCGGACGCTTTCTGTCGGGGATAAGATGGCGGGTCGTCACGGGAACAAAGGTGTCATCGCAAAGATCATGCCCGAGGAGGATATGCCGTTTCTTGAAGACGGCACACCGGTTGATATATGTCTGAATCCTCTTGGGGTTCCGAGCCGGATGAATGTTGGCCAGATACTTGAGACACATCTTGGATGGGCGGCGAAGGTCCTTGGTTTTAATTGTGTTACACCTGTGTTTGATGGTGCGACCGAGGAGCAGATTCGTGAAGTTACGGGCGAGGCGAATGAGCGTGTAAGAAGCCGGACGGCCGAACTTGAGAGCAAAAAGGAGGTGCCGCCTGCTGATGAATTGTTTGTTCAGATACCGGACGACATGAAGACGAGACTTTATGACGGTCGCACGGGTGAGCCGTTCGGACAAAAGGCTACGATAGGCTATATTTATATGATGAAGCTGCATCATCTTGTGGACGACAAGATTCACGCCAGGGCAACAGGGCCTTATAGTTTGATTACTCAACAGCCTCTCGGCGGAAAAGCAAGAACGGGGGGTCAGCGTTTTGGTGAGATGGAAGTGTGGGCTCTGGAGGCGTACGGGGCGGCCTACACGTTGCAGGAATTACTGACGGTTAAGAGTGATGATATTGAAGGACGCACCAAGATTTACGAGTCAATGGTAAAGGGCACCAATACTCTTGAAGCGGGAACACCGATTTCATTTGACGTTTTGTGTAACGAGATAAGGGGACTGGGACTGAACATTCAGCTCGAGAAGAAGCGGATAGGTAGTTCACCGATATAAAAGTTCGGTATTTTGTTTAGGGTGGAGTTAACCGAAAATGGTGGAATCGATTTACGATCGGATTAACGATTATGGTTCGGTAAAGATATCGTTGGCGAGTGCGAATGATATACGCAGTTGGTCTTTCGGCGAGGTACGCAAGCCGGAAACTATAAACTACCGGACTTACCGGCCCGAGAAAGACGGTCTTTTTTGTGAGCGCATTTTTGGTCCCGAGAGGGACTGGGAGTGTGCCTGCGGCAAGTATAAAGGCACCAAGTTCAAGGGTATCATCTGCGACCGTTGTGGAGTAAAGGTTACACACAGTCGGGTACGTCGCAAGCGGATGGGTCATATTAATCTTGCAGCTCCGGTGGTGCATATATGGTTTTTCAAATCGATGCCCAGTCGTTTAAGCAGTGTGCTCGGTATGAAGACATCCGATTTGGAGAAGATAATTTATTTCCAGGATTATGTTGTGACGGACCCGGGCCAGAGCCCGCTTAAACCCAGGCAGCTTATGACGGAGGATGAGTACCGGCAGGCGTGTAACAAATACGGTGTTTGTTTCAGGGCGTCGATGGGCGCCGAGGCTGTAAAGGAGCTTTTGAACAGGGAGGATTTGGATGAGTTGAGTGCGGAACTGAGGACGGCAATAGGGGAGACCGGAAGCAAGCAAAAGATTAAAGAACTGACCAAACGCCTTAAGATCGTCAACAGTATCCGCGGCAGCGATAACAAGCCGGAGTGGATGGTACTGGATGTAGTGCCGGTGATACCGCCGGATTTGCGTCCTCTGGTGATGCTTGAGAGCGGCAATTTTGCAACAAGCGACCTTAACGACCTGTACAGGCGTATAATCAATCGTAACAACCGTTTGAAGAAACTAATAGATTTGAACGCACCTGAGGTTATCATTCGCAATGAGAAACGGATGCTCCAGCAGGCGGTTGATTCTCTTCTCGACAACGGCAGGTGCAGGCGTCCGGTTCTGGGGAGCAACAACCGTCCGCTCAAGAGCCTTACGGATATGATAAAGGGCAAACAGGGGCGCTTCCGGGAAAACCTTCTCGGCAAGCGTGTGGATTATTCGGCAAGGTCGGTTATTGTGATAGGACCGCACTTGAAGCTGAATCAGTGCGGCTTGCCGAAGAAGATTGCCCTGGAACTTTATCAGCCCTTTATAATTCGCAAGCTGAAGGACCGAGGCCTTGCCGACACTATAAAGAGCGCAAAGCGCATGCTTGAAAGGCGTGAAGAGCATGTTTGGGATATTCTTGAGGAAGTGATTCATCAGCACCCCGTTCTTTTGAACCGTGCGCCTACGCTGCACCGGATGGGCATTCAGGCGTTCGAGCCGATTCTGGTGGAAGGCAACGCTATTATGCTTCACCCGCTGGTTTGTCACGGATTCAATGCGGACTTCGACGGTGACCAGATGGCGGTTCATCTGCCTTTGAGTATCGAGGCGCAGGTTGAAGCTCATACGCTTTTGATGTCAACGAACAGTATTTTTTCGCCTCAGAGCGGGGCGCCTATGCTTGGGCCGTCGCAGGATATCGTATTGGGCAATTACTACATAACCTTTATGCGGCCGGGCGAAAAGGGCGAAGGCATGTTGTTTGGGGACATGTTTGAAGCGATCACGGCCTGCGAGATGGGCAAGGTGGGCATACACGCGAAGGTTAAGGTTTGCCTTCCACCGAACAAGAGAGTTATCACTGAATCCGGCGAGAAGATGGGTGGTGTGATAGAGACAACTCCCGGGCGATGTTTGTTTAACGACATTCTGCACGAAAAGATGCCGTTTTACAACTTGCTGATGGACAAGGGAAAGCTTGGGACAGTGATTCAGGACTGCTTTGAGATTGCCGGCAGTGCCGCTACGGTAGATTTGCTCGACGGCATTAAAGAGCTTGGGTTCAAGCAGGTGACTTTGGCGGGGCTGAGCTTTGGTATTACCGATCTGCGGATTCCTTTGGAGAAGCAGAGCATCATAGACAAGGCTCAAAAGAAGGTTGACAGGGTTCAGAAGAACTATAATGCCGGGGTGTTGACGGATGGAGAAAGATACAATCAGATTATCGATGCATGGACGCACGCTCGCGTGGAAGTAACCAACGCGATGATGAGCGCAATGGCTAATGACGTTCGCGACGGCAAGCCCTATTTGAATCCGATATGGGTTATGAGGGACTCAGGTGCGCGAGGCAGTGTCGATCAGATACAGCAGCTTGCGGGTATGCGGGCGCTTATGGCCAAACCGAGCGGGGAAATTATCGAGACGCCTATCAGGTCGAACTTTCGGGAAGGTTTGAATGTGCTTGAGTACTTCAGTTCGACACACGGTGCGCGCAAAGGGCTTGCTGATACGGCACTTAAGACGGCGGACTCCGGCTACCTTACTCGTAAGCTTGCCGACGTGGCACAAAATGTTATGGTTACACAGATTGATTGTGGAACACTTCAGGGTATTACTAAAAGTACGGTTTATAAGGGTGAGACGGTTGATGTTCCACTAAAACAGTTGGTTATCGGGCGCGTGGCGCGGGACAACGTGCGCAATCCGATAACGGGCGAGATGATAGTTCTTGAAAACGAGGTTATAACACCCGATGCAGCCGACAAGATCGAAGCGCTTGGTCTTGACGCGATTCGGGTGAGGAGTCCGTTGACCTGCGAGAGTGAGATGGGGATTTGTGCGAAGTGTTACGGGTGGGACTTAAGCATGGGTAAGCCTGTAGAGGAGGGTATGGCGGTAGGTATTATAGCCGCCCAGTCGATTGGTGAGCCGGGGACGCAGTTGACGATGCGTACATTTCACACGGGTGGTATTGCGGCGATATCGGTACTTGAGACCGACCAGAAATCTCCGCGTGATGGCACTGTAGAATACCGCGAGCTGAATGTTGTTCCCGATCCGGACGTATGGGAAGAATCGGACGGTAAGACTTACAGCAAAGACCTGGCATCGACAACGAAGGACCCGAAGGCAAAACGTCTTGTCGAATCCAAGGGTATAGTTCTGAGCCGCAGCGGCGAAGTGCTTTTGCTTGATAAAAAGGGCAGAGAGCTTGAGAGATTCAAGGTGCCCTACGGTGCTGTTATGCAGGTTAAGGATGGGGTGGAGGTCAAGCGTGGGCAGCGATTGTTTTCCTGGGATCCACACCGTGTTCCGATTCTCGCTGAGGTTTCCGGCTGTGTCCGCCTTGTGGATGTGGTTGAAGGTGAGACGATGCGTGTTGAGGAGGAGCGCAAGGGCCAGGTTGGAAGGGCTGTTGTGATTGAACATAAGGGGGACAAGCACCCACAGGTTATCATTGAAAATTCCGAAGGCAAGATTCTTGATGTTCACTATCTGCCGGCGAAGGCCCGTATTGAGGTTGATGAAGGTGAGGAGGTGGCGGCTGGAAAGCTGCTTGCCCGTTTGCCGAGAGGAACCGGGGGAACTCAGGACATTACAGGCGGCCTGCCTCGGGTGACCGAGATATTTGAAGCAAGAAAGCCGAAGGAACCGGCCGCCATGGCGGAGATAAGCGGGATAGTGGAACTTAAAAGCGACAAACGACGGGGTAAAATGACCATTACGATTCGAAGCGAGAGCGGGATGGAAAAAGAGCACCATGTTCCGAGAGACAGGCACCTGAACTGTCATACGGGCGATATGGTTGAAGCGGGTGACGCATTAACGGAGGGACCGCTTGTTCCGCACGATATTCTGCGGATTAAGGGTGAGGAGGCCTTACAGCGGTATTTATTGAGAGAGATTCAAAACGTGTATCGTGCTCAGAGCGTAGTGATAAGTGATAAGCATATTGAGATTATAATCTCGCAGATGATGCGTAAGGTTGAAATAGAATCTATCGGCGACAGCATGTTCCTGCCGGGCGAAATTGTAGATAAGTTTGCCTTCCGAAGAGCGAATGAGGAATTGGCCAAAAAGATGATAAGAATCACCGATGCCGGTGATACGGATATTCAAACCGGTCAGCTTTTAGACAGGGAAAAGTTTGAGGCGGCTAACGAGAAGGTTGAGGCTCTTGGCGGTACACCTGCCAAGGGAAAGAAGCCTCGCCCGGCTACGGCCAACACGCTTCTTCTGGGTATAACCAAGGCATCACTTCAGTCGGACAGCTTTATCTCGGCGGCAAGTTTTCAGGAGACCACGAAGGTGTTGACCGGGGCTTCACTTGCGGGTAAGATTGATGTGTTGCGAGGTTTGAAGGAGAATGTGATATTAGGTCATTTGATTCCGGCGGGAACGGCGTTTAGACCGCACCTTGAAATTAAGGTCAAACATCTTGCCGAGCCGCCTGTACCCAAGGCGCTTGAGGAGCTGAGAGAGGTCAAAGAAGCTGAAGCAGCGGCAGAGAAGGCGGTCAAAGAGGCATTGGGCATCAGTTAGGGAGTTCGTAGTTTGTAGTTTGTAGGGCTGTAAGCTAAAAACGTAGTTGAAGGTTATAGGTTTGGAGATATTATGCCGACTATGAATCAGTTAGTGAGGAGGGCGCGAAGGAAAAAGGGCAAGAAGCGTATTTCGGATATAACCGGCTGTCCTCAGAAGCGTGGCGTGTGCCTTATCGTCAGGACTCAGACGCCGAAGAAGCCGAACTCGGCTTTGCGTAAGATTGCCCGCGTGAGGCTGACAAACGGCAAGGAGATTACAGCTTATATACCAGGAATCGACCATAATCTTCAGGAACACAGTACTGTTTTGGTTCGCGGCGGCAGAGTAAGGGACCTGCCGGGTGTAAGGTACCATGTTGTCCGTGGCGTGCTGGATTCGGATGGAGTCCCCGGTCGTAAGCAGGGCCGGAGCAAATACGGAGCGAAGAAGTAATTTTAAGTTTATAGTTGTTCGGAAGGTGCTGTAATGGCCAAGAAGTGGACCGCGTCGAGTAGTCAACTGAAACCTGATGCTGTTTATAACAGCAAGCTGGTTGCGAAGTTTATTAATTGTTTAATGTGGGACGGCAAGAAGAACTCCGCGCAGAAGGTCTTCTACGATGCGATGAGCGTTATTTCAAAAAAGGTAAAAGACACTGAGCCGCTGGATGTTTTTGAGACGGCGATTGGTAACGTTAAGCCGATGCTTGAGGTTCGAAGTAAGCGGGTCGGTGGTGCGAGTTACCAGGTTCCGATGCAGGTCAGTCCGAAGCGTCAGCAGTCTCTTGCCTTTCGGTGGATTATCGCGGCGTCGCGTGCGAAAAAAGGCAAGCCTATGTGCGTTCGTTTGGCTACGGAACTGATGGATGCTTTTAAAAAAGAAGGTGCTGCGATGACGACACGTGAGAATGTTCACAGGATGGCAGAGGCGAACAAAGCATTCGCGCATTTTGCATGGTAAAATCGTAAGAAGTATGCTGCCACGGCTGTTGTATTTGATAACCGTGGCAGTTTTTTATTTTGGCATGTTCAGCCGAAAACGGCATATAGGAAATGGTTTTATAGATGTTGTGGAAATAAGAATTTATGCCGAGTGTGCTAAGAAAACTGCGAAACATAGGTATTATGGCGCATATTGATGCCGGTAAGACAACTATTACCGAGCGGATACTTTATTACTCCGGCAAGATATATAAAATGGGCGAGGTGCATGACGGCACTGCGGTGATGGATTTTATGACCGAGGAGCAGCAGCGTGGTATTACGATAACCTCGGCGGCGACTCGCTGTCCCTGGAACGGGTATCAGATTAACCTTATTGATACTCCCGGACACGTTGATTTTACGGCCGAGGTCGAGCGGTCCCTGCGGGTTCTGGACGGGGCGGTTGCGGTTTTTGATGCGAGCGAAGGCGTTCAGGCACAGAGCGAGACTGTCTGGCGTCAGGGGCAGAAGTATGGTCTGCCATGCATTTGTTTCATAAACAAGATGGATAAAATTGGGGCGGATTTTGAGATGGCGGTGGACAGCATCACAGACAAACTCCTCGCTAATCCTGTGCCGGTTCAGATTCCGATAGGCGCCGAAGCAAATTTTCAGGGCCTTATCGACCTTGTAAAGATGAAGGCGGTATTTTATGAGGGGAACATGCTGGGGGCGAAATATCGTGAAGTCGAGATACCGGCCGAGTTGATGAATGAGGCCGAGCGCCGTTGGCACGAGATGATTGAAGCGGCTGCGGAGTTTGATGAGGACTTAATGGCGGCATACGTACACGATAAACCTATTGATATGGAAAAAGTGATCACCGCCATTCGTAAGGGGACCTTGTTGAACCGCTTGCATCCGGTGTATGTTGGGTCGGCTCTGAGATATATCGGCGTGCAGCGTCTTCTTGATGGAGTTGTTTCTTATCTTCCGTCGCCCTTGGACAGGCCGGTG
Source organism: Planctomycetota bacterium (assembly GCA_013349435.1). Classification (GTDB taxonomy): domain Bacteria; phylum Planctomycetota; class Phycisphaerae; order Sedimentisphaerales; family Anaerohalosphaeraceae; genus QNBT01. Next base: position 19,029 of record DUZQ01000029.1, on the reverse strand, counting down.
ATTACGGCCCACGCCGCCGATGGTAAGGGCAAAGAGGACAAGGAGCTGAAAGTCGAGTGCGACCGGAGCAAACCATTGGTGGCGCTTGCTTTTAAGATTACAAGCGACAAGCACGGGGATTTGTACTATTTGCGGATTTATCGTGGCATTCTCAAGTCCGGCAGCAGGGTATTGAACAGCAATCGGAGTCAGCGTGAAAACATCACTCGGATATTCGAGATGCACGCCGATTCACGTAAGATACTGGATTCGGCGGGAGCGGGCGACATCGTTGCGGTAGTCGGGCTTAAGGACACGCTCACGGGCGATACGATATGTGATACAAAGAACAAAGTGATTCTTGAGAACATTACGTTTCCTCAGGCGGTCATAAATATGTCGATTGAGCCTAGAACCGCGGTTGAGCGTGCCAAGTTGAATGATGCGTTGGCGGTGCTGAGGCGTGAGGACCCGACTTTCGGCTGTAAGTACGATGCGGAGACGGGTCAGACTATCATCAGCGGGATGGGGGAGCTTCACCTTGAGATACTGGAGCACAAGCTGACCCGTGATATGGGAGTTGATGTTCGTATAGGCAAACCGAGGGTGGCGTATAAAGAAGCAATCACCGAAATAGTCGAGGGTGAGGGTAAATTTGTCCATCAGACGGGCGGGCGTGGTCAGTATGGTCATGTTGTTATCAGGGTTGAGCCGTTGTTTGACGACGTTGGGCACTACAGGTCAGGGACTGAATTTGTTAACGCGGTCGTTTCTGGTGCTGTTCCGAAGGAGTATATACCGGCGGTTAAAAAGGGAGTTCTGGAGGCATTGGCAAGTGGTGTTTTGGCGGGATATCCTGTTGTGGGACTGAAGGTTACGCTTCTTGACGGTTCCTTTCATGCCGTGGATTCTTCGGAGATAGCGTTTGAGCAGGCCGCGGTGCGTGCAATAAGGGAGGTCCTTAATAACGCCGGGCCGATTTTGCTTGAGCCTATAATGAAGGTTCAGGTGGTGGTTCCGGAGGCGAATTTCGGCGCAGTTCACGGTAGTCTTATCTCTAAACGCGGCACAATTACCGACAACTGGATACACGGCAATATGCGAGTGATTGACGCTAAGGTGCCTCTGGCTGAGATGTTCGGTTATTCGGGCGAGATTCGCAGCGCTACAGGCGGGAGGGGCGGTTTTTCGATGGAGCCCTTGAGTTACGAAAAAGTGCCGGAGCAAATTTCTGAGAAAATTTTGTCAGGACACTATTGACAGGTCTGAAATTATGTGGTAAATTGCAAAGTTTGCAGCCGTAGCGAGCACAAAAAGGGATTTTGTGCGTTTCGAGTTGGGCTGGGTTACATTTCGCAAGACAGTGGTTCAGGGATGGTAGATATGAGTCCAGCAGGCTGGCGATGGTGTTTGCCTTGTTCGGGATGGTAAAATTTTTGAGTGATTTGAGAACAAGTATCGTCTTTTCCGGCTTTGCGGGCGCTTTTTAAGGAAGGCGAGTTGAAAAGCCTTTCCTGCCTGAAAGACTTAGCAAAAAAATTTTGAAATTACAGGATTTGTACAAAAATTTTGTGCAAAATTCTTGTTTTCTCGCAGCGTATCGATATACTTGCGAGTTTAACGGGTTTGTGAGGAGATTGTGTAGTGCAAATTAGGGAATAGAAATGGCTACTGAGACCGAAAGAATCAGGATAAGGATGGAAGCATACGACCATCGAATGCTTGATACCTCTGCCAAGGAAATAGTTGAGCAGGCTCGTCGGACAAATGCCCGTGTCAGCGGTCCTGTGCCGCTGCCGACGCGTATCGAGAGATATACGGTACTGCGGAGTCCCCACATTGACAAGAAGTCTCGTGAGCAGTTTGAAATGCGGACTCACAAACGTCTTATTGATATTCACGATGCTAACGCTCGTACAGTTGAAGCACTGAATCGGTTAGTTGTGCCGGCCGGAGTTTTTGTTAAAATAAAAGCTTAAAATGGTAATGTTACTTGGGAAAAAGATTGGAATGACCCGGATTTACGATGAATCGGGCAAGATTACACCCGTGACGGTAATCCAGGCCGGACCCTGCACTGTGATGCAGCTTAAGACGGACAAGTCGGACGGGTACAGCGCGATACAATTAGGCTATGGCGATGTAAAGCGGTCTGGGGTAAACAAGCCCGCTTCAGGTCATGCCGACAAGGCTAAAACCTCACCGAGAAAGTTTGTTCGTGAAATGCGTCTGGATAATAGCAACCAGACCCAATACAAGGCCGGCGATGAGATTTCAGTGTCGGCTTTTTCCAATGTGAAGTTTGTAGATGTTTCCGGAACGAGTAAGGGCAAGGGTTTTTCCGGTGTGATGAAGCGGCATGGTTTTGGTGGTTTCCCGGCTTCGCACGGTACGGAGCGAAAACACAGAGCGCCGGGGTCGATTTCAAGTTATGCCAGCGACGCCGGTCACGGCGGTCACCCGAAAAAAGGTAAAAAAATGGCGGGTCGTATGGGTGGTGTGAGAGTTACGACGAAAAATCACCGACTCGTTTCTATCGACGAACAAAAGAGTCTGCTGATTGTTAAGGGCGCTGTTGCCGGACCGTCCGGTGGTTATGTTGAGATTCGCAGTTCGAAAACCGAGGGTTAAGGGCGGTTTGTTGAACTGAAAAGAAACGGCGGACAGGAATTCGAAATGATTGATGTTGTCGTATATAACAGAGAAGGCCAGGAGGTCGAAAGCCTTAAGCTTGATGAGAGTATTTTCGGCGGCTACGTGAGGTATCCGCTTCTTAAGCAGGCGATAGTAATGTATCACGCTAACAGGCGTGTCGGTACTGCTTCGACAAAAAGCAGAGGTATGGTCGCCGGCTCGACAAGGAAGCTGTTCCGGCAAAAAGGCACCGGCAATGCCCGTGTGGGTAACAGGAGAACCGGCAAGCGTGTCGGTGGCGGAGTTACATTTGCCAAGACTGGCAGGGACTTCGGCAGGGCTATGCCGAAAAACCAAAGAAGGCTGGCAAGGGATTCGGCACTTTTAGCTAAGTTTAAGGCCGGTAATGTCGTGGTTGTTAACGAGCTGAATTTTGAGGCGCCGAAGACAAGAGACTTTGCAGAGATGCTGAGCAATTTGAAAATCAATCGCAGTTGCCTGGTGACCGTGAATGAGCATGATGAGAATCTTTACAAGTCGGCCAGGAATGTGCCGAAGGTGGATGTTTTGGTGGTGGCCGATTTGAATGCCGGCGACATTTGCAATCGGCAGAAGATGCTGTTCACCAAGGAGGCTTTTTTGTCGTTAATCAACAGGGGCAGTGAAGGCAATTGAGAGAGTATTTGTTTTGGATGATTACAATATTATAATCAGGCCGATAGTAACAGAGCAGGGGATGCATTTTGCGAATACAAGAAATGCATACTCCTTCGAGGTTAACAACAAGGCCAACAAGATACAGATACGAAGCGCTGTTGAACGGCTTTATAACGTCAAGGTTTTGGATGTACGTACCGCCAATGTCAGAGGTAAGCCGCGAAGTCGCGGCAGACACCGGGGTCTTACGCGAAGCTGGAAGAAGGCGGTAGTGGTTCTTGGTGAGGATTACCGTATTGATTTGTTCTGATTGAGTTTGCAGCCTGCTGGCAAAAAAGGTGTTATAGGAAAACGGATATTATGGCAATTAGGCTTTACAAACCGACCAGTGCGGGTCGCAGAAACGGCTCGGTGATTGATTACAAGGCCGAGCTGACGACGACGACGCCCGAGAAGTCGCTTTGCAAGAGGATTAAAAAGCACAGCGGCAGAAATCATCACGGTAGGACGACGGTGCGTTTCCGTGGCGGTGGAGCAAGGCGCATTTATCGGATGATTGATTTTAAGCGTAACAAAGACGGCGTGCCGGCGCGGGTGGCGAGCATTGAATACGATCCGAACCGGAGTTGCTTTATTTCACTTTTGCATTACGCAGACGGTGAGAAGAGATATATTCTGGCTCCCAACGGGATCAAAGTCGGCGAAGTGGTCGAAAGCGGAGTCGGTGTTGAACCGAAAACGGGCAACGCGATGCCGCTCAGCAGTGTGCCGGTAGGTGTTGAGGTTCATAATATTGAAATGACAGCCGGGCAGGGTGGCAAGCTTGTCAGAAGTGCGGGCGGCTCGGCCAGGCTGATGGCTAAAGAGGGTAACTGGGCGACGATAATTTTGCCCAGCGGTGAGATGCGCATGGTTCGCAAGGAATGCCGGGCGACTATTGGGCAGCTTGGCAATATTGATTTGCAGCACGTCAAGATTGGTAAAGCAGGCAGGAAGCGTCATATGGGTCGCAAGGGCCATGTCCGGGGCAAGGCGATGAATCCGGTTGCCCACCCGATGGGCGGTGGTGAAGGCCGAAGCAACGGTGGTCGTCATCCGTGTTCGCCGACGGGAGTGCCGGCCAAGGGCGGAAAGACCCGAAACCCGCGCAACCCGAACAACAAGCGGATTATTCGCAGGCGCAAGAATAAGAGAAGCGGGCAGTTGGTTCTGTAGTTTTTGAGTTTTTAGTTTTGAATTGATTTAAGGGACTTTGATGGGGCGATCCCAGAAGAAAGGGCCGTTTGTTGACGAGAAGCTGCTGCGCAAGGTGAGCAGGCAAGCCGAGGCCGGTACGAGAGATCCAATCCGGACGTGGGCCAGAAGGTGTACGATAATCCCGGAATTTGTGGGGTTTACGTTTCTTGTGCATAACGGCAAGATATTTAATAAGGTTTTTGTAACCGAGGATATGGTAGGACATAAGTTAGGCGAGTTTTCCCTGACGCGGACATTCAAGGGACACGCCGGCGGCAGGAAGAAGAGGTGAGGGAGCGATTATTTATTTAACAAGTTCGGTGTACGGCGCAATTGAATTGTTACAAAGGTTTATAAGGTTTTTAGATGTTAAGCTGCAGTAGATTAAAAGAGCTTTGTTCACAGCGGGACATTAGTATTGACGGGCTTTCCGGTCATCTGGCTCGTGGGGGATTTGACCGTAAGGCGGCTGCGGCGGCACTAAAGAACTGGCAGAAGGGATTATACAAGCCCAAGCCGAGAAGTGAAGATATTGAACGGCTTGCAAGCGGTCTTGGCGTTGAACCGGCCCGGCTTTCTCAATGGGAGGCTTCGCATCGTTATGCACCGATGTCGGCGAGGAAGGTGAGGCTGGTGGCGCAGCTTATCAGGGGAAGAAGCGTGCAGGATGCCCTGGATATATTGAAATTTACGCACAAACGAGCGGCCCGGATGATTGAAAAGGTGCTGGAAAGTGCAATAGCCAACGCTGATGAGCAGGAGGCCGATGTTGAGAATCTGTATGTTTGTCGGGTGCGTGTTGATGACGCGGGCCTGCGTATCGGGACCAAGCGCTGGATACCCAAGGATCGCGGCAGGACAAATCCGATTCGCAAACATGCAAGCCATATACATATAGCAGTGGCGGAAGAATGATTTTGAGTTTTTAAGTTAGCGAAAGACAGGACAAGTATGGGTCAGAAGACATCACCAATTGGTTTTAGAACGGGGATTACGCTCGATTGGCAAAGTACGTGGTTTGCGCCGAAGGCTAATTACGGTGATTTTCTTATAGAAGACTGGAATATCAGGAAATATATCGATAAAAGATTCAATCGTCAGCCACCTTATTCGGCGGTATCGAAGGTAGAGATCGCCCGGACTCGTAACGAGGTCAAGGTAACGCTTTATACCGCCCGGCCCGGTATGGTGATTGGTCCCCGCGGAGCCGAGGTAGAGACTCTTAAGGAGGAACTTGAAGAGCTTGTTGACCGTCAGATTAATATCAATGTGGTTGAGATAAAGGAGCCTGCACTGGATGCAACCCTGGTAGCGGAGGCGATTGCGATGCAGTTGAAGAAACGGGCTTCTTATCGTCGTGCGATGAAGGCGCAGTGCGAGAACGCAATGAACGCCGGGGCAAAGGGAGTGAAGATTATATGCAGCGGTCGTTTGTCCGGAGCCGAGATAGCTCGCAGTGAGACCCAGAAGCTGGGAAGTATACCGCTGCAGACTCTGGATGCAAATGTTGATTATGGTGTGGCGACCTCTCGCACGACGTATGGGACGATTGGCATAAAAGTTTGGATTTACAAGGGCAAGTTCGGCGAAGAGATTGTTCCGGTATCGAGGCCTCGCCGTCAACCGAGGCCGCGGCGCGGCGGCGATGGCAGTAGAGGCCGGTCGTCAGGTGGTGGTAAACGGGGCAGGGCCGGATTAGCGGCGGGGAGAGGCCGGAAAGAAACCTCGAAGACAAGGAGAGGGCCGGCTGCGGTCAAACCGAACGAGCCGGCGGCACAGAGCAACGGATCTGTGGAACGGACCGAAAAGGACGATAAGACACAGAAGACTGAGTAAGTGAAGCAGTAAAAGGATAGACAAAATGGCGTTAATGCCGAAAAGAGTGAAGTATCGCAAACATCAGCGTGGCAGCATGAAGGGCAATGCTACGCGCGGCAATTTTGTTGCGTTTGGCGAATACGGCCTGCAGTCGCTGGATTTGCACTGGATAACGGGCAAGCAAATAGAGGCGGGTCGAGTAGCAGCCACTCACTTTCTGCATCGTGAAGGAAAGGTTTATATTCGGATATTCCCACAGCATTCATATACCGCCAAGCCGTTGGAGCAGAGGATGGGCAAAGGCAAAGCCGAGATTGAAGGATGGGTGGCGATTGTCAAGCCGGGCACTATTCTTTATGAAATCGGCGGAGTTGAAGAGGAAGTGGCACGGGCAGCGCTTGCAAGAGTTTCTCATAAGATGCCTGTCAGGTGCAGGTTTGTGGTGCGCAGGCATACGCTTGGATGATTTGGAGACGAGATGAAGGCCTCAGTAATACGAGAATTGAGAGACGATGAGCTTCGAGACAAGCTGGATGACCTGCAGAAGCAGTTGTTTTCACTGCGGAGTCAGGCGGTAACCGAGAATCTTGAGAACCACCACGCTATTATTAATGTAAGGCGTGATATTGCGAGAATTAAAACAATAATAAGAGAAAGGCGGTTGGCCGGCCGGTAAGGAATATATGGGAACTGACAAGAAGATAAGAACCAGACGCGGCACAGTTGTGAGCAGAAGCGGTGACAAGAGCGTCAAGGTCCAGATAGATTACAAGGTCAAGCATCCGATTTACGGCAAGTATATAAGGCGCCGGACGCGACTTTGTGTGCATGATTCGGCCAATCAGATGCAGGTTGGAGATGTGGTTGATATTGTCGAGTGCAGACCGATCAGTAAGAGCAAGAGCTGGCGTCTTGTAAAAGTGGTGACCAAGGGAGTAAGTAAATAAAGGAACAGGATTGATTCAGCAGGAAACGATGTTGAACATAGCCGATAACAGCGGCGTCAAGACGGCACAGTGTATCAAGGTGCTCGGCAAAGTCAGTTCGCGCAAGGGTAAAAGTGCGCGTCCTTCGGCGACGGTGGGGGATGTTGTATGTGTTGCTATCAAGAAGCATTTGCCGAACTGTCAACTTGATGACAAAAAGGTGCATAAGTGTGTGATAATTCGTACGAAGTACCCGATTAGAAGAACGGACGGCAGTTATGTCAGGTTTGACAGCAACGCCGCGGTGATGATTGACGCGGAAAGGAATCCTGTGGGCACCCGGATTTTCGGAGCGGTTGCGAGGGAATTACGTGAGAAGAACTTTATGAAGATAATTTCGCTGGCAAGCGAGGTGGTGTAACAGTTGGTAGTTGTTGGTTCACAGTTTGTAGCTGAGAGATTATGGCCAGGCATATAAAAAAAGGTGATATGGTCGAGATAATCGCGGGCGACAATAAAGGCTCGACCGGTGAGGTAATGAGAGTGATTCCCGGCAGGAATCAGGTGCTGGTTAAGGGGCTTAATCTGGCCTATAAGCACGTTCGTCCATCCCGGCAGAATCCTCAGGGCGGGCGTATTCGGGTTGAGCGGCCTATTGATATAAGCAACGTTCTGCCTGTCAGCCCGAAGAGCTCGAGAGGCAGCAGGGTGCGTTTTGAAGTTGATGACAAGGGCGTAAAAAACAGAGTTGCCATCGGCGGCGGTCAGATTGGCGTGGTAACCAAAGCCGGCCGGTAACAATCAAAGGTGAACAGATTTTTTTGTGCAGGTTAAACAGATGTCGCGTTTGAGAGATTTATATAAATCCAAGGTGGTCCCGGTCCTGCAGGACAGGTTCGGTTATAAGAATGTGATGGCGGTGCCCAGGATGGAGAAGATAGTTGTCTCGATGGGCGTGGGCAAGGCGGTCGCAGATAAGAAGTTTCTGGACAGCGCCATAAAAGATTTAACTGTTATCTCGGCCCAGAAGCCTCTGGTTTGCAAGGCCAAAAAGAGTGTATCGAATTTTAAGGTTCGTGAGGGTTATGAGACGGGGCTGAAGGTTACGCTTCGTAAAGAGCGTATGTTCGAGTTTATGGATAGATTGATTAATCTGGCGATTCCGCGAGTGAAGGACTTCCGCGGGTTGAACTCAAAAAGCTTTGACGGACGGGGCAATTACTCAATGGGTATGGTTGAGCAGAGTGTTTTTCCGGAGATAGACCCTGCGAAGGTTGAAAATCAGCAGGGTATGAATATAACGTTTGTTACAACGGCCCGGACGGACGAGGAAGGGCATGAGATGTTACGGTTATTCGGTATGCCGTTCAGAGAGTCGTAGAGTGCCTGGGAAGGTAAAAGGGCTTTAAGGTTTTGGAGTTAATTGATGTCAACGACGGCACTGGAGAATAAGGCCAGGAAGAAATCGAAATTCAGGAGCAGAGGCTACACACGCTGCCGGATTTGCGGCAGGGCCAGAGCGGTTTACCGCAAATTCAGGATTTGCCGTATATGCTTCAGGACTATGGCCAACGAAGGCAAGATCCCGGGTGTGAAGAAGGCAAGTTGGTAATTTCGTTGTGTCCGGTGCGGTCGTCGCGCTTGGCTGATGTGACCTGTGATGTGCATCGCCGAGGGCAGTACACAATAAGAGGATAATTATGAGTTTAAGTGACCCGATAGCGGATATGCTGACAAGGATACGCAATGGTGTGCGTGCCCAAAAGGCCGAGGTCAGAATCAAAGCTTCTAATATTTGTGAAGGTATAGCCCGTGTTTTGGAGGAAGAGGGTTATATCAGTGGTTATGACCGGATTGACGACGGTAAGCAGGGTTTTCTGCGGGTGTTTCTGAAGTATTCGCAGGAGGGGACTCCGGTGATAAGTGAAATAAAGAGAGTCAGTAAGCCGGGCAGGCGTCTTTACAGTGCGGCCAGGGACCTGCCTGACGTTCTGGGAGGTATGGGTATTACGATTGTCTCCACGAGCAAGGGTGTCAAGAGTGACAGGAGCTGCCGGAAAGGGAATATGGGCGGCGAGTTGATTTGTATGGTGAGCTGATGAGTCGTATTGGTAAAAGACCGATATCTATTCCGCCGGGTGTAAAGGTTGAGCAATCCGGTGATGTTGTAAAGGTTTCAGGCCCGAAGGGGACATTGCAGACCGCTTGTCTGTCGGGGATCGAGGTCAAGTTTGACGATGAGTCGAAGCAGATTTTGGTGAGCAATACACGGCCCAATGTCAGACATCAAAGGGCTTTGCACGGTACGATGCGTTCACTGCTTGATAATATGGTGGTCGGAGTGAGCAAGGGATTTGAAAGGAAGATGCAGATTTTCGGCACCGGCTACAATGTCAAAGAACAGGGTGGCAAGCTCGTCTTCCAGGTCGGCTACTCGCATCCGGTTGAGATTGAAATTCCCAAGAGTGTTACGGTGGAGATAAAGACGCCTGCAACTCGAGGCAATGATGTGCCGGCGTTGTTTACCCTTTCAGGGCCGAACAAACAGGAATTAGGACAGTTCGCCGCTGATATTCGCAAGATATGTCCGCCGGAGCCTTATAAAGGCAAGGGTATTCGTTATGCAGACGAAGTCGTCAGGCGCAAGGTAGGCAAGGCGTTTACATCCGGGTCGATGTAAGTGTGTGTATGTATTTGTGTTGCTTAACAGACAATTGTTATTGAATGTCGTTTATTTAGTTCAAAACAGCATTTAGGATTTGGTTTTGTGCGTTCTGAGAGAATAAGAAAAGCGAGAATAAGGCGCAAATTTCGAACTCGGAAGAAGATTTCCGGTACGCCTGAGCGGCCAAGGCTTTCGGTCTTCCGCTCCAACAGGCATATCTATGCGCAGATAATAGATGATTATGCGTCGGCGACTCTTGCTTCTGCAAGTACGCGGGCGAAGAGTTTTCGCAGACAGGTAGGCCGGGGCGGTAATAAGGCGGCGGCCGAGGCGGTTGGCAAAGAGATAGCAAAGCAGGCGATTGCTGTTGGTATAAAATGTGTTTGTTTCAACAGAAACCGTTATAGTTATCACGGCAGGGTAAAGGCTTTGGCCGAAGCGGCGAGAGAGGCGGGTCTGGCGTTTTGAGTACTTGCTCTGAATTGTTATTTAATCGGTTTTGTAAACTTTAGTGGAGATTATCATTGGCGCAAGAAGCGGTTAAAGCGGATATAGCGGCCGAGCATCCGTTAGAGGATACCGTAGTGAAGGTATTTCGCAGTGCGAAGGTTGTCAAGGGTGGTCGCCGGTTCAGTTTTGCTGCGCTGGTGGTTGTTGGAGACCGTAATGGGACTGTTGGTATCGGCTACGGTAAAGCGAACGAAGTGCCCCCTGCCGTAGAAAAGGCTGTTAAAGATGCCAAGAAGAGTCTGTGTGATATAGTGTTGGTTGACGGAACGCTTCCGCACAAGGTTGTCGGCAAGTGCAGATCGACGAGTATAACTATGGTTCCAGCCAGTCCCGGTACGGGTGTGATCGCCGGCAGCGCAGCGCGTGCCGCTCTCGAATACGCGGGAGTTCGTAACGTGCTGACGAAGATTAACGGCAGCACATCGGCCAAGAATGTCGTCAAAGCCGTCATGGATGGCTTGCTGAAGTTGCGCGACAAGGAGATGGTTGAATCGCTCCGCGGAGTAAAGATTGAAACAGTTAGAAGGTGGTGATGTCAAAATGTTAAGCGACGAAATAACTGCGATTGTCGGTGGGCATAAGGGTCCCAGGCGTGTGGGCAGAGGCAAAGGTTCCGGCCGGGGCAAGACTTGTGGTCGTGGGCATAAGGGCTGTGGGAGCAGGTCCGGTGCGTCCATACGCCGGACTTATGAGGGCGGCCAGATGCCGTTTTTCCGCAGGCTGCCGAAGCGCGGTTTCAACAATTACAGTTTCGCGAGTCGGTATGAGGTGGTAAACGTTTCGCAGCTTGAAAATTCGTTTGATGACGGAGCGGCGATAAACGTCAAGGCGTTGGCTTTGGCGGGATTAGTGGACAGTGTAAAGAGCAGGGTCAAAGTTCTTGGCGATGGTGAGTTGACCAAGAGACTGGATGTAGCCGTGCATAAGTTCAGCAGAAGTGCCGAACAGAAGATATCCGGCTGCGGCGGAACAGCCAAAGTGGTTGCTTAATATCAGGATAATGTCAGGTATAGAGTAATAATGATAGGAAGAGTAATAAACATTTTCAGGATTCCGGATTTGCGGAACAAGATTCTGTTTACCGTAGCTCTTTTATGTATATACAGAATCGGGTTTCATATTTCGATACCGGGATTTGACCAGCTTAAGATATCGCAAATGACGGGCAGCAGGAGTGCGGATTCACCAATAGGCAGGGTTGCCGAGTACCTGCAGATGTTTAGTGGCGGCAGGCTTGACAAGACGAGTTTGTTCGGTTTGGGGATTATGCCTTATATCTCTGCTTCTATTATTTTGATGCTTCTGGGTGAGGTTGTCCCGGCCCTTCGCAAGCTCAGGCAGGAGGGCCAGACAGGTTATAAGAAAATTCAGGAATATACGAGATATTTAACAGTGCCGTTGTGCATTATTCAATCGATGATGATTATGAAGATGTTTGGTGGGCTCACTTATGCCGGAATGGGGGGGCGTGCCGCATTTATGGGAGTTGTGGGGATGACGGCGGGGACAATGTTTTTAATGTGGCTTGGTGAGCAGATAGATGAGTACGGAATCGGCAACGGTATAAGTCTGCTGATTATGGCGGGGATTATTTCTCGTATGCCCGGTGCGTTGATGACGGTGTGGAAAAACGCTGATTTTCACGTTGGTGCTGCGACGGGAAAATATGGGCCGGGTACAATAATATTTTTGCTGGCAGCCTTTGTTTTTGTTGTAGCCGGGGCGATACTCATAACGCAGGGTCAGCGCAGGATACCGATTCAGCAGGCCAGACAGATGCGTGGCAGGCGGATGTACGGCGGGCAGAGGCATTATCTGCCTCTTCGGGTCAATCATGGTGGGGTGATGCCGATTATCTTTGCTTCGAGTTTGATGATGTTTCCCCCGATTGTTATCCAGCAGCTCGAGCGCATAAAAAGTCTGCGCCAGACAGGATTTCTCTCTCAGTTGCAGGCGGCGTTTATGCCTTCTGCTTTCACTTATAATGTAATGTTTGTTACTATGATATTTGCATTTGCATATTTCTGGACAACGGTACAGTTTCAACCCAAGGATATGGCCAAGCGTCTTCGTGATTCGGGCAGCTTCATTCCGGGGCTTCGTCCCGGGCACCGAACGGCTGAATACCTGGAGACGGTAATGATTCGCATAACATATTTTGGCGCCGCTTTTCTGGCTTTTATCGCGGTGGTCCCGAGCCTTGTCGTTCAATTGATAGGCGTGGAATGGCGGATTGCAACGTTCCTGGGTGGTACGGGGCTTTTGATTGTCGTTAGTGTTTCCCTTGACCTTGTTCAAAGGATTGAGGCCAACCTGATAATGCGACACTACGAAGGGTTCACCGATACCGGCAGGATTAAGGGGGCGTACAGATGAAATTGATTTTATTGGGGCCGCCCGGTGCCGGCAAAGGCACTCAATGTAAGCGTATTTCCGACAAGTACGAGATAGCACACTTGTCGAGTGGCGATATTCTCCGGGCTGAGCGTGCTGCGGGAACGGAACTCGGACAAAAGGCTCAAGACTATATGGATACCGGACGGTTGGTGCCGGATGATGTTATCATCGATATGATGATTGACGCAATAAAAAAATCGGCTGGAGGATATGTTCTGGACGGTTTCCCGCGGACGGCGGTTCAGGCTGAGGAACTGGATAAGGCGCTGTTTGAGGCGGCCGAAGAAATAACCGGGATTATCAACCTGCAGGTATCCGACGGCCGGATTCTGAGCCGACTGACCGGTCGGAGAAGCTGTCCTCAGTGCGGTGCGGTTTATCATATAGAGAATCTGAAACCGCGTATGGAGGGCATTTGCGACAGGGACGGGCAGAAGCTTGTCCAGAGAACAGACGACACTCCGGAGGTGGTTGCCGACAGGCTTAAGGCTTATCACGAGCAGACCTCCGCGGTCGTTGGTTACTACAGACGAAGAGATAAAACGGTTATTGATATTGATGCTGCCGGTGGGATTGATGATGTAACGGCGTCGATATTTTCGAACCTTGACGTTCTTTGCAACCGGATTGGTTAGATGGCTATAACGCTCAGAAGCAGTAGGGAGATAGAATTACTTCGTAGGGCTGGAGCGGTGGTCGCAGAGGTTCTTTCAAAAGTGCGGGACGCAGCGAAGCCGGGGATGAGTACCGGTCGGCTGGACGAGTTGGCGGCCGAAGTAACCGCCCGTGCGGGGGGGACGGCCCTGTTTAAGGGAGTCGAAAGCCCCTATGCAAAAAGGCCGTTCCCGGGGATTATTTGTGCGTCGATAAATGAGCAGGTGGTTCACGGTATTCCATCGGCCGGGACTCGCCTGAAAAATGGAGACATTCTGAGTATAGACTACGGCGTGAAGTTGACCGGCTACTGCGGTGATGCGGCCTTGACTTTCGGAATCGGAAGGATTTCGCCGGCCAGGCAGAAGCTTATAGATGTTACCAAGCAGCTTCTTGATATTGCGATAGAAACCTCGGCACCCGGCGTGAAGTGGAGCCGGATTGCAGGCCGAATGGAAGCGTGTGCGAAGCGTGCGGGATTTTCGGTTGTGAAGGATTTTGTCGGTCATGGCATCGGCAGACAGATGCATGAGGACCCGAAGATACCGAATTTTGTGAGTGAGGAACTGATGAAGAATGATATAATTCTGCGGGAAGGGATGATGCTGGCGGTAGAGCCTATGGTGAACATGGGCACCAGTTCGGTCAGGACGCTGCGTGACGGCTGGACGGTTGTGACCAAAGACGGTAAGTGCTCTGCCCATTTTGAGCATACTTTAGCGATAGTGAAGAGTGGTTGTGAGGTGATGACGGTATGAGCGATCCTCGGGCGGTAAACTTGACGGCAGAGGAAAGGAACAAGAACGATTAGCTGTGAGAAAGGTTGTGGCCAAGAGAGACGCAATCAGGCTTGAGGCGAAGGTTATCGATGCATTGCCGAACGCGATGTTCAAGGTTGAACTTGAAAACGGTCATCAGGTTCTGGCGCATGTGTCGGGCAAGATGCGGATGCATTTTATTCGGATTTTGCCTGGTGACAAGGTAACTGTTGAGATGAGTCCATATGACCTGTCGCGTGGGCGCATAGTTTTGCGAAACTGAAAATAGAATGAAATGGTGGTGTTTGTTATGAAGGTTAGAAGTTCGGTAAAGCGAATTTGTGAGAGTTGCAAGTTGATTCGGCGTAAAGGTGTTATACGAGTGATTTGCTCGGCGAATCCCCGTCATAAACAGAGACAGGGCTGAAGTTAATTTTGACGTTTAGGCTTTAACAGGAGTTTTTATGCCGCGTATAGTGGGAGTTGATGTTCCAAATAACAAGCCGGTATGGGTGGCGCTGACGTATATTCATGGGATAGGCAAGTGCACGGCTGATATGATATTAAAGGAGGCTGGTGTTACTAATACGGTCAAGGCCGGCAAGCTTACTGAAGATGAGGTAAGTCGAATAACACAGATTATCGACCGTGACTGTATTGTTGAAGGTCAGCTTCGGCGCCAGGTATCACAGAACATAGCTCGTCTGCGCGACATAACCTGTTATAGAGGAATACGCCACCGGCGCGGATTGCCGGTACGCGGGCAGCAGACTCGAAGCAATGCACGGACGCGAAAAGGGAAGAAGAAAACCGTCGCGGGCAAGAGAGGTGTGAAAGAGTTGAGGTAGTGGTTTCTTTCAGAGCCGATTTTTATGTTTTAGGATAGGTGGCGCGAATGGCCAGAACCAGAAGTGGCAGGCGAGGAGTCAGAAGAAACGTTATACGGGCAGTAGTCTATATTAAGGCGACATTTAATAATACGTTGATCACCATCACCGACACAAACGGTGATACGATTTGCCGTGACTCTGCGGGGACGGTTGGCTTTAAAGGGTCGAGGAAGAGCACGCCTTTTGCGGCGCAAAGGGCGGCGGAGAAATGTGCCCGCGCAGCCATGCGTTACGGAGTACGTGAAGTGGAGATTAAAGTTAAGGGGCCGGGCTCCGGGCGTGAGTCGGCGATATCCTCTATCCAGCAGGTGGGCCTTAGAATTTCATCGATAGAAGATATTACACCAATTCCTCATAACGGCTGTCGGCCGCGTAAGAGAAGGAGGGTATAGAAGACAGTTTTTGCTTGAATCCCTCATCGGGTTTGGGACAAGGTTTTTGAGTTATTGATATTTGGAAGTTGATTTGATATGGGACGTTATCTTGGGTCATCATGTAAGCATTGTCGCCGGGAAGGCATGAAGCTGATGCTTAAGGGCGGCAGGTGTGAGACGGGTAAGTGCGCAGTGGAGAAGCATGAGCGGACGATGGGTCCCGGAATGCATGGGTGGAGGCGCGGAAGAAGCAGTGATTATGGAGTCAGGCTTCGAGAAAAGCAGAAAGTCAAAAGATATTATGGCTTGGGTGAGAAACAATTTATGCGCTATTTCCACAAGGCCGAGCGGGTGAAAGGTGACACAGGTCAGGTCCTGTTGGAGCTTTTGGAGAGACGCCTGGATAATGTTGTTTATAAAGCCAACTTCGCCTCGTCGCGCAAGGCGGCCAGGCAGTTAATCAGCCACGGGCATGTGCGTGTTAACGGTCGCAAGGTTGATATAGCGGACTTTACGTTAAAGATTGGTGACAAAATCGACCTGAAGGATTCAGCAAAGAGCCGCGAGTTAGTCAAGACGCAGTTGTCGAGCAATCCAAACTATGTGGTTCAGGGCTGGCTTCAGGTTGACCCGGAAAGGCCCGCAGCTACGGTGGTCGGGTTGCCGAGTCGTGATGATGTTCAGCTTGTTGTTGAGGAACACCTGGTGGTTGAGTTCTGTTCGAGATAGTTTTTGACTTGATTTGAGTTCGATGTTGCGGCGAATAGCAGAGAGCGGTTTTAGTCGCGGATTGGCCAAAGACAAAGGCTGCTGAGAACATTTGTCGCGTTTTTTAGGAGGCCGTAAATGAGAATAACATGGAGAGGATTGGAATTACCGACGCGTATCGAGCGGGACAAGGAGGTGTCGGCGGAAACGTACGGCAAGTTTTATATTGAGCCGTTTGAGCGGGGTTTTGGAACAACTATCGGTAACAGCCTGCGTCGTGTCCTGCTTTCGTCCCTGCAGGGAAGCGCCGTTACATCGGTTAAAATCGGCGGTGTTGACCATGAGTTTTCGACAATCAAAGGGGTTATGGAGGATGTTACGGACATATTAATGAACGTCAAAAAGCTTATAGTGCGTTCAAAGTCTGAGCAAGCCAGGACAATCACACTCAAAGCTCAGGGCAAGGGCAAGGTTACGGCGGATATTATCGAGGCGGACCCATTCATCGAGATAGTCAACAAGGATATCGTTCTGGCGACGCTTACCGAGGACGTCAAATTTGAGATGGAGATGGTGGTTGAAAGCGGGAGGGGGTACTCGCCGGCGTCTGAGAGAATTGCGGAGGCTGACAGGTTTAATCAGGAGGTCGGCAGAATAGAGATTGACGCGATTTACTCGCCGATTGTACGTGTCAGATACAGGACGGATGATACTCGTGTCGGCCAGCGCACAAATTATGACAGGCTGACATTGGAGATTTGGACTGATGGTACGATTACGCCTGAAATGGCGCTGGTGGAGGCGGGCAAGATTCTTCGCAAATACATCAATCCGTTCGTCCAGTATTCTGAAATCGGCGAGGATACTATTGCCGAAAAGATGGTCTCCGAAGACACTGAGGGAGCCGGTTTGGATGAAGAAGTAGCGGCTAAGCTGGCAATGCCGATCGAGGCATTGGAGTTGACGGTCAGGTCCAACAATTGTCTTGAGTCAAACCATATCGAGACCGTTGAGCAGTTAGTCAGGAAGACGGATGCCGATTTGCTGAAGATTCGCAGCTTTGGTAAAACAAGTTTACGGGAAGTCAAGAGAAAGCTGGCGGATTTGGGTCTTTCTCTGGGCATGACGGAGGAAGAATGATTGTCTTCGCTGAATCGGCACAGGACATCGGGACTGAATAATGAAAGAGTTAACGTATTAGGATTAATAGTATGCGTCATCAAGTAGCAGGAGCTCGTTTAAGTCGAACAAGCGCGCACCGTTTGGCAATGCGTCGCAATCTTGTGTCGTCGCTTTTTGAACATGAGACGATTTCTACGACTATCCAGAAGGCTAAAGAGGTGCGCGGCTTTGCCGAGAAACTGATTACGCTGGCCAAGCGGGGAGACCTTGCGTCTCGCCGCAGAGCAATTTCGCTTTTGGGTAATCGGATGATATACAGGGACGAAGAGGGCGAAACGGTCAAGAGCGGTACAGTTGTCGGCAAGTTGTTCAGTGAACTGGGGCCGCGTTATCTTGACAGGCCCGGGGGGTACACTCGGATAATACATCTTGCCAAAAGAAGGCTTGGTGATAATGGGCAGTTGGTTTTGCTGCAGCTCGTCGATCAGAAAGAAGAACAGACCGCTAAAGAACGTTCGGGCAGCAGAAAAAAAGGCTCAGGCGGGAAAAGGCCAGAACGAGCCGGTGGCAACGACTGATTATCGTAATGATATGGTAACAGAGCAAAATCAAAGAGCACCTGAATGAGTAAAAATGAATGCATCTTCTGTAAGATAGTAATTGGCAAGATTCCGTGCAAGAAGATCTATGAGGATGACTCGGTGATCGCTTTTCTGGATATCAGGCCTGTTAGTGACGGACATACGCTGGTTGTTCCTAAAGCACATTTTGAAAGATTGCATCAGTGCCCACCGGAGGTTTTAGGTAGTATCGGTGCCTGTGTGGCCAAAATTGCCCAGGCGGTTGTTGGTGCCGTGGGCGGAGGCGGATATAATGTATTGTGCAACAATGGCCGGGTGGCGGGACAATTGGTGGACCATGTGCATTTTCATATAATACCGCGGAATGAAGGTGACGAGGTTTTCACGCGTTGGCCTGCGTATGAGTATGAACAGGGCCGCGCCGATGAATTAGCCGTAAAGATTTCTGAAAATCTTTAGTTTTACAGGCTTTGGCTATTGATAAAACAGGTTTGGAGTGTTACTTTAGTATTGTTAGTTTTGGATAGTATGTAGTTAGTGCAATACGAGATACGCTTCACGAAACACGAGATACGAAAAATGCCGCGGGGTAGAGCAGTCTGGTAGCTCGTCGGGCTCATAACCCGGAGGTCGCAGGTTCGAATCCTGCCCCCGCTATTTCTAAAACTTTAGGCGTACCGTGCAAATATTCATCTGCCCTTAAATCGTTGCTCATTATAGAGTTAATATTCAAAAATTGGGCTGTTTCAAACTGGTATTTGCCAAAATTGGTTGTGCAGAATTTCTAAAGACATTTTAAATCACTTACCGTCTGCAAAGATTGTTGTAATACACATATCCGTGTATCTCATCCCAAAGGTGTCACCTTGCCGATTCTTATGCTGCTAATCGGTGATACGACTTTAGCAGCCCGCCAAGTCTTTCGATACATCGGATTTCAGCATTTTCGCTAACTTCATGTTTTGGTTCAATGATCCTGCCCGGTAGCGTCAAGAAAGTGGTAGCGTCAAGAAAGTTTCGCACATTTTTTTATCGCTTATCAATCCAGTCATTTTCCTGTCCCAACCCACCCCATGGGGTGGGCAAGTTATCGGACTATCCGGCTGTCCTCATTTGTTCG
>DUZQ01000028.1 GCA_013349435.1 Planctomycetota bacterium | reverse complement strand
TATCAACACAAGCCGGGCCGTGCGAGAATTTCAACAGAAGCCGAGCCGCGCAAGCGGCCGAATTAAAGGGTAATGTAACAATACTATGCTTGAGGAGGCGCAAGCGGCCGAATTAAATGGTGGAATAACAGAATTGTCTTTCGGGCGGCTTGCGCCGCCGCGCTTCTGTTTTGGTGGTTTGTGCCGCCGCGTTTTTGTTTTGATAATTCTATTGTCATGCCGGATTTAATCCGGCATCCAGTTCATTTAGCCCCGCGTCCCGAGCCGGGTCATGCCGAATCTGTAGGGTGCGATGAATCGCACCGAAATTTCTATTGTCATGCCGGATTTGCCTGCCCTCCGTAGCCTCGTGCGAAGGCCGGTTCCGGCAACCAGAAAAACTGGATACCGGCTAAGAGGCCGGTATGACAAAAGCGTCGGGCACAGAAGCCGGGCCGTGCGATAATACCAACAGAAGCCAAGCCGCGCACCCGTCGAGACGCGGTCTCGCCGCGGCTGAAGCGGCCGAATCAGGCCTTAGGCATCACGCATCACGCATCACTCAATACGAGA
Source organism: Planctomycetota bacterium (assembly GCA_013349435.1). GTDB lineage: Bacteria > Planctomycetota > Phycisphaerae > Sedimentisphaerales > Anaerohalosphaeraceae > QNBT01. The sequence continues at coordinate 37,095 of DUZQ01000028.1, read as the reverse complement.
CACGAGCGACGAATACGTTCCGACCACCCCAACTATCATCCTGTGGGTATTGTTAAACCCTCCCAAAATCACGAGCTGTGAGAAATGCGGGTTAATTGTTTAGTGTTTCTTAACAACCTGCAGGTAATGAAACATTATTATCCTGTTGGATTTTGTTAATATGGGGGTTTTCTTTGGCCTGTGCAGAGCAGGCTTTATACACTTAAAATTATAGCTGTAGTATTCTGTCAACACTATATTTGTGAAAATATACGGTGCTTTGTCATTCCCGCGAAGCTTGTCCCCGCGGAGGCGGGGAGCGCCGAATCCAGAAACCTAAAGCAAATAAGGTTCGTTCATATTCTCACAATATGAGTCATGATACAGTAGTAGTAGTTGTTTAACAGACTAAGCAACCGAATACAGTCGTCATAAGAAGAGAGCTAATACGTATTGGCTTTTTGCCAAGATAAAGATAAAATTAGGTTGAATGCTCGTGCGCCGTTGCAACTTTATCTTGCAGACAATTTGTTTGTTATTCATTTTAAACCTTGTATCCAGATTTTGATTATGCTCTCCAAGTTGGAGAAAAAACTTTGCACAATACAGGATGACCCTTATAATACTGATGAATAATGATGATTCAGGAGCGCAGGCTCGGCAGGAACAGGGAACAGGGAACAGGTAATGCCAGGAAGGATTCCAAAAGTAGTAGTGATTGGTCCGACTTATGTGGACATGACTATCAAGTGTAGTGAGTTTCCACAGCCGGGCCAAAGTGTGCAGGGTTCAGGTCTTTCGTGCTCCCCAACGGGTCCGGGAACCAACAGGGCCATTGAGGCGGCGTTATGCGGTTGTGAGACATATCTTTTGGGCAAAGTGGGGGACGACGTTTTCGGCCAAATGGTTAAGGACAGTCTGATCGTTCACGGTGTTAAAACCGATTTTATATATACAGCCCGGGCAAAGAATACGGGCGTTACAGTTACTATGGTGGATTCCATAGGTGAGAACCGAAGTTTTGTTTGTGCCGGTGCCAACCGTGCATTAAGCAGCGAAGAGATTGCATGTGCTTCATCAGAACAGTTGATCGGCTCTGCAGATGTGTGCCTGATTCATGCCGATGTTCCGCGCGAAGTTGTTACAACAGCCTTGATGACGGCTGACTTATGCAAAACGAAGGTCATACTCGAGCCTGAACTTACGATTTGCAACGGTGATAAGCCTTATAAATCTGATTGGCCTTTAGAGTACTATTCCGCCGACATATTGATTCCGAGTTTTGGTAAAGGGGCCGGTGCCGCCGAGCTTGGTGCCGGAACTGTTCATAAGCTCAAGCTAATCGGCTCAGAGTTGGTAGCCAGTGGTGTTGAATGTGTTGTAATTAACATGGGCCAACGCGGCACGTTTGTTGTGGACAGAAAGGGCATCAGTCAGATTCGTGGCTTTGAACTCGATATCGTTGACCATAACGGTTCTGCCGATGCCTTTGCCGGGGCTTTTGCAGCTTCCTGCGGTGCCGGGGACGAAGCCAGAGATGCCGTCCGATTTGCCGCTGCAGCCGGTGCTTTAGCCTGTTCCAAATTCGGTTCGCTGGATGCCCTTCCGTCAAAGGAGAATATTATAGAATTGTTACAGAAGCAGGCGGATTGATTCGGCACGGAACAGCCTGATGATATTTCAAAGTGAAAACCAGCGTGTATCTGCAAGCGAGCTACTCCAGGCACTTGCAAGCGGTCGGGAAATCAAGTTCCGCAGATGTACTATTACGGGTGAATTTGATGTAAACAGGCTTTTTGCCGAAGGCGAAAGTTTTGACGTTACAAATCTTAATATCAGTATCTCTGATGAAAGAAAGATACTGACCCTTCCGGAGCCGATTACGTTTGAGTCCTGCACCTTTGAGGACAATGTTTTGTTTGCGGCGACCTGGGACAGACCGGGGCAATTAGAGGTTGTGTTCAGTAAAGACGTGGTTTTCAACTCTTCGGTTTTTTGCGGTCAAACACGCTTTAGTCAAACGTCGTTTTGCTCGCTTGCCGGATTTGACGGTTGCTCGTTCAATCGAATCGCCGCCTTTCGCGGCGCGAATTTCTTCGGACCTGCGAAGTATCGAACGGTTGCGTTTAATGGTTACGGTCTTTTCAACGATGCCGTTTTTCACTCCGAGGCCGGATTTACCAATAGCTGCTTCAGTAAGGGTGGTAACTTCACAAGTGTCAGGTTTGAGGGAAAGACCGATTTTTCCGGCGTGCATTCAGAGAGTAAATCGGTTCCGGTTTATGAATCAGTTTCTTTTGCCAGGCGACGGTACGGTGTCGACGAGACGTTCTGGCGTTTTATCAAACAGGCTTCACAGGAAGCCGGATATTATCAGCTTGCCGGCGAGAGCTTTTACAATGAGCGTTGCGCACATTTCCGTCGCAAGTTTCGTGGGCCTAACTATGACAGCCTTTCATCACCGCAGAAAATAGCGAGGTTTATTGCTGGTATCAGATTTTTGCCGGAGTCGATTCTTGGCAGGTGGCTTTTCGGTTACGGGGAAAGGCCTGTAAGGGTGCTTTTTGCGGGTGTTCTGATTATCTTTTTGTGCGGGCTGTTTTACAGTTCCCCTTATGCCGGTCTGTCATATCGTGCCGAAGCCGGACCGGGCGAATTATCGCTGATGGACGGTTTGTACTTCAGCACGATAACCTTTACCACACTTGGTTTCGGTGATATGTATCCGGCCGGCGAGCATTTATTGACAAGGTGTATCGCTATGGCCGAGGCCGTAAGCGGTGCGTGCCTAATGGCCCTGTTTGTCGTAACACTATCGAAGCGCTATTCCCGAGGTTGAGCGAAGCCGGCTTTTTTTGTGTATATTTTTCCATTTTATCCGCCTAAAGCGGCCAATTGTGCTTCGATGTAAACTGCAACTGCGGGATCGGCTTCGGCGGTGGCCGGCGAGACATATTTGCTTGTAACAAGTGCGACCGAATCAGCGAGGGGCCAGCCTATCTCGGAATTTACGATACCAATATACTCAATAAGAGCATCGAGCCATCTTCCCGCTGCTGCATAATGGGTCCCGTCATCGGTGTGAAGAGCTAACGCCTGCCCGACCGAAGCCATTTGCTCGGTGGAGATTGGCGCCGGCGGTGCGATAAATTCATTTATTACCGCGCCAAGAGCCGCAATTTGGGCGCCGTCCTGGTCTTCGAGAATCGTAGCGGCGTCGCGGAGTCTGGCACACATTTCGCAGGGTTGCAGGTCCGTGGTATAGACATAAGCATTCGACAAATAGGTCTGAATCCCGCCCTGTAGTCCGAGTTCCTCGGCGGCCCAGGCCACTAAAGCCGGACATTCATCTTCAATTTCAAATGGAGGCCTGTCTTCAAAGTAGGCCATCGTGTCCAGGTGGGCTGGCTCTGAAGACGGGTCTTCAAGCACCCATGCCCGCCCATCATTAATGGCGGGATTTTCAAGACCTGCGCCTCGAAGGACATAATCATAACCTGCCCCAAGAAAAGAAATCATAAAGGAAGGGGTGCCGGCAAAAGGCAGGGTTGCATTGCCAACGGCATCCTTGAGCCATTCCGTTATTCTCGAGCATACCTGTAGGCTGAACGTGCCTCGGTCAAAAATCCTGAATCCTTCAGGTGTAAAATTCACAGTGTCTTTGGCATCTAAGACCACCGTGGCGCCCGTATTCAGTTCCTGGACCGAAGCCTGTTTTGGAAAACCAAACGCAACTTCCATAGTACCATCGGCCTGGACATTGCCCTCGGTGCTTGCCGCATAAATAGCAACATCAATAGGCTGCCCCTGGTCTCTGTCATATCCACCGATACCGGCTGATTCATTGAGAAAACCAATTGCCGGCCGGTCGTCAACATCCGTGCCGTAGTACAATCCTTCGGCGCGGAGGTGACTATTTTCACCGAGATTCAGGTCTTCTTTGCTCATAAGCATGATTGCCGCCTTACCCGCTATTTCGCCGGATGGGACTAAGTTGACTCCTGCACCTGTTGCATCGTCGGAATAACCTTCTATGGTTGTGTTTAGAGCATAGTCTGTGCCGTTGATGCTGTTTCTAAGGGTGGGTGGATCAAGGCCGTCCGGCGCCTCTTGTGTGTCTTCGGTGTATATCTTGCCGTTTTGTGAAATGATCGACACACCGCCGGGCTGTTGCACTTCATAGGATTGTGGTTTGTAGTCATCGCCGCCGCAAGACGACCGTAGTGTTGTTATCAGGTCAACACCGATTTGTATGTCGCCTTGGCCCTCGATAATTATATTTCCGCAGCAGGTACTTACGCCGTTGTCGGGACCGGCATAGTGAAGGTCTATAGCCAGTTCTTCGGAGCCTCCCTTCAACGTCAAATCACCCGGAGTCGTTTTATTCAGCCAGCCATAGGTTGCAAGGGTTCCGTTGTCCGCCTGAACCGACTGGTCCACGGTATCACTTGTGTAAAAGCCGCCATAGAACTCGGTATCGGCAAAGAGACTTACATCCTTACTTGCAAACAGATCTGCATACACATAAAGGTTGACCATTTCCGGGTCACCGCGGCCGGCGTTTATTTCCTCGATACCGCCGACAATCAAGCTTCCGTTATCAACTGTAACATCGTCGTCAAGGTATATATGGTCGTTGTATTGGTCTGCACCTTGGCCTATAGTGATTTTGAGGTTGCCGGGGCTTGTTTTAGTCAGAGTTTCGTGAGCTGCTATATAACCGTTTTCCGAGTGTACCTGCTGGTCGGGTCCGTCAAACTCGCCGGCGGCGAACATCTCCAGATAATCCCAGGCCTTCAAATCACCTGCTGAAGTAAATTCGTTCATTATCATCAGGCTGCCGGACTCGGATTCCACGCTGCCGTTCAGGTCTATTCCATCGGTTCTGCCGTATAGTAACATCATGCCGTTCGAGGTTTTTGTTACATCTCCGTTTGCTGTTAATCTGCCGCCGGCATCAATCTTTTGAGTACCGGTTCCATCAAGCTGTGTGTTGTTGTTCAGAGTTATATCACCTTCGGCCTTGACTAAATCACCGTTAAGATATGTGGTATTATCCGACGAGGAGATTTCGATATTCCCGCCGTTCGTAGCTGTGATATTTCCGCTAACCGTAACGTCGTCGGCAGCATTTAACGTGAGATTACCGGCGGCGGAGACGTCATCGTCCAGGGCGATATTGTCAGCCTGTACATCCAAATTCCCACTGCCGCTGAGAGTAGCCGTTGCGTGTAAATCGCCGTCTGCCATAAGTGTTTTGTCGGCGGCCACAGTGGTCGGGCCGTTTAAATCAAGGTTGTCAGCCGTGCTCACATTACCGTTGAGGGTAATCGCAGCGCCGGCGAGAGCGAGGTTGCCCGAAGTGTTTTTGTTGACATCATCATTTGCGGTTATCGTTCCCGTCTCGGCATCGAATTTCTGGTCGCCGCTGCCGGTTGCATAAACCACATTCTCAAATATCACATGGTTGTTGCCGTCGCCTGTTACATCACCAGCAAGGTTAATCCCGTCATCACCTGCAAGTATAAGCTTGCCGTTGCCGTATTTGGTGATGTTTCCGTTGATTGACAGAGTTGCCTGTTGCGAGTCTGTCTTTTGTGCCTCTATTGTTCGGTTTATGATTCCATAGGCGTTTACCTCGCCGTTTAACTCGACATTATGAGCGAGGATATCGGCGTTGAGATTAATTGTTCCGCCGGTTCCGTCTGTATTGGTGTCGGTATTGAGTGTTAAATCACCGCCGCCCGTAAAATTGAAGCCGCTGGCTCTTTTAATATTGATATCACCGTCGGCATTAACGGTTAGTGAGTGTTCTGTGTTGTTGTCCACATTTCTGCGTGCTGCAAAAGTAACATTTCCCGGCTCCGAGAGAGATGAGTCTGTGCTTATAGTTGTATTTCCGAGTCCAAGATGACCTTCGAGAGTGTCAATGTCCATTTCGCTGCCCGGCCCTGTAACTGTCGGGGCAAAGTCGTCGCCCGTCCAGGTGGGATCATCAACATCGTTGTCCGTGATTATGATATCTGTCGGGTCGATGAGCAACATACCGCTTTGGCCGTTGGTGGCTGTTCTGTCAACCGTGCCGTTTACTTCCACATGCTCTTTACCGGAGATTTCGACAAATCCACCGTTACCTGATTCGCCGCCTCCTTTGACCTCGATTCTCGCGCCCGGCCTCAGCAGCGCCGTACCCGGTGAATATACAATCACCTCGCCACCATCGCCGTTGGTCCCGCCGTTCGCCGTTGTGAGGCTGTCGTCGCCGAGAGCAACCGTTTCGCCGGCCGTTAAATTGACACTGCCTCCATCGCCTTCGATACCGTCTGTGTTGATAGTTCCGAATTGGCCGACACGGGCGGCAGTGGCTGTGACGGTTCCGCCGGACGCTGATATAGTTCCGAGATTTAACGCTTTGGAGAAGACATCGCCTGCGGCAAGAACCACCATACCTTCCCGGGCGTCAATTGTGCCTTCATTGGCGACATCGGCCATATCCGCAATTTTGTTATCCGTTGTCTCTGGAATATCAACAGAAGCTAACTCGACAATGACATTGCTGCCCGGCTGGCCTAATGTGATTTTGTCTCCCGCCGCCATTACAACATATCCTTTGGGACTTGTTATGGTTCCGGTGTTAAGAACCTTCCTGCCGATAAGCGCGACCTTCTCTGCCGAGATGTTGCCCTGGTTTATAACCGCCGCATTGCCGCCGTTAAATATATCTCGGCCTTTAAGAAAATCATCGTGTGACAGAGCGAGGCTTGTGGCCACCAGTTGAGTCATGTTTATCGTAGCGTCCGGTCCAATCAGTATCCCGGCTGCATCATGCAGATAAACACTTCCTGTCGCCTCGAATCTGCCGTAGATTTGTGTACCGTCCACGGAGTGCACCTCGAAAAGTGCCCTGGCGTCGGCACCCGGCTGTGCGCAAAATACTGATTGAGTTGCGGCTATGTCAAAATCACTGAAGTTTCCGATTGCTCCGTCTGTGGCGGTCATATTGGTCGTGTTACCGCCTGCATTGACGGTGATATTGCCGTTTACGACGTCCGTCAGTACCACGTCAGCCAAAGCGACCGAGGCCGGAAGGTTAACAATCAGACAGCATACCAAAAAGTTTATGACAAGGTTTTTAAGATTCCTTCGATAGAATTTTCTCATAAAAATCATTACATAGCCTCCTGCCGAAATTTTAATCGGCAAATGTTGTTTAAACACCCCCATTTAAGAATATACCGTCCGGCATATATGCGCCGGAACTACACTCCTCTCCAAATTTCATTTAGCATTTTGAACGAGAATAACAGGCTTTTATGGTAACATATAAGGCCCTTTTTGTCAAGTCTTTTCTCCTTATTATAACAAGAAGGGACGTCCGATAAGATGATGCAATTGCTGGTAAAAAAGAGTCTTTTAATGAAGTGCGGCGGGAGAATTATCGACCCTCATATTAGATGTGTGGTTTTTGCTATATTTCTTTTTTTGTGGGGCCGATAACCGCGTCGTATTCAATAAAGGCGGATTTATCACCGGTGCAAATCGTATCGGTAATTGCGGCGAGTTTTGGCGCATTTTTAGAAATATAGCGCCGGGCGATTTTTGCCTTGCGGTCTTTCATAGTAATAGTTTTCGGTTCGCCGCCCGATTCGGCATTTGTAACCGGCAAGAGCATATCAACTTTTGTGCTTGCCTGATTGCAGAAGAGATAACCCGTTATCAATGCGATTGCCATATCTACGAGCTGCCGGCCGTAAAGGTCCATATATTCGACTCCCGCTTCCTTTACAAATGTGGTCGCTTTAGTTAAGTGCCCGGTTCCTTCTTTGAGGATGTCAAGCATATCTTTGAGTTGGGGGTCATATTCGGCCCGGGCAAGTTCGGCGAGGTACTTTTCACAGGTGCCTCCGGAAACTCCGCGCACGGCGGCGACAATCTGCAACTGGCTTGTACCTTCGTAAATGGTTGTTATTCGGGCGTCTCGTGCGTGCCGTTCACAGGCGTAATCTCTCATAAAGCCGCTTCCGCCTAAGACCTGAATAGCATCATAGGCAACGGTATTGCACATTTCTGAACAATAATATTTGCTCATCGGCGTCAGCATTGCAGCGAGTCTTTTTGTCTTCCGGTGCTCGTTCTTAAGCTCCTTGGCGGCGTTCTTGTCGACGGGGAGGTTGGCAAGGGCTTTTTCGAGCCCGACTTCGGTATCGACCACTCTGCTGGTCTCATAGAGCAGCGCGCGCCCGGCCTCGATACCGATTTTCATATCCATAAGCATGTCGCGTACAGCGGGCAGCTTTTCTATCGGGCCGCCGAACTGGGTTCTGGTTGCGGCGTAGTCACGACCGATTCGGTAGGTTGCTTCTGCGATTCCAAGAGACTGGGAGGCGATGCCGATTCGCGCCCCGTTCATAAGAGCCATAACGTATGTTACCAGCCCGCGCTGTCTTTCTCCTATCAGCTCACAGGGAGTATTATTAAAGTAAAGCTCACAGGTCGGTGAACCGTGGATACCCAATTTGTCTTCGAGCCTTCGCACCTTAACGGTCGGGCCTCTGTCACATACAAAAAGACTAAGACCCAGCCCCCCGGCCCTGTCCGGTTCGCTGCGGGCTAAAACCAGCAAAACGTCTCCGCAGCCGTTAGTGATGAAGCGTTTTACGCCGTGCAGATACCATTTACCGTCGTCAGCCTGGAAGGCGCGAAGCTTGACGGATTGCAGGTCGCTGCCGGCATCCGGCTCCGTCAAAACCATTGCACCGGTTACTTTACCGGCGGCAAAATGGGGCAGGTACTTGGCCTTTATTTCTTCGGAGGCGAAGGCGTTGATGGTCTCGGCTATTCCCTGCAGGCCGAAGATATTCATCAGCGAGGCGTCTGCTCTTGAGACTATTTCGATTGCTATTGAATAAATAAGATTCGGGAAATTAAGGCCGCCGAACCTGTGCGGTAAAGTGAATCCCATCACATCGGCCCCGGCTAAGGCGTCTAATGACTCTGCGATTCCCTTGGCGTATGTTACCGTGCCGTCGGGGTTAAGGGTGTTACCTTCCCTGTCGATATCCTCGCTGCGTGGAGCAATGAAGTCACCGCTGAGACGGCCCAGCGAGTCGAGCACAAGGTCATAATTTTGCACGGCCTCGGCGGTGTCGGCCGGTGCATAGTCGTATTCTTTTGCAAAACGAAAGCCTTCTTCCATATAATCGGCAAGGGGCGCAAGGTCAATATGCCTGAACAGGAATTGAATATCGTCGTTATCTCTGTAAAAGTTGGTCATTCTCAAATCCCAAACTCAAAACTCAAAACTAAGAACTCATCACTAAATTATGTTTTTTCCCTGATTGCCTTTATCATTTTCGGCACTACATCGTTGAGGTTACCGACTATTTTGTAATGAGCGATGTTAAATATAGGCGCATCGGGGTCGGTATTGACCGCGACAATTTTCTTGCTCTCACTCATACCGGCCTGGTGTTGTATCGCGCCACTTATGCCGACTGCTATATACAGGCTGGGCCTTACGGTTGTTCCCGTCTGACCGACCTGGTGGTCATGGTCGATAAATCCCAGGTCAACCGCCGCCCTTGTCCCTGCAGGGGCGGCACCGAGGCAGTGGGCAAGGTCCCATATCAGCTTGAAGTTGGCCTTGCTGCCCACACCCGCTCCGCCGGCGACAATTATCCTTGAGGCCTTGAGGTTTACTTTTCTTTGGCGGATGTGTTCGTCGAGAATATCGAGCGGCAAATCATCCAAGGCAACCTGGACGGACTCGGTAACGACCTTGGCTTTTCTTGTCGTGTCCTGTTCAGGCATAGGCATTACACCTTCCCGGACCGTTGCCATCTGCGGCCAGCGGTCATAGTTAATGATTGTAGCTATGATATTGCCGCCGAAGGCGGGACGAATCTGGAAGAGCAGGTTTTTGTAAACCGTATCGGTTTTGTTGATTTTATGGTCGCCAATCTGCAAATCGGTGCAGTCCGCGGTCAGACCCGCCTTTGCGGCACTTGCTATGCGAGGAGCCAGATCCCGACCGCAAGGTGTTGCGCCGTACAGAACAATCTGCGGCTTGTATTTATGAATCAGGTCGTAAATCACCTTGGCGTAGGAGTTCGTCTGGTATTGCCCGAGCAGCTTGTGCTGAGCTAAATAGACCTTATCGGCGCCGTAATATGCCAGCTTGTCGGTAAGAGCCGTGCAGTTATCACCTAACAGAAGCGCGGCGAGTTTTACGCCGAGCTTGTCGGCGAGCTCTTTTCCCTTGCTCAAAAGCTCAATCGGGGTATCCTCAAGTTTGCCCCCATGCTGCTCGGCAAATACCCACACTTCACCGGCGGTGTTGACCTCAATCATGTCTGCAATCCTTTTTAATCTTCCAACCCGTTAACCTTTTCTATCCTATCGTATGCTCTTCAATCAGTTCATGAATCATTGTCGCAACGCCATCCGAGGTCGGCGCCACATCCTTAGTTTCTTTGGTTTCGAGTACGATGCTTTGGATGCGGTGTACCTTTGTCGGTGAGCCGTCCCGGCCGCACCAGTTAAAATCCGGTTCCAAGTAATCCAGGCCCCACAGTTTTATCAGCAGCCCCTTTTCTTCAAGGTCCCTGCACCGGTCCTCTGCAAGGGCGGCAAGCTTTTTAACTTCGGTCTCGGAGGCCTGCGGGTTTTGGCCGGCTAATGCCTCGGCAACTTCCAACTGCGTGCGTGCGTTTTTATACTTCATAAGTTTCTTGGCGGCGGTGGGTCTTGGCTCGTTCGCCTCACCGATAACGGTCAAAAGGACGGGCAGCTTCGCTTTAACTTCCTGCCAGCCTCTGCCTGTGTTTCGGCGGGCGATGATAGTAGTGTCTTTAAGCTCTGTGAGTTTTTCAACATAAGTAATTTGAGTTATGCCCAACTTTTCAGCCAACTGAGGACCTACCTGGGCGGTATCGCCGTCGATGGCCTGCCTGCCGCACAGGACGATGTCGTAATCGAGCTTCTTGACGGCACAGCTTAAGATATAGCTTGTAGCTAAGGTATCGCTTGCCGCACAGCGTCTGTCGCTGATTAAAATCGCATAGTCGGCGCCGCGATAAAGGGCTTCACGCAGAATTTGGCTTGCGGCAGGCGGTCCCATGGTTAATACCGAAACATTCCCGCCGAAATTCTCGGTGATTTGCAGGGCTAATTCAAGGGCGTTTAAGTCCTCGGGATTAAATATCGCAGGAAGCGCACCACGATTCACCGTGCCGTCGTCGTTCATTGCTCGGCCCGTAATTCTTTTCGTATCAGGCACTTGCTTTATCAAAACTACACAATTATATGCCACGGTCAGCTCCTCATACTCTTATATTTAACTCTGGGCAATCCGTTAATGCCGCGACAGTTTAGCCCAAACGTCGAAGTTAGTCAATAGTTGATAAAATTTTACGGTTGGAATATACTGATATCAGTTATTAGTTCGTAGTTCATAGACAGAGCAGGGGCATAAGTGATGAGTGAGGTCAAAGTTTTGAAAACGCCGTTGATTGATGAGGATGTAATATCGCTCAGGGCGGGCGATGAGGTGCTGATTAGTGGCGCTGTTTATACCGCTCGTGATATGGCGCATAAGAAGCTGTGCGGACTTATCGATGCGGGCAACTCGCTTCCTGTAGCTCTTATCGGCCAAATAATTTACTTCGTTGGTCCTACAACGGCAGGGGCGGGCCGGGTGATTGGAGCGGCTGGGCCGACTACAGCTTCAAGGATGGATGCATTCAGCCCGAAGCTGATAGCAGCCGGGCTTAAAGGGATGATAGGCAAAGGCTACCGCTCACAAGAGGTGCAAGCTGCGCTTGTAAAATATGGAGCGGTTCACTTTTCGGCAATCGGCGGCGCGGGTGCACTTTTGAGCAAGCATATAACCTCAGCCGAGGTGGTTGCCTACGAAGAATTAGGCACAGAAGCGATAAGGAGATTGGAAGTAGCCGAATTTCCGGCGATAGTGGCTTACGATGCGCATGGCAATACAGTATATGACCGCTAATTAGGAAAAATACATATGAAGGTGGCCTTAATCGGCTTAATGCAGTCAGGCAAGAGCACACTTCTTTCGGCTTTAAGTGGTAAGCCGTTCCGTGCCAGTGGAGAGGGTGTAGTCGAGGAAGTTGTGTCGGTGCCGGATGAGCGGTTGGACTGGCTGGCTGCACATTATGAGCGTAGAAAACCTGTGTATGCCACTGTAGATTGCCTTGATTTGCCGGGCCTTTCTTTTGCAGATGAGCACACGCGGGCGGCGGCAAGACGTTTGTTTGAGCAGGTGCGGACGGTCGATATGTTCGTAATAGTCGTGAAAGCTTATGGTGACAATTCGAATCCGGCAAAGAACCTGACCGTTTTGAAGACGGAATTGTTGTTGGCTGATTTGGAGTTGGTAACCACCCGCATAGGCAAACTGGAAAAGCAGATTCACAAGCCCACAAAAACGCAGGCCCATGACAAGGCCGAGCTTGCGTTGCAGTTGAAACTGCAGGAAGGATTAGAGGCGGAAAAACCGGTCAAGACACTAATAGAAAACGAACATGAGCTTGAATTGATAAAGTCATTAGGTCTTTTGACGGCAAAGCCGATGATGGTGGTGATTAACGTTGCCGAGGACAGATTAAGTGAAGAATTCAAATTTGACAATCTTGATGAATCCGTTCAGGTTGTAACATTGTGTGCGAAGCTGGAAAGCGAGTTAGCTCAGTTGGACGCAGCCAGCCGGGCAGAATTCATGACGGATTTGGGAATAACAGCCCCCGCTGTGAAAAGATTTGTCCAAAGCTGCTATGCGACGCTTGGGCTGATAAGCTTTTTGACAATCGGCAAAGATGAGGTTCGTGCCTGGCCGATAAGAAAAGGTACGTGCGCTTTGGACGCAGCGGGCAAGGTCCACACCGATATTAAACGGGGCTTCATACGTGCAGAGACCATGGCTTTCGGCGACTTGAAAGATTTGGGCGATGAAAAGGCCGTAAAAGCCGCCGGAAAAGTAAGACTCGAAGGCAAGACCTACATCGTCCACGACGGCGATATCATAAACTTCAGATTCAATGTTTAGGAGTATGAATCAATGCGAGCGCAGGTGCTGACGGGTATCAGGCAAATGGAGTTGCGGGATGTGGCAAAACCTATAATTGAAAATGATACCGATGTTCTGCTGAAGGTCGAATGTGTAGGTGTGTGCGGCAGTGATGTGCACTACTACGAAACGGGTAGAATCGGTACGGATTTAGTTCAGTTCCCCTGGATTGTAGGCCATGAGTTTTCAGCAACGGTTGTTCAAACAGGTAACAAGACAACCAGGATTAAAGTCGGCGATGAAGTTGTAGTGGACCCTGCGATGTCATGCGGCAGTTGCGAGCAGTGCAGAGCCGGCAGGGAAAACACGTGCAGGAATATACGGTTTTTGGCCTGTCCGGGACAGGCGCAAGGCTGTTTGTGTGAATATATTGTAATGCCCGAGGATTGCTGCTTTCCGACAGCAGGAAGGGTTACCCTTGAGCAGGGGGCTTTATGTGAGCCGTTTTCTATCGGTGTCTATGCCGTCCAATGTTCGCAAACCGGTCCGGGAGCAAAAATCGCGGTTCTCGGTTCCGGTCCGATAGGCCTGAGTTGTTTTGTTGCACTGCGGGCACAAAGTGTAAAGTCTATTTATATGACAGACAAGGTAGCCCAGCGCGTTGATATTGCAAAACAAGCCGGGGCCGTCTGGTCGGGGAATCCGGATGAGGAAGATATTGTTGAATCTATTCGCGAGCAGGAGCCGGATGGAATGGACGTCGTATTCGAGTGTGCCGGCGAACAGGAAACACTCGACGAGGGGATAGAACTGCTTCGGCCCGGGGGCAAGCTGATGGTTGTTGGGATACCGAGGTTCGACCGGGTTTCCTTTATCGCCGAGAAGATGCGAAGGAAGGAGATTACAATAATAAACGTTCGCAGGCAAAACAAGTGTACGCAGTCGGCCATCGATTTGATCGCATCGGGCAAGGCCGATGTAGATTTCATGCTCACTCACAGGTTTGAGTTCGAAAATGCGCAGAAGGCCTTCGATATGGTCGCAGCGTACTGCGATGGTGTGGTCAAAGCACTAATCAAGGTAGGAAATTGATGAAAAAGGCGTGCATAATCAGTGTGGGCAATGAGCTTTTGGCGGGGCTTACTGTAAACACAAACGCATCCTATCTCAGCAGGGAGCTTATGGCGATGGGAATCCCCGCCGTCAGTTGTTACACCGTTGGCGACCGGATAGATTCGATAAGCCGGGTATTATCTCAGGCGGCACAACAGGCGGACATTATCCTTATTACCGGCGGACTTGGGCCTACAGACGATGACCTGACAAGGCAGGCACTGGCGAGGTTCTTGCAGGTAGAACTGGAATTCAGCGAGGAGCTGTTGTCACGCATATCAGATTTTTTCAAAAGGCGCGACCTAAAGATGTCGGAAAAAAACAAGGTTCAGGCTTACATCCCGGCAGGTGCCCGGGCAATTGCAAATAACGTTGGAACTGCGCCGGGCATTATGGCCGAACTCAACGATAAGATTTTTATTTGCCTGCCCGGCGTGCCGGAAGAAATGACTCAGATGTTTGCCCGGTCCGTTTCCCCCAGACTCAAACAGGCCGGCGGCGGGCAGGTTGTCCTTTCTCGAAAACTCAACTGCTTTGGGACGGGCGAGTCCGTCATCGCCGAAAAGCTTGGTAATTCGATGCAACGTAACAGAAATCCGCTCATCAATTGCACAGTCAGTGGAGGAGTCATCACACTGCACATTGTCGCAACTGCTGCAGACAGGGCTATTGCTGAGGATATGATTGAAAAAGATTCTCAACAGCTTCGGGCGCTTTTGGGCGACATTGTTTACGGCCGGGATGAGCAGACTCTGGCTGAAGTTATAGGGGCGAAATTGCGGAAGCTCCGAAAGAGCCTTGCGGTGGCTGAATCGTGTACCGGGGGGCTTATCGGTAAGTTATTGACGGATGTGCCCGGTTCGAGCGATTATTTTAAGTGTGGTTGGATAACTTACAGCAATGAAGTCAAGGTACGCGAGCTTGGAGTTGATGGTGCCTTGATAGAAAAACACGGCTCAGTAAGTAAAGAAGTTGCTATTGCGATGGCAGAAGGTGTCTTGGCAAGGGCGGATACGGATTTTGCAATTGCCGTTACGGGAATAGCCGGGCCGGGCGGAGGAACCGAGCAAAAACCGGTGGGACTGGTTTATATTGCCGTAACCGGGCCGGGGTGGAAGGACATACAGCGTTACATCTTTTCTCACTCAAGGGGGCATATTCGTTATCGGACGGCACTGACCGCATTAAATATGCTGAGGCTCAAACTGTAAGTTTGACTGTGGCACACTATTTTGGTATAATTAGTCATTTGCAGGAATTTGTTGTGTAAATAAAGGCCTATGGCAAAAAAACGCAAACATTTAGGCGAGATACTTTATCGCAGCGGTCTGGTCGAGAAAGAACCGCTGGTTAAGGCAATAAAGAAGTCTAAGGCTGATAACAAGCGGCTCGGTGAGACCCTGATTGAACTGGGGCTGATTAACGAAGAGGATTTAAGCCGTAAAATCGCCGAACAGTTCGGCCTGGAGTATATCGACCTTGACGAACAGGAGATTCCTCAAAGCGCGAGGAAACTCATCCCGGAGGAGTTGATGCGGAAACATTTGATTCTGCCTCTGGGTATGGATAACGGCACTATGAAGCTGATTATCAGCGACCCGCTCGACCTTGATACACTGGATTTGCTTCGTTTTCGTCTGAATGCGGAGCTGGAATGCTGCTATGCGAATCCCGCTAAGATAAGGTCGTATATATTTCAGAAGATGGATGAAGTCAGAAGCAGTATTGACGCCACAGCCGCAGAGCTTGTAGCCGCCGGGCACGCAATAGAAGCTGAAGTGCAACGCGCCGGGGCCGAAGAGGGTGAGGAAGAAGGACCGATAATCCGGCTGGTTAATCTGATAATAGACGAAGCCTGCCGCATGCGTGCTAGTGATATCCACGTTGAGCCGATGTCGGACCGCGTTCGTATTCGCTATCGAATTGATGGTGTTTGCGTGGAAAGGGATAATATTCCCAAGAATATGCAGGCACCGGTGACCACTCGAATGAAGATCCTTTCGGGTATGGATATTGCCGAAAAGCGTCTTCCGCAGGACGGGAGAATCATGCGAAATGTGGACGGTCAGAATATAGACTTCCGCGTCTCCGCTCTGCCGGGATATCACGGTGAAAGCATAGTTCTTCGTATTCTGCGACCGGAATCGGTAAATATCGGCATTCAGGCACTTGGCTTCGAGCCGGATGATTACGACCGATTTCAGCGAATAATCAAAAGGCCTAATGGTATTTTCCTTGTTACAGGTCCTACCGGTAGCGGCAAAACCACCACGTTGTATTCTGCATTGATGGAACTGAACCGCCCGGATAAGAAAATTATTACCGCTGAAGACCCGGTCGAATATAACATTGTCGGTATCAATCAGTGCCAGGTCAGGACGGAAATTGACTTGAGCTTTTCTAAAATTCTTCGTTCAATGCTTCGTCAGGCCCCGAATATTATCCTTATTGGTGAGATTCGCGACGGTGAAGTAGCGGATATTGCCATTCAGGCCGCTCTTACAGGTCACCTTGTTTTCAGCACTCTTCATACCAACGACGCCCCGAGTGCAATTGCTCGTTTGCTCGATATGGGCGTAAAGCCGTTTCTGGTTGCCAGTTCAATACAGGCGATAATGGCCCAAAGACTCGTCAGGGTGATATGTAGCGGCTGCAAAGTGGAGGATAAGGAGCCGGACCCGCATTTTCTCAGGTTACTTAATATCAAGGCCGAAGATTTGAAGAAGACGCCTGTTTACAAAGGGGCCGGGTGTGCAAAATGCCAGAATACGGGCTACAAGGGCCGAGTGGCAATATTCGAGATGCTCCAGATGAATAACGAGCTTAGAGAGCTGGCCTTTAACAAGGCACCGGCCGGCGTTTTGCGCAAAGCCGCCCGCGCAGGCGGTATGAGAACATTGCTTGAAGATGGAAAGCTTAAAGTTTTCAAAGGTGTTACGACTCCTGCGGAGGTGGCCAGGACGGCACAAACCGAAGGCATGGTTGTTGATGAGTAAGAGATAGCGGTAAGTTGATGAGGCGCTAAAGCGCAGTAACATAAATATTTATATATTTCAGGATTAAAAAATGGCAACACTTCACATTGACAGGTTATTGGATGCCTGTATCAAGATGGGAGGTTCAGATTTGCATCTTGTTACAGGACGACCCCCGGTATTGAGAATGCACGGGCGTCTGCGGTCACTTGAGACAAAGATACTTGAGCCGGACGATACGGTGGGTCTGATGAAAAGTATTACTCCCGAAAAGAATCAACAGGAGCTTCAAGAGGTAGGCGGGACAGATTTTGGCTTCGCCTTTGGTGACGCGGGTCGTTTTCGTACGGCAATTTTCCGTCAAAAAGGCAATATTTCACTTGTTCTGAGGCTTATACCTTCAGAAATCATGACTTTCGAGCAGATTGGACTTCCGAAGATTTGCCACGCGCTGTGTCGGCGGCCACAGGGGCTGTTTCTGGTGACAGGCCCTACAGGCAGCGGAAAGACGACCACATTGGCGACGATGATAAACTATATCAACGAGAACCTTGACCGGCATATTGTTACCGTTGAACACCCAATCGAATATTATCACAAACATAAAAAGTCTATAGTTAATCAGCGAGAAGTGGGAATGGATGTGCCGACTTTTGCTGAGGCGCTGAGGCGAGTACTGCGCCAGGATCCTGACGTAATACTGGTCGGTGAGTTGCGAGACCTCGAGACTATGGAATCGGCGATCAGGGCCGCCGAGACCGGGCACCTCGTCTTCAGCACCGTTCACACGACGGGTTGCCAGGGAACGATCAACAGGATTATCGACGCCTTCCCCGTGGACCAGCAGGAACAGATTCGTATCCAGTTGAGCACTAACCTTATTGCCGTGCTTAGCCAGGCCCTTTGTCCATTGGCGACTGGAAAGGGACGGGTTGCAGCTTACGAGTTTATGGTAGTAACGCCGGCGATTTCAAATCTTATACGCGAAAACAAGACATACAGGATAGAATCAAGTATCCAAACAGGTAAAAAGCTTGGCATGCAGCTCCTTGACGAACACCTTTGGACGCTTTATGACACGGGAAAGATTACACTTGAGGAGATGCTTGATAAAGCACGTTCACCAGGTGATATGTTGGAGAAAGCTGAGAAAAAGCAACCAGGTATAAGCGGAGAGAAGGAAATGGATGGTTTTGGCCCTGTTTTGAAGACATAAAATCAGATTGATAGATGCACTTTGAGCTTCTAAAATAACAGTTCAGCATTCATTGGCTTCAAAAGGTTAGCTCAGAAATAGATTATGGCTTACGGATAAAATAGTCAAAACAGGACGTCCTATTAGCCAGTTGTCCAAACGTTCATTAGCCTTATCAAAGGCTTTTCTTTTTTTTTGGTTAAAACAGCGTTTTTATATTTATATTTAAAATATTTGTCATAAATACTAAATGTCCGATTTGTAATTATCTTGCCGGTAATTGCTTACGTTCGTATAATATAAACGAGGGAACAATGTATTTTAGGATATATCAGGAAAAAAATTGATATTTATAGGGTGTTAAAATGGCGAAGATGCCACCTGTAAAACAGTTAAAGGGCAGGGCGCTAGGTCGAATCTTTACGAAGATGGGGCTATTGACCCGTGATAAGGTTCATGAATGTCTGAAGTTACAGCAACAGCGGGGTGGAAAGCAGAAGCTCGGAGAGATACTTTTGGAGCTTGAGTTGGTTAGTGAGGAGGAGCTTGGTATAGCGCTTGCGGGTCAGAGGGGGATGGAATTCGTAAAAATGGATGTTGACGAAATTCCAAATGATGTAATTGCTTTTGTACCCGCACAAATGGCCAGAACCTATCGGATTATACCGCTTGAGTATGATAAAAAGAAAAAAGAGTTGACGGTTGCTCTTGACAGCCCTGACAATTTTAGGGCTACAGACGATTTAGGTACCCTAATGGGGTTCAATATAAAAGCCAAAGTTACTGACCCTTCTTCGCTTGAAAAGGCGTTGAACAAGCATTATGCGGATAAGGAAGAGAGCATAAACGAATTGATAGGTGAGATTGAGGAGGATGCCGACTTAACGGAATTTCGAGGTCGGGACGCGAGTATTGACCTTGAGGAGCTTAAGGAACTGGCAGAGTCTAATCCGGTGAAGAAGTTGTTGAATCTTGTACTGCTTCAGGCGATTAGAGACAAAGCTTCCGATATTCATTTCGAGCCTTTTGAAGATGAGTACAAGATGAGATATCGAATTGACGGTGTTCTTTATGAGATGGTGCCTCCGCCGAAGCATATTGCAGTAGCCCTAAGCTCACGTATAAAGGTTATGGCGGACCTTGACATTGCCGAAAGGCGATTACCCCAGGACGGCAGAATACCGCTGGTGGTCGGCGGCAATCCTGTTGACCTTCGCGTAAGCGTTCTTCCTACGATGTTTGGTGAAAGCGTGGTACTTCGTATACTGGACAGGAGTCAGCTCGATTTGAAACTGGATATGCTTGGTTTGTCTGATTATGACATGGAACAGGTAAGACAGTTGATACACAAGCCAAACGGAATAGTGATAACAACGGGTCCGACCGGCTGTGGTAAGACGACAACATTATATTCCGCCCTTAAGGAATTAAATTCGATTGAGACCAAGATAATTACAACGGAGAACCCGGTTGAATATGATATCGACGGTCTTATTCAGATTCAGATAAATCCGGATATCGGTCTGACGTTTGCAAGATGTCTTCGTTCGATACTTCGACAGGACCCTGACATTGTGATGGTCGGTGAGATTCGTGACTTAGAGACCGGTCAGATTGCCATACAGGCGTCGCTGACGGGACATCTTGTGTTTTCGACTCTTCATACAAACGATGCTCCCAGTACGATTGCGCGGCTTCTGGACCTTGGGCTTGAGCCGTTTCTTGTAACCGCCACGCTGGAAGGAATCATAGCTCAGCGATTGGTAAGAAAGATTTGCACCAACTGTAAGAGGGAGTTTGAGCCAAGCGAAGAAACGTTGTTGGAGTTAGGTCTTAAGCCCGAAGAGGTCGCCGGCAGGAAGTTTTATTATGGTAAGGGTTGTGAGGTGTGTAACAACACGGGCTACCGGGGTCGAGCGGGAATTTTCGAGATTATGACGTTTAATGATGAATTGCGGGACTTGGTTATAAATCGCAGTTCAACGGCAGTGTTGAATGAGGCCGCACGCAGAAACGGGATGAGGCTTCTTAGGGACAATGGGCTGGACCTTGTGTACAACGGGACAACGACAATCGAGGAAGTGGCCAGAGAAACAATCGCCACCGCGATGTAACGAGATATTCGGAAGAGTTTGAAGTATGGAGGTATTTTAAGATGCCGATATTCAAGTATGATGCGCTGGATTCCAAGGGCAAGGAAGTTCGAGCCGAGATAGAAGCCCTGAGCAACAAGGAAGCGATAAGCAAGATACGCAAGCAGGGCCTGATACCTACGAGGGTTCGTTCAAAGGGAGCCGCCAAGAAGGTTGAAAAAGCAGCCGCCCCGAAGCGTCGTCGTGGAGCCGGCGGCAAGGTCAAACCCAAGTATATAGTTCAGTTTGCGCGCCAGCTTTCCACTTTGCAGGATGCGGGTCTTGCGATTTTGCGTTCTTTAAGGATTCTTGAGCAGCAGCATAAAGGAGGCAAGATAAAAAGGATTATCGGATATGTCGCCGATGACATTGAAGGAGGAGCGACGCTTTCAGAGGCTCTCGGGAAATTTCCAAAGGCATTCAACAGACTGTTCGTAAACATGATAGCCGCAGGTGAAGTTGGCGGTGTTCTGGATATCATTCTTTTACGTCTGGCGGACTTTCTGGAAAAAAGCCAGAAGCTTAAGTCGAGTGTCAAAAAGGCAATGGTGTATCCGGTGGTTGTACTTGTAATTGCCATGACTATTGTGCTGTTTTTAATGATGAAAATAATACCTGTGTTTTCGACTGTTCTGATGGATATGACCGAAGGTGAAGGCTCGTTGCCAGGTCTTACTCAGGCGCTAATGGACATAAGTGACTGGCTTCTTGGTCGCAAAGGATTGAATGCAGGTCTAATTGTTCTTTCTCCTTTTGCAATTGTTGCTGTTTTGAGGTTTATAAGGCAGTTTCGCATCGGGAGGCTTATACTTGATGTAATCAAGCTGAGGATGCCGATTATCGGGAAGCTGACTTATAAGATATCCGTCGCCCGTTGGACAAGGACGTTAGGAACACTTATCGGCGCCGGTGTTCCGATTCTGGAGGCTCTTAATATTACCCGTGACACGGCAGGCAATGAGGTGTACGCGGGGGTTTTGAATAAGGTGCACCATGCCATCAGGCAGGGCGACACGTTTGCAAATCCACTGAGGCAGTCCAAAACAGTTGATTCAATGGTTGTCAACATGATTGACGTCGGCGAAGAGACCGGAGAGATGGACAAGATGCTCGAAAAGATTGCCAACAACTATGACGATGAGACAGATGTCCTTGTAAGCTCGTTGATGAGCCTCATTGAGCCGATAATGGTCGTAATGCTTGGTTTGATTGTCGGTACGATTGTCATAGCGATGTTTTTGCCGATGGTCAGGATGATTACGGTGCTGATGTAGCTTTTTAGTTGGTAGTTGGTAGTTGGTAGTTCGTAGTTCGTAGTTCGTAGTTGGTAGTTGGTAGTTGGTAGTTTTTAGTTGTACTTTTGAGTTTCGGCCCGGCGAAGCTGCGGGTATAGCGAAATAAGTGATTGATATTTATTAACAAGATTTTGAAAGGATTGTGCAATGAAGGCAGGCGATGAAAATTTGAATAAATGTTCTGGATTTACGATTATCGAGTTGTTGACGGTGATGGGGATAATCGCGATTTTGATTGGGCTTTTAGTCCCTGCGCTCAATCTGGTCAAAGACTATACAAAGGAGCTTGAGCAAAAAGCCCAGTTCCACAGTATCGACGCCGCCCTTGGCATGTTCAGCGCCGAAGACCGCTACGGCAGGTACCCGGAGTCAAACGACAATATGGACCTGTTGGACCCGACGAAAGACAACCAGTATGACATACCTCTGGGTGTACCGTATTGCGGCGCCAATAAGTTGGCAGAGGCAATCGTTGGCCTTGATTTTTTGGGGTTCCATCCAAACTCGGACTTCAGGTCGAACAATACCTTCAGTCACCCGGAACCTGATGAGCCGCTCGGGATGTACCACGAAGCTCCGACTTACCATGCGGACACTAATTACGAACCCGATAATCCTTTGTATGTCGAGTCCGCCGAGGAGAATGTAAAAGCAAGGTGGGGGCCTTTTGTAGAACTCGAAAACGCCAATGCTTTTATGGTAACGGATATATATGATGCAGATGCGATAGAAGGGCCGGGTATCGGCGACTTTGATCCTGACAGAGCTAATTTAGTCCTGTGTGATGTTTTCGACAAGAAGCGCCACGCCGGCAAAAAGACCGGTATGCCGATTCTATACTACAAGGCCCGTACCAAGTTCACACAACAGGATTACCGTCCCGACATGCAGGGAAAGACTATTCACAATGATATCTATTATTATATGGACAACTACAATTTGTTGGCTCTCGGTTCCGCTGAGACGCCTGGTGACTGGCACCCTCTGGCGAACGGTCTTCCCGGTGATGGTGGTGATATATCTGCCGGAGCCCCTGATTATACTAGTGAAGATGATTGGCGGGATTTCGAGAACATGATATTAAATCCGCAGATTGCCACAATCAAGAGGCCTTACAGGGCCGGCTCCTACATCCTAATGTCCGCCGGGAAGGACGGATTATATGGTACACCGGACGATATTTTTAACTTTGATAAAGAGTAGTTTAGTAAATAGTTCGTAGTTCATAGTTCATAGTTCGTAGTTCATAGTTCGTAGTTTGTAGTTCGTAGTTCGTAGTTTGTAGTTCGTAGCCGATAGTTCGTAGTTCGTAGCTGATAGTTCGTAGTTGTTAGTTGGTAGTTTGTAGTTGGTGGCTCGTAGTTCATAAAACGAGGATTTGTTGGCTTCGGTGGAAGGATGGATCATCAACCGGTCGAAAGACGCGGGGCTGACTGAGCCGTTTTGCCGGGGGTAGTTTGGATATGAGAATTAGCAGAGAAAACAGGGCGTTTTCGACGCTTGAGGTCCTTGCTGCGGTTACGGTAGTGATAATTTTAGCGGCGATTTTGCTCGGTGTTGGCAAGCGTTTGAAGACCCAGGCCGAGGAGAAGCTTGCCAAAAGCACGATACAGATACTCGTAACGGCAATAGAGCAGTATTATGGATTTTGGGATAAGTTTCCTGTTGTAGATCCCTGTGAGCCGCCTGATGTGCACAGTGAAGACCTTTACGTTCAGCTTGATTCTACGCCGAGTTCAAAGAGATTCTGTGAAAAGATAGATACTACTATGGTTGGCGATACGAATAATGATGAAGAGGGTCGGCTTGAATTTCTGGACCCGTGGGGTGAGCCGCTCGATTACATATATAAAGCGCAGGACAGCTTCCCGGAGGTTGTATCGGGCGGTCCGGACAAAGATTTTAACACCCAGGCTGACAATGTCAGCAGCAGGGATATGTAGTTATTAGTTTTAAGTTGACAAGAGTGTTCTGTTTGTTGGTTTGGTGAAAAAGCTGCGAAAATCGAGGAATTTGAAAATGGGACAAAGCACAAAACGATATTTGTTCGGGTCGGGCTTTTCGTTAATCGAGTTGCTTGTTGTAATCAGCATTATAACATTGCTGATAGGCTTTCTATCAACCGGCATTCAGGCGGTCAAGAGGCACGCGACGAATTTACGTCAGAAATCCAGCTTCCATGCTATCGAAGTCGGCCTGGAGCTTTTTCAAAAGGATTATGACGACTATCCACCTTCCATGACAATCTCCGACGGTACCGTGGGGCATCGGGTCTGCGGCGCCCAGCATCTCGCCGAGGCGCTTGTTGGCCGGGACATGAAAGGATTTGACCCGGAGTCCAATTGGTATGCACCTGCAGAGGATGACAGTATTTACGCCTGTGATGTTAAACAGTCCACAGACGAAGATATCGCGGCCTGCAGAAGTCGCAGAAAGGAACTATATATCGAGCTGAAGGATATGGGTGTTTTCGTAATGGATGATTTATATGAAAACTATACCGGGGATGTATATTCGACCAAGGAAGCGGATTCACCGGACCATTTTCGTGCACCGGTCATTACCGACATATTTCGCCAGAAAAAGGTCAAGGTGCCCTATAGAGAGGACTCTGAGTGGGCGGGTACTCCCATTCTTTATTACAAGGCGAACAGCGGCTCGAGACTTTTTAAAAAGGTCCCCGAGCCATCGGATGAAATTGAAGGCTGGATATACAATTACGAGGATAATCGGGGAATTATCGAACTCGGCACGGTCAAAGACCCGCTTGTAAAGCACCTTTTTGATGAAAGCGTTACTTATACCGAACAAGGCCAAACAAGGAACGGTATGAATCTTTTCTATAAAACTATCACAAATCCGAAGGTCAGCTATGATAAGCCGTTTAACGCCTCGACCTTTATTTTGATTTCCGCAGGCCGTGACGGAATATACGGCACGGCCGATGATATCAGCAACTTCGACTATTAGAACAGTCGTTAGTATTTAACCGCGTGCACAGTTAAAACCCCACGTGAAACGTGGGGCTAAATATGAATTTGCAGGTGATTGGTTTGTAAAGTAGATGTCAACCTGTCGTTCCGGGCTTGCCTGTCCTGAGCAAGGCCGAAGGGACCCGGAAACCAGGGGCAGAAATAAAAAAGGAGATGTCGTCCTGTCATTCCGGGCTTGACCCGGAATCCAGAACGTGAAACGTAAAGGAGGTGTCAAAATGAAGCTGTACGCGAAACGATTTTCACACAGAAGCGGCTTTACATTGGTTGAGGTCGTTGCAGCGGTGGCGGTAATTGCGGTCCTTGTGAGCTTGATAATACCGGCCCTGAGCATGGTAAGAAGGTCCGCCGATATGGCCAGGCAGCGCGCGCAGTTTCACAGTATCGAAATTGCCCTTGAGGCCTTCAGAGCCGACTTCGGCGACTACCCCGAGTCTGAATATACGCGCAGGCCCGGCGACCTTATAGTTCAGTCTTATTGTGGTGCCCAGAAACTTGCCGAGGCCGTTATAGGTCACGATGGTTTCGGTTTTCATCCAATGTCCGAGTTCAGAAATGACGGCAAGGCGGATTGGTATGGAAATGACGGCGTCGATGAACATCTATATTTGCCGGATGTTGATGGAGATATTGAAGGTTTTGGTCTGCCTCAGAACGAGGAAGATGCCTTAAAGAAAGAGAACCTGACCATCAGAAAGGGCCCATATCTGGAATTGGAGACTGCCAACGCAGTCAAGCTGAATAATTTATATTATGAGGACGAACAAATCTCGTTTCCTGAAGACACTGTTGATAAATTCATTTTCGCAGATGTGTTCGGGAATGTAAAACATCTGGCAACCGGCAAGAATACGGGAATGCCGATTCTTTATTACAGGGCCAACACTTCAAACTTCATACATGACCCGGAGCATTACAGCGACGACCTTGATAAAAACATATATGATTATCGTGACAATCAAATCATCATCGATCTGGGGCTACCATCGGATAGCACCTTTGTTCATCCCATGAGTGAAAACGGGGGCAAACCAGCGATTTTTTACAGGAACACGCTGAATCCGAATTTTGCCACGCCTCCATTGCGGCCTTACCGGGCGGATTCATTTATCTTGCTCTCGGCTGGGCCGGACGGCCAGTACGGAACGCCGGATGATGTGTTTAACTTTAACAAAGGGGAGTAACAGTTTTTATTTCTTAGTTTTGAGTTCTTAGTATTGTATTTGGAAAACGTTATAAGTATCTTTTTGAGCGATCACATTGTCATTCCAAACTCGATTTGGAATCCATTGTTTTGCTGAAGGTCGTGGAATCCTGCTCCCTGCCTTCGCAGGGACAAGCTTCGCAGGAATGACATTTTAACAGTCGTACACTGAACCGAAGATAAAAAATGAGAACTGATAAGTCAAAAACCGGTTTTACGCTTGTCGAGCTTTTGACCGTTGTATCGGTTATGCTTTTGCTTGCGGTGCTCGGTCTGCCCGCAGCTAAACAGGTTCTCGACTCGTTCGAGTCCTCACTCAGCGTCCGCCATCTGATAAGCTCGGCCCTTGGTAACGCCAGAGCAATTGCCGCCCGGGAGCAGGCCTATTCCGGCCTCCGCTTCCAGCAGGACCTTGCCGGCAACCAGTACATGATATTTATAATAAATGACCCTGCACCTTCGCCGTCAGCAGCAGACCTTGCAAATGACCCGACTCTTACCGGAACGGGCCTGGCAAATGGGTTTCGTGCAGTTACCGGCTGCAAACCGGCGAGACTGCCGGCTAATGTCGGCGTGATGGACTTGATGGTAAGGTCTGACCCTTGCGATGCAGGCAATGTTGGGGACAGACCCATTGTTGACGCAGATCTTAACAACTCGGTTTCAGGCAATTTGGTTGACGGCAGGAATATATATCTTACGGATACAACCAGTTTTTCAATAGTTTTCTCACCGTCCGGGAAACTGGTAATCCACGAAGTTAGAACGAGAAACAGACATGGCAGGTTCGAATCCAACGAGAATGTAGACTGGAGCAAAGACGGAGCATTCAATACGCTGACTAAAATCACCGATGCTGTTAATCAATATGGAATGTTTGTCCAGGACGATTATGCCGAGCGTGGCTTAGGCCAGGAGCTTAGCAGGAATAGTTTTGTTATCTATGACAAGAGGCGACTGGACTTGGTCAGTATGAATAAGAGGTGGACGGATTATCTGCAGTATCTGGAAGTATTGTATATAAGCCCATATACGGGCCGGATTATTAATAAATGATTCGTAGGGTGCGATTCATCGCACCAGAAATTTGTAGGGTGGGCCTGTGGCCCACGCGGTTTCAGCAATGTCGAACAGGTTGCAAAATAACGGTTTTTCTCTTACAGAGGTCTTGATGGCTGCGGGGATACTGACGATAGGATTTGCATTTATCGCCGGGATGTTCCCTGTCGGGGTGAAACTGACCGCCATTGCGACCGAGCAGACAATTGCCCCCATTGTTGCCGATGAGGCGACAGCGAAAATGAAGCTCTACGTCGAAATGTTCAACGCCTCATCCACCGAACCTAATCTGGTTGACGAGTTGAAAAAAGCTGAAAGCTTCGGCAACCGATATGTTGATTTGGTGGATGCTTTACCGGGTATTGGTCGCGGTGATCCCTGTGAAGTTCATGAATTCGTCTATCCATCGGCCCGGACAAATCCGGAACCGAAGAAATACCACTGGTCGGCGTTATGTGGCCTGCTGCCGGACGGCAACGTTCATGTTTCCATATTTGTCGGCAGGAAGGCAGGAGCGGGAGCGAGATATCGTACCCCAAACTCCAATTACACTCAGCCCAATTATGGTCTGGTACCATCAGGACCAGTCGATGGTGATTGGCCTGTACCGGTGAAGGTTGGTGTTACAGCTTCAGTCAATCCGGGCGAAGAAAGAGTGCTTACGATTGAACCTGGGTATGAAACTTTTATAAATTCCGGCAGTACGATTTTAGATGATGCAACAGGCCGGATTTATCGTGTTATGGAGCGAACTTCCGACAATGTCATTACGCTGGACCGAAAATGGAGAAACTGGGTGGTACCGAGTGGCGATTTTGTCTGGGTGGTTCCGCCTGCCGAAGGCAGCGGCAGGGAACCGTGCATAGGTGTTTATCAAACGGTAATTGGTTTTTAGTTGGTAGTTGTTGGTTTGTAGATAAAGGTCCGACGATGCGAAGGGCGTTTACGATAGTTGAGCTTTTGATTGCGATGGGACTTTTCGGCATGCTTTTAGCGGCCT
Organism: Planctomycetota bacterium; assembly: GCA_013349435.1. Classification (GTDB taxonomy): domain Bacteria; phylum Planctomycetota; class Phycisphaerae; order Sedimentisphaerales; family Anaerohalosphaeraceae; genus QNBT01. The sequence continues at coordinate 9,123 of DUZQ01000028.1, read as the reverse complement.
CGGGTGTCATCTTTGCCACCGCGGTCAAGGCACATCGCACCGCCGAGGCCACCAGCGAGATAGCCCAAAATCTGGGCGCTGTTACCGACCGGCTTAACGCCGATTTTACAGGTCTGCGAAAAGATTGTCCCATAGCAATATGGTTTGAAACGGATGATGACGACGATAATATCAGGCATGACCAAATCCTTTTTTTCGCCGACGGGGATTTTCAGTCTTACAGATACATTCCTCCCCTGGCGGGCAACACCGCAAGGGTTTATTACGGCCAGGCCAATGTAATGGATATTGATTTTCAAGCTAATCCGGTTGACAGAAAGCTCGAAGAATCCTATGAGCAGGCTGATATCTTAGCCCGGCGGCAGCATGTATATTTTTCCGACACATCCGACCCATGTGCCGTTTTTCCAAGGGTTGATTTTGCGAATCTTGCGAATTTTTCAGTTTTCGAAGATAGTTTTATACCCGTTAATAACGATTGGTATGAGTATGATAGTCTCTCGTTGAGCCAGTGGAAGGTTATAACGAGCGATTTGATTAATGGTTTGGCTTATAACAACAAGCTTATCACAACCTGCTTCGATAATGACCCATGCGCCGTGCCAGGCAGGCCGGGGATTGACCTGGATAATGCCGATACGCTGCATATGTTAATGACCCGCGGCGTAGGCCATTTTCGGATTCAATGGTCTTATTTCTATGATGGCCAATTGCGATGGTGGCCCAGCACCGACCCCGACGGCAATGGTGATGATACCGACTCCGATTTCGGAGCTACGGGAATGGATACAGATGAATTTGGGATTTACTTTAATATGCCCGCCGGGGTTGAAGTGCCGCTGGGTGCAAGTGATTGGTTCAGGCCAGAATATGCAATAACGCAGGGATTATTTTTTTTAGCTCCTGATTTTTCCCCCCAAGCGCTGAAATTTACATTTACGCTTTATGATTTCAGGGGGATATTCAAAGACGGCAAGACGTTTACACATATTGTTTATTTAGATGATTAGAAGGTCGCGCAGCGCTGTCATTCCCGCGAAAGCGGGAATCCATATGTTAACGAACTGGATTCCGGGTCAAGCCGGAATGACACGGCGGTTGAGATTCTTCGGCTGCGCCTCAGAATGACATAGTTTACGGTTCAGAATAAAAAAGAAATGATGAGAAAATCAGTGAAAAAATCAGGTTCTGACAGGCCTCCTACCGGCTCGGCGCTTGTTTTGGTTATAGTGATAACGGTGCTGTTGGCGACTGTGGGGGCGATGTTTGTGATGATGTCGCGCGTCGGCAGCGCCACAAGCTCCGCCATATCCGACAACCGTGAGCTTTCGGCGGCGGTCGATGTCGTCGTCAATCGAATTCAGACCGTATTGGTGGAAGACCTCTTGGGCTACTCGCCTTACACCGGAACCGGCCTGCACCTTTTGGCATCCCCGGCGGCAGGGGGGCGCAGACCGGATTATTCAAAATTGAATATCATCAATGAACCCTGGGATGCTCCTTTGTCTAATTTGGGAACACGTTTTCGTTCAGGCGACGACCCGTGGCTTGCTTCATTAGAACCGGTGGGCTTCGACCCGGCAACACCGCTTGACCCGGGTGATGACAGATATTTATGGCCGAATATCAGCGACCTTTATGGGGATTTTCCATTCTTCGGGATTTTGCCGGGCTTGCCTGCTGTGGTTGCAGAACCGAATGATGCCGATAATTTAGCACCGGCCGACGCCGATGGTGACGGAGTTACCGACAGCAGGTGGATACCGCTGCATAGAAGCCCCAGCAGAGGCAGGCCAATCTTCGCCGCGGTTCGGATAATAGATAACTGCGGGATGCTTAACTTAAACACGGTTCATACCGCCGATGCCGACAGTAAAGGTGAGCATTTGTCCGCCGTCGATTATGAACGATTCCTGCGTGGCAGCGACACTAATCCGGGTGTTCCGGGCGACCCTTACAATATCCGCAGAGCGAGATTAGCTGATGGAATATTCGACCCTTGTGATCCGTGCGACAGCTATCAGCATTATCATGATGATGTGGTAATGAAAATTGAAAATCCCGGGCCGGACTATGTGCCCTTCGATATAGGTGATGAATTGGAAATTCGCAACAGGTATCTGCTAACCAGTCCGGTTGAGGCCCGCTTCGAGCGGGTTGATGTTGCAAATTATACGTTGGATGCCGGCGGAGGGCCTTATGGCGCGCTTCGAATTCCACGGACCACAGCAGACTTTGACAGATGGAAAATTCGGATGGACCATCGGAATTTCGATGGAACCAGCGGGGGGGACCCCTGTGATGTATATAAATATGACCGCAGACATGTTTGTACGTTCTATAGTTTTGACAGGAATATTCGCCGGCGGATGTATCCGTTTGTTGACGTGATAAACGACATAGTTGACCCGAACCGGATTGACAGGCTGTTAGAAAATAATCCCGTCTTTTCACCCGGCCCCGGTGTGCCGGTGAATATAAATAATGATATAAGTTCAAATAGTACTGATAGTCGTCGGAGCATATTACACCTGCTGTATGCCTTACGGGCGTATTTTGTTGAGATGAACCCTGAGGCCGGGTATCGGGCCGCTGCAAGGCGGTCGGCACAACTCGTGGCTAACATGATTGACTACATCGACGACAATAATCCAACCACAGAAGGTCCTTTTTTTGACTCCGACACGGAACTATATGATTACGGCGAACAAAAAAATGAAAATCCCACCTATATTAACCGGGAAATAATCAGGAATTTGATTCTTGAGGTTAGCACCTACGACCACGGTGTAGGCATCGGCGATATCATAGATGTCGATAGTCCGTTGTTTGAGCGATATGATTTCGGTCTCGGTACTGATGACATTATATATGGCTATGAGCGCCAGCCGTTTATCTCAGAGCTTTACCGTTATTATGACGACACACAAGACCCGCCGGAACAGTACTTCGCAATAGAACTATGCAATCCTTATATGAATCCTAACGGGGCTATCGACCTTGAAGGCTGGCGGATAGTAATCGGGGAAACACCTTACGAGTTTTCTTCAGGAGATAATATTGAAGCGGCGGCATCTTCTAAAGCCGAAGACCTTGGGCGGCTGGTAATAATTAGTGATATGTCGGTCCCCGTTTCTTCGGGGGCGCCTTCATTAGTGAAAAGTACATTATTTATTGGTCCCGGCGAGATATTAAAGTTACAAAGACCGGATCCTGCCGACCCCACTGATACGAAGTTCATAACGGTTGATGCAACCGAGATGGAGCAAACTGATTTTCTGCTCAGTCCCGGTAACGGCGAATTTGTCAGTAAGCGTGATGACAGGGCGTGGAGATTTGCAGATTCTTCTCATTACCTAAATGACAGTTTTCCAACATTGGGTGCTGCTAACGAATTAACTTCGACAGGCGCTAAAGGCTTTCAGATGCCTGTGCTGAATAAGAATAAGCAATTGGCGACTCTTCATGATTTTGAGATGGTTCTGTCGATAGGCAATGAAAAAATCGGCGATGACCCCAACGCAATCACAATGAAGGTGGGTTCGGCAGCAAACGAAAGTTATGTTCGGTTCGATATTGAGAGCCGGCCGGAGCTATTGGAATATATATGTTTTATGAATCGGCCCGAACGTAATCTGCCCGGGCGAATCAATATAAATACAGCCACAATGGAGGTCATTCGTGCGGCTATCCCTCCCCAGCTGGGTTGGGAGCCTGACGCTGACAACCTGGCTCAAAATATTATTTCATACCGCGGCGATCCGTGCAACGGGCCTTTTGAACGAGTCAGTGATTTGCTTGAGGTGCCGGGCTTTAAGCAAATGATAGACGACGAAGATCCGAATACGGGTGATTCTTCCATAGATGATGATTTTGAAGAACGCGATTGGATACTTTCACGCGTCTCAAATATCTTTACCGTTCGCAGTGATGTTTTTACCGCTTATATACTCGTTCGTATCGGCAATGATGGGCCTCAGAAACGCATGATAGCCATATTCGACCGCAGCGGTGTTTTTGACCCGGCCGATAAGCCCCGCCTTGTTGCACTTCACCCTGTGCCGGACCCACGATAAAGGTGTTCACATTTTGTGGCGGGGCTGGCGAGGACTGCGAAAATCCCGTGATTCCTGCGGATTCCTTCGTCAAAAAATTCAGGCCATAAAGATACTTTGCAAGAAAGAGCCGATAGGGTATAATAGCAAAATCGAAGGATGTCGTAATAATATCACAGGGGTTGATTATATGTGCTCGAATTTGTTATTTGCAAGGCTGGCGGTGGCGGTGTTAGTTCTGTCCGGAGCGGTTTTTTCAGGCCGAAGCTGCGCTGATACCTGGCACCTGGCGGACAACGGCGAGTGGAAGAAGGTGGCGGACGATGAAGCCGGAAAGTACATGTTGGATGTCGCCGAAGTCAAACGACTGATAAGCGTAGGCCGGGTCGATTCCGCACAGCAGGCTTTAGAGCGGCTCAAGGCCGACTTTCCCGATATTGCCGGGCCTGACCTGGATGCCTTTATGGAGGCCGAGATGCTCTACGGCGCCGGGAAGTGGGCAAAGGCTGTGAAAAAATATGACGAGTTCATCGAGGCCTGGCCGCAAAGCCCGCTCTATGAGTCCGCCCTGGAGAGAGAGTATGCAATAGCGACCGCTTTTCTGGGCGGCGAGAAACGAAAAGTTCTGAAGGTGCTCAAGCTTTCCGCTTATGAAGAGGGCGTAAAGATTATGCGCAGAATTGCGGACCGTGCCGGGGATGCCCCGATTGCCGAGCGTGCCCTTATTTCTGTCGCGAGAAGTTGTGAGAAAAGGGGCAGCTTTTACGTTGCGGACCCCGACAAGACCGGGGCCTATGAGGTTTGGGCTGAAATATCGGCCCGCTGGCCCACCGGCGGGCTTGGCAGGGACGCAATGCTGGGTATGGCTCATAGCCTTCACTCGGCATACAGGAGCTGCAAATACGATTCGTCCGGCCTTGAGAGCGCGCGAAGGTACTACGAAGACTTCAAAGAGCGGTATTCGCAACTGGCCGACGAGCATAATATCGACGCCAAGATTAAAATGGTTGACGAGCAGTTGGCTTATAAACAGTTCGCAATCGGCGAGTATTATGAAAGGTCCGGGAACAGGCAGGCTGCAAACCTGTATTATCAAATGGTGTCGGATGACTGGCCTGGTACCGATGCGGCGGCGATGGCAAAGGCAAAGCTCGAAGCAACTGAAACACGGGAACCATCGCCGAAAAAGGAGCGTAGTATTAGACGGCGTTTATTTGATGCGGGAAATACGTTTTTGGATAGTTGGTTCGGCCTCGGAAGGCTATAAATTTTCTCAAGACATCTTTACAAAAGTTCTGTATAGAGGTAAGGTGAAGTGTTGATTAACTCCGCATCTCTACCTGTTTGCGGATTTCAAGGACCTTACAGGTGGAAAAAAATGATGATTAGATTTAATGTATTGATTTTGTTATTGATGCCCGTAACCATTGCGGCGCTTTTTGCAGTTACCGGATGTGGGCCGGGTGGTCCGCAGGGCTATACCAATGACTGGATTTATCCGCGAGATGTTACGACCGTATATGTAGAGATGTTTGATACCGCCAGTTTTCGGCGCGGACACGAATATGATTTGACTGATGCGATATGCAAGCGTATTGAGTCGGAGACGCCGTATAAAATAGTATCCGACAGGAATGCGGCCCAGACGCTGCTGAGCGGCCGGATGGGCGCTATTCGCTCGAGCGTTCTTGCAAGGGACCGCTATTCGGGCAGACCTCTTGAAAATGAGACCCAGTTTACCGTCAGCGTAAGCTGGAAGAATCTTGAAACAGGAGAGCTTCTCATAAACGGTGCCTCTGCAAGTGCTTCGGCTTCATATTCGACCCAACTCGGGCAGGACTTCGATTATGCCGCCAAAGTTGCGACTAACCGCGTCGCCGAGAGGGTGGTGGAGCTTATGCAGACCAAATGGTGACAGGATTAGCTTATGACCGATAAACCGAAACAGAAACGCTCATTCGGGCAGCGCCCGCAGATACCGCCTGGCTCGCCGAAGAAGCCTCTGCCGAAATACGGCCGGGGGCCTCTCAGTTGGCTCGTGATAGTGCTTGTAGCCTTCAGCATCCTGATGATAGTAGCCAGATTGCAAAGTGTTGAAAAGATTGATTATTCTCCTGATTTCGAGGATTATCGCGACAAGGGTTATATTGCCAGTGTAGAACTGCGGCAAAATAAGATGGTAGGCAGGTTTACGGATGAGTATATGACTCAGCAAGGGGGAAGGCTCGTCAAGGCCTTTGAGGTGAACTACGACCCGGACTTGTTGCCACAGGATTTTCTGGCTCGCCTGCGAGATAAGGGTGTGAAGGTGAGTTGGGCCGACCAGGATATATGGCTTCCTCTGTTTTTGAACATTCTGCCTTTCCTGTTGCTTGTGGCCATAATCTACTTCGTCTTTATACGCAACGTTCGCACCGGCGGCGGTATGCTCATGAGTTTCGGTCGCAGCAAGCATAAACTTCAGGGCAAGGGACAAAAGGTTACCTTCAACGATGTTGCCGGTATCGAAGAGGCCAAGGAGGAGGTCGCCGAGACTATAGAGTTTCTGAAGAATCCCAAGAAGTTCAGGAAAATTGGTGGCCGGATTCCGCGTGGGGTGCTTCTCGTAGGCCCGCCGGGGTGTGGTAAAACGCTTCTTGCAAGAGCAATCGCCGGGGAATCGGATGTGCCTTTTTTCAGCATATCGGGCAGTGATTTCGTAGAGATGTTCGTCGGAGTAGGGGCAAGTCGTGTACGCGACCTTTTCAAGCAGGCAAAGGAGAATGCACCCTGCATTATTTTCCTGGATGAGGTTGACGCCATAGGGCGCAAACGCGGCCCGGGTTTTGTCAGTGGCGGCCATGACGAACGGGAGCAGACACTCAATGCTATACTGGTTGAGATGGACGGTTTTGACACTGATGACCAGGTAATAGTAATGGCTGCAACCAATCGGTCGGATATATTAGACCATGCGCTGACCCGACCCGGCAGATTTGACAGGCAGGTTATTGTTCCACTGCCGGATTTAAAGGGCAGGCTTGATATCCTGAAGATTCACGCCAAGAAGGTTAAGATAGGCCCCGATGTTCAGCTTGAACGTGTTGCCCGCGGTACCCCGATGTTCAGTGGGGCTGAACTGGAGGCTTTGATTAATGAAGCAGCCATCAGCGCGAGCATGGCCGATAAGGATTATGTCGAAATGCCGGACCTCGAAGAGGCACGGGACAAGGTTAAATGGGGCAGGGCCAAGAAAAGCAGGGTTGTTGACGAACAGGATAAGAAACTTACCGCTTATCACGAGGCCGGCCACGCATTTGTTCAATCGATGCTTGAAGAGGCCGACCCCCTGCACAAGGTTAGCATTATTCCTCGCGGCCCAATGGGCGGCGCGACATTTGCGCTGCCGGAAAAGGACCGCATGTTCTATACGAAGAGATATTGCATAGCCCAGCTTCAGGTTTGTTTTGCAGGACGTATAGCCGAGCAATTGTTCTGTGATGACATCACCAGCGGGGCGCAATCCGACATCATTCAAGCGACAAGTATGGCCAAGGAGATGGTTCTGACCTGGGGCATGGGCCGGGAAATAGGGCCTATAAACTACGGACCTAATCCCGTTCGAGAGATGTATTACCCGAGTATGACACCGGATTATTCTCAGAAAACCGCAGAACTGATAGATAAAGAGGTCAAGTCGCTTATAGATGAAGCCTACTCCAACGCCTTTGAGCTTATAGAGACAAATAAAGAAAAGATCGAAGCAATCGCAAAAGCGCTGCTCAAATATGAAACACTCGATGCAGACGATGTCAAAATAATCCTCAATGGTGGCACATTAGACAAACCCACCGTATCCGATTTGTTAGCCATTGAGCAGCAGAGAAACGTACAGCCTGAAAAGGCGGACAAATCGCCCTCCTGACCGAGCCCGGGTTTCAACAGACCCATAATCGGTGTTAAGTAGGGTTTGCTGATTAAGTTGCAACTTCTTTGTTTACAGTTGGATAGCTTTGTGTTATGTTACACGGAGTGAATGGATTTCCATTTAATTGTATCAAAACCCTTGCACTTGGAGAACACGGATGTATCGCAAAGCCAACCAAAATCAGTTAACTTTTGAAAATTTTTACCTTCCTTTCGGCGGACGGTTTTTGGGCCATTGAGGTGGCCCGCGCGGGGCTGTATGAATTTGCGCTGAAACGTTGGCCTAACGAACTGGACAGGCCCATCAGTGAAATTATCGGTTTGTACGATGTAGAACCCGACTACGAGGTTCTTACAGTGACTGATGCAGGACTCAAAGTTGCCGATTTTGACGAGATGGAATCGGTAGGCCCGGAGGCGAAGGAGGTAAAGTTTAAGGTACGATTAAAGTCCGGCAAAACGCGCGCCCAGGCGTGGTTTGTAAACGGTCTGGATGACGGCAAGACATTCGGTGCGTATTATGTTTATGTGAAGCGATTGGGTGTGCTCGGGCAATGTTGAAGGGAATAGAATTATGAAAAAGTCAATTATAATTGGAATATTCATAATTTTGATTTTGATTGTGATTTTGGCAAAAGATTCTAAAAAAGAGGTTGTGCCTCCTGAGCTATCGAATACCTGGAACTTTGAGCAGGAGAAAGCTGAGGCTAAAATAGAATCGAAAGAAGGATGGGTGCGACTCTGGTACCAAATAGAGGACTTTTTCGGGGAGTGTTCCTTCCTTTATAAGCCTTCTGCTACACTTGTGGATCACGGCCTGGTCATAAGGGCAAGGGGTGGAGGTGCCTGGATGATATCCCTTGGGACAAAGGATGTGATACCCGACTTGTCCAAGGTGCCGTATTTTATGATCGAGGCCAAAAAGGAGGCGGCAGAGCTTTACCTGCCGTTTTCCGATTTTGGATTCAGGGGCGACCATACCGGAGACGTATCCCTGCCGAAGCCGGAAGAAGTTAAATCGCTTATATTCACGCCTTCTGTGGGCTGGTCGGAGCCGGGTCAGTCTCATTTCCTGGAGATAAAAGAGATAAGAACTTATAAGAAGGGCACTTGCACGGAAACAGACAAGGATGGGGACGGCATACCCAATCATGATGATTAT
>DUZQ01000027.1 GCA_013349435.1 Planctomycetota bacterium | reverse complement strand
TGGGATGTACCTGTAAGGCGGGATGGCGATGCTTATTCGAGGGTTTGGGTTATAAGAGATGAGATGATCGAAAGCGTTCACATGATATTCAAACTGCTCGATGCTATGCCTGAAGGTCCCGTTTATAATCGCGTACCAAACCCGTTCAAATGGAAAATCCCAAAGGGCGAAGCTTATGTAAGATGCGAGTCATCGCGCGGAGAATTGGGCCTTTACCTGGTCAGCAACGGTGGCGATAAGCCTTACAGGGTACATTTCAGAACACCATCTTATCCTCACGGCCTGATTATCCTGGAAGAATTATTGAAGAACGCCAGCATTGCCGATGTCGGAAACATAATGATAAGTCTATACGTAGTAGCGCCGGAGATAGACAGATGAAAGAAAAAACAACAAAAAAAAAGGGCAGTATCTTAAGTCCGTTCAAGGCGGTTAATTTCCTATTCAAAAAGCCGCGTACCTTGAGATATCCTTTTGAACCAAAAGAGCCGGCGATGCGGTATCGGGGTTTTCATTTAAATGATTGGGCCAAGTGCACCGGCTGCGGCAATTGCGCTGATATATGTCCGAATGAAGCGATAGAGATGGTCCAAATCCCTGAATTAGAGTCCAAACCTGCCGAAGGCATAAAGAATGAAAGACCAAAACTTGACTACGGCAGATGTTGTTTTTGCGGCTTATGCGTGGACATCTGCCCTCCCGCTTCCCTGAGGCTGTCCAGGGACTATTTTCATATCCACTTCGACACTAATACCTTTACATTCATTCCAAAAGATGAAAATTCGGACAAAGAGCTATTCCTTGGCTCTGGAGACTATTCCATACTCAAAGCAAGTCTGTCACATCGCAAAGAAAATTATGAAGGTTTCAGCTCCGACCTTGACTACGCCTTGTTTGAACCTGAGCGGGTCCCCATGCCCCAGGTTGGGCCTGAGGAAAGGAAACTATCCTTTATTGAGCAGGTGATAGGCTATAATAAAGAAGAAGCCAACGCCGAGGCCTCCCGCTGCCTGGAATGTAAGTTATGCGAACAGGCATGCCCGGCACATCTTAAGATATCAGATTATATCAAGGCTATTTACGAAGAAAAACCCGATGAATCCTTGAAGAAAATATTTGAAGATAATCCCATCCCTTCGATCTGCGGCAGAATATGTATGAAACATTGTGAAACAGCATGTTCTTTGAGTATCAGGGGAGAAGCCCTGGCCATAAGATGGCTCAAGAGGTTTGTTGCAGATTCCATTAAGGATTACAAAACCGCTTTGGAACTTAGAGCCGCCGAGCCTACCGGCAGGAAAGTTGCTGTTATAGGTGCAGGGCCGAGCGGTTTATCTTTAGCGTATTTTCTCACATTGAAAGGTCATAAAGTAGTTGTATTCGACTCTTTGCCCGGCGGCGGCGGAACGATGCGCACAGGACCGCCTATTTACAGATTACCACTCGAAGCGATAGACAAGGATGTCAATTATATCGCTTCTTTGGGAGTTGAGTTCAGATTCAATACCACGGTAGGCAAAGATGTTCTGTTTGAAGATATTCTAAAAGAGTATGACGCAGTTCATCTCGGCATAGGAACAACGCAGAGCCGTTCTACAAAGGTCAAAAATATTGATAAGGCCTGTTTGGCCCTGCCCTTCCTGCAAGCCAACAAGATTGGTTCGCCGCCTTCAGTGGGCAAAGAAATAATAGTCATCGGCGGCGGAAACGTCGCCATGGATGTAGCCAGAGAGGCTCTGCGTTTGCAGCACATCCAATATCCCGGCCAGGACGTGATAACCAAAACGGTTTCTCTGGAAGATTGGGACCAACTGCCCGCCACACACGATGAAATAGAAGAAGCAAAGGCCGAAAGCGTCCAGTTTAATCCGGGATGGGGCCCGGAAGAGGTAAAAGTCGAAAATGACAAAATTAAGGGGCTTGTGTGCAAAAAAGTAAAATCTGTTTTTGATGAGCAGGGCAGATTCAGCCCCACTTTTTACGAGGAAAAGCAGATATTATTGAATGGGGACATGATTATCGAAGCCATTGGACAGGCACCCGATTTTTCATTCCTCCCAAAAGAGCTTCTCGAAAAACTAAGGTTCACACCCGCCCGAAAGGTAGAAGTGGATGCAAATGGAATGACCTCAATCCCCGGCATGTTCGCAGGCGGTGACATAGTAAATGTGAATTTAGATGCGGTTACCGCCATCGCCGATGCCAAACTGGCAGCCGCAGGAATAGATCGAATGCTCAGCACAAGATAAGGAGTTATTGCACGTGGAAGTTTTGGTTAAATATGAAAACGGGTTCCGTTTTTCCGCTACATGCAAAGGACATACCGTTACCACGGGACGCGGCGATGATGAAAAACGCGAGCGGGACGGAATGTGGCCGGCTCAGTTGTTTGAAGCTTCGATCGGGATGTGTATAGGTGGCTACGTCGCAAAGTTCTGCAAAGGGCAAAATATCACCTACCAGGATATGACTATAGAGTTGAGCCGCCGAATAGAAACCGACTCCTCAGGCAGCACGCCGTCTGGGGCAAAGCCGGCGCGTACCGCAAGAATCGACGCCAAAATACGCCTCGGCGCAAAACTGTCCCAACAGCAGCAGCAGGGTATCCTGCAGGCAGCCGATAACTGTCATATAACCAAAAGCATCGAACATGGTATGCAAATATCCTGTTCCCTGGCACAGGACGGTTAATTATTCCGACTCAGATTATTTTTTCCAAAAAACTGCAAAAAAAATATCGGCCTTGTCCTTATCACAGGAAATGAAAAGATTTATGTAAGCTTTTCCCCCGTTGTCATTATGTTCATTCGACTGAGCTTAACGCCCTTCAGGCAGGTTATATTATTAGCCAGCTTTTCAATTTCTTTAACTTTGCCTTTCAGTATTATAACCTCAAGGCAGTTATTGTGATTCAGATGTACGTGGGTAGAGGCGATTACCTGCAATAAATGGTCATGCTGAAGAGCTACCAGCCTGTTGGACAGTTGCGTCGAATGATGGTCATAAACCAGAAAAACTCCTGCTACCGCCCGGGCCGTTGGTTCCGACAACTGCTTTTCAGATAAACGGCTGCGAATCAAATCCCTAATCGCCTCGGAGCGATTTGAATAGCCCTGTTTACGAATTAACTCGTCAAACATCGAAAGCAATTTTTTGTCTAACGATACCCCAACGCGTTCGGTTTTACTCATTTCAATTCTCCTTGATGTCGCTATTGAGCCGACATCTGAATGTCTGCGTTCGTTCCCGGCCGGGAACCTTTATCCCGGCCAGACTCCAATCCTACCGGTACCGGCCGGTATCAAATATTTTTACCCTTAAGGGTATAATTTCTTAATCTATCAGACATTATTTAGAAAATTACGGCTTTTGTCAAATCTTTGAAAATTCCCCCTTATCCAAATTTGTGAGCTGTAGAGTCGAATCTAACCGGCAGCCTCGAAGAAATGTTAAAAGAACTGGAGCAAGAATAAAAAAGCCGGGCTTTTCATACACATTAAAGGTGAGATTTTTTCAACAGGTCTGCCCCAAATGCGTAGCATTATTTGGCGAAGATGACCGGGGGACCGTTTAGATTGTACTATGAGTTTCCCGGGGATTCCCAAAGTATTAATCCAGGCTCGTAAGGCTCAACAAGGTCGGCGTGCCTGGGCATTATTCTAAGGGCAAATCCGTGCCGGCCCGATATCCTGCAGGGTATAGCACCGGCGAACAGAGCCACTCCATTAGTGCTCCCGTTTTCCTTATAGGTCATTTTCTGTACCCGGCCGTTTTCGATGTTCCCCGCTGAATCCACTCGGCCGTGATAAATCTCAACGGCCACATCATCAGGATTGAGCCGCCCCAGCTTAACTTTGGCTTCGACCTGCAACTGTGAGCCGACCTCAAGCTGAGGCTCCTTGACATTGAGCGTGGAAACATCCGCGCCGTTATCGATGTGGACATTCACATCTTCTATTGCTATATCAGGCCAGGCTTGCTGGACGCCGGCCTTCCATGCCGAAAGCGCCTTTACCTTTTCCATTGCACTATCGGTGAGGCTTTGCCACTTTGCCGCGGCGGGATTATAAAACTTACGAGTGTATTCCGCAACCATTCTGTTGGTGTTAAACCTCGGGGCACACCACTTGATGGTGCTCTTCATCCGTCGAATCCAGGGCCGGGGCAATTTGTCCGCCGAGCGGGAATAAAATAGCGGAACAACTTCGTTTTCAAGCAGATTGAATATCGCCTGCGATTCGACCTCGTCCTGGTACTCGGTGTCCTCGTAGTCCTCACCGGCACCTATGACCCAGCCGTTCTCGGGTGTGTAGCCTTCACACCACCACCCGTCGAGGGTACTCATATTCAAAACGGCGTTTATCGCAGCCTTCATCCCGCTTGTACCGCTTGCCTCCATCGGCCGGCGGGGATTATTGAGCCAAACGTCAACTCCCTGAACAAAATACCTGGCGATGTCGATGTCATAGTTCTCAAGGAACACCATCCGTCTGCGAATTTCGGGCTGTGAAGCAAAATGCACCACCTGTCGGATTATCTCCTTGCCCTGGGTATCCTGTGGGTGGGCCTTTCCGGCAATTACAATCTGAACGGGTCTATCGACATCATTCAACAACTTTGCGAGCCTCTGGGAGTCTCTGAGCAACAGATTGCCTCTTTTGTAAGTTGCAAATCTCCTGGCGAAACCGATTGTAAGGGCTTCGGGATCGAGGACTTCCTCGGCCCAGCCGAGCCTGGCATGAAATGCTCCTTTCCTCTGTAACTGCTGTTTTAGCCGCTTCCGAACAAAGCCCACAAGCCGTTCCTTGCATCGCTGGTGTATTCTCCAAAGCTCTTCATCCGGTACCTGGTCGATGTTGTGCCAGATGGACTTATCAACCGCTTCGTTCGACCAGTTGGAGCCGAGGTACCTTTCGTAAAGGGAATTTAACTCCGCACTTAGCCAGCTTTTTGCATGCACGCCGTTGGTAATAGCCCTGATTGGCACCTCATCAATCGGAAGCCGGGGCCACAGGCCCGCCCAGATTTTTCGGGTTATTTGGCCGTGAAGCTGGCTAACGGCATTGCGACTGGAACTCATACGCATAGCAAGGACGGGCATCTTAAACATCTCATTATCATCATCAGCATTAATTCTGCCCAGGGCAAGAAACTGTTTCCGGTTTATTCCCAGCTTTCCGTAGTAATGTCCGAAATACTTGTCCATTAGTTTAGGGTCAAACTCATCGTTGCCCGCCGACACACATGTGTGCACCGTGAAAACATTACCGGCGCGTGATGCCTCTGCGGCTTCTTCAAAGGTCATATCTGCGCTACTTCGCAAACGCCTTATCCTTTCGAGCGCCATAAAAGCCGCATGCCCTTCATTCATATGGCAAACGGTGGGTATAATACCCATGGCAAACAACGCCTTGAGGCCGCCGATACCAAGTACCATCTCCTGGCTTATTCGTGTCTCAATATCGCCGCCGTAGAGTGATTGGGTAATAACACGGTCCTGCGACGAGTTGGCCGGGATGTTGGTGTCCAGCAGATAAAGGGACACCCGCCCCACAGAGGCCTTCCATATCTGTGAAACAACGCTTCGACCGGGGAACTGAACGCTTACGGTGAGGGGCCGGTTGCTTTTTTTACGTACAAGCTCTATCGGCATATTGTGAAAGTCGTTGTCTATGTAATGTTCCTGTTGCCACCCGTCAGTGTTCAGATATTGCCTGAAGTAACCTTTTTGATACATCAGCCCCACACCGACAAGAGGCACACCTAAGTCGGAGGCGCTTTTGAGGTGATCTCCCGCAAGGATGCCCAGACCGCCGGAGTAAATCGGCAAAGATTCGTGAATTCCGAACTCGGCACTGAAGTAGGCTATCAACGGCCTGGGGCCTTTGTCATATATCTTGTCAAACCAGCTTGGAGCATGGAGAGTTTCTTTGAGCTTTTCGCCGGCCTGCTGCAATTGATAAAGAAAGCCCTCGTTACGCGCCAAATCCTCCAGCCGGGCCTGTGAGACGCTTCCGAGCAGCTTGACGGGATTATGGACGTACTGTTTCCACAGGTCGTAGTCAATTCGTCTGAACAGGTCGATAATCTCGGCGTTCCATGACCAGAACATGTTGTTCGCAACCACTTTTAAGTCCTGTAAAGGTTCGGGCAGCGAAGGCTTTACCGTAAAGGTCCTTACAGTCTGCATAGCTCAAATTCCTTTTGATTTAATTTTGGTGTAAGGGCACAAAACAGACGCATTTTTTGGCGCGTTAACCGGCTGATTGTTATACGAATAATCGGGTAATTGTGGTCTTATCTTAATCAAAAAAGGCTTTATCGGCTGTTTATACCCGACAAGCCAACTGTTATCGGACTTTTTTAGAAGTTAAAATGCAGAATACTGTCTTGTCGCGTTTCCGGGTCCTCTTGTTGCAATATAATTAAGGCCTGATACTCAGGCCGGCGCAGGCAGTAGTTTTTTATCTGGTCGCAGGACATAACCATAAATGCGGTCGAAAGTGCGTCTGCTGTCGCGGCATCGGGGGCCAAAGCCCAGGCTGCAAGTTTGTTTTCGACCGGTGAGCCACTCCGGGGGTCGATTATGTGGTACCCTTTTTGAACCCCTGAGCCGCTCACGGCCTCATCTCGCAAAAAGAGTCGCTCCAGGATTTGCCCGGTATTACATGGTTTTGTCAATTTAACGGGCCACCCTTCGGTCTTCGGGGGCGAACCAAGCGCCAGGACCGAGCTTCTCCCTGCGCAAATCAAGGCTGTGCAAATACTCCATTCGGCCAATATCTCGGCCATTCGGTCAACGGCGTAACCTTTGCCGATGCCGCCGAGGTCGATTTGTACGCCGCTTGTTGACAGAGTCAGGGTATGATTTTCTTCGTCCAGTCTGAGCAGGTTCATACCGGTTCGGCTGCGGGCAAGGCCAAGCTCCTGCACTAAAGGATTGCGTAATGTTTTGTCCTCAGCGAGCCGGCAGTCCAACAAAGAACCAATCGTAACGTCAAAGGCGCCGTTTGTTTGGTCGTAAATTTCCGCCGCAAGCCCAAGGCAGCGGAAGGTATCGAGGCCGAGTTGTAAACTTTGTCCTGCGGAAAGATTGTTAATCTCGGAGACGTCACTGTTTTCAATGAAACGGCTGAGCTTCTGTTCGATTCCGTCAAGCTCATCGAAGGCCGCCCAGGCCGCCTGGGCGGCATAATGTTCGTCCTCATTAAAAATGAATATCTCAAAAATCGTCGCCATCGCCTCTTTTGAGAAAATATGTGCAGCCGGCATTGAATCCGGTATGCAGCCGGGGAACCGGTTATTTGTCGGCTGAGTCATCATATACCACCTGGAACTTGTCCAACAGGTCTTTTGTTACAAATCCTGCTATCTCAACGGTTGGTCTCAGCTCAAGATACCTTTCAAACAGCGGAACGTAGAGATTCCCGGCACCTGCAGAGCCGGTTTCATACAGCCTCCTGCCGAGAGCGGCTTCGACGGCGGGTGAGGCGATTATTAGTGGGGCAATCGGCGCACTTGCATCGATTTTGTCATACCAACCGACACGCCCCAGGCGTCGCAGATACCACGGCAGCGGCCAATAGTCATCGTTCGGACAGATGACCTGGATGTACATATTTCGCCCGTCCGGATGCAGCCGGGCCATCCGTTCGACCCGCTCGGCAATCTTTAATACATCGCCTGTTGTGTGGGCGTAAACATAAGGATTTCTCACATCGGAACAAAACGTGTAACTTGACTGGTACGCCTGCCATATAAGGCAAATGCCGACGGCTGTTAGCACCACACCGAAGATTATACGGCTGAAAAGATTCGGACAAAGTCGCATCAAGGACGCTGCGCCAATGGCAGCCAGAATAATCATGCCGTGCAGAAAAGTCAGCATACACCATGGGGTTTTGTAGCCGATTGCAGAGTAAATGACGGTTGTTATAAAAGTGTACAAAGCGATAAAACGTACCAAACAGACATTTTCGGTCTGGGAATATTTCTTTATAAAAGCAGCAACAAAACCTGTCAACGCTAATACAATAATAACCCCCTCACTCCAGACAGGCCCCGAACCGTATCTGGAGTAGATGAGCATCTTCAGATAGTAGAACCAAGGATGAATGTGCAGCGTGCTGTGCGAGGCGCGGTTCAAATAAATCCCGAAGGCCCTGAGCGAGTCCGCGATACCGGCTGGGTGTGTAAAAAATGATGAATAAAGCAATGCCGAAACCGCAAGGGCTGTTGCCAGGCCCGCCAGGATATGTGAGAATTCAAGTTCTTTTGTGACAGCTCGCAATGTTAGCTGCTCAAGCATCAGAACAAGCAAAACGGACAGCAGCATCGCAGCCAATGCGATGATGCAGGTTTCCTTGGTGGCATACATCAAACCTGCAAACAGACCGGTTAATATCGCCCACACGGCCTTTCTGTTTTGCGTGTAACGGAAACCGCAGACTATTACACCAAAGGTAAAACAGACCAGCAGCATTTCGTGGATATAATAACGGCTGTAGAAGACCATTGCTGGTGAGATGGCGGTAATGGCTGCTGCCAAGACTGCGGCAGGCGCACCCAGTCCGCGAGTGAGCAGCAAAGGCATCAAGACCAAAAGAATCCCAAAAAAAACCGGCACAATTCGCAGGGTAAACTCGCCGATTTCCGAAAGTTTGCCGGCAGAGGCCGGCCAGGCCGCAATCAGAGTAAAGTAGTTCAGAACCGGTCCGTGGTATTCTTTCGGATTGTAGCGATAGAAACCCTCCTGCAGGAGGTCCCCGAACTTTACGGCGTTAACGGCTTCATCGCCGTGCATGGGCCTTTTGGCAAGTTGCGGCACACGCAAGGTGAGAGCCACCGTTACGACAACCAGAATAACAAGGCAGCATTTTTTGGACCATATCATTTTACGGGTTTGCCGAACACTTCCACTTCGATATAGTGGTTAAGTTCGTTGGCGTTATTACCTTTGCTGTAAAGGCGGACATAGCGGGCTCTTGTGCCTTTGGCGTCAATGAGTTTGCCCTCATGGGTCTCGACGTAATGCAGGTCCCGTCCTGCACCGAGGCCGGATGAATTATCATCGTCATTATTAAACAAAGTGGATACTTCGGTGATAAAATCCGGGTCATTGGCGACCTGAACAATTACATCAAAGTAAACTCGCGCCTGCTTGTGATAGTGCCACAAGAGCACCGCATATATCTCGCATTCAGCGCCGAGGTCAATCGTGATGTGCTGGACAAAAGGCCCCAACTCAACGTAGCTGCCGTCGGCGGCGCTTTTGTCTCCATCGGTTATATACTCTATCTCTCCGATAATGGGTTCTTCATCGCTGCTGGAAACAGGCTTACCGAATGCGAGGTTTTCGGTCCCCGCCGGCGCCAGAAACGGCGGCCTTGGCTTACCGAGAGGCTTTGCCAGACGGCTGACGCCCCGAATATTCTGCGGTGTGCCCACGAACATCGGCCTCGGCAATTCAATCGGAACAGGAGCTAATTGCACCTGCGAAGGCTCTTCGACTGCATCGGCCGTTGCGGTGGCAGTCTCAGTGTCGGCGGCGCCGGGACTGTCGGCACTTTGGGGGGACGATTTCCTGCACGCGGGGATAAAAACGATTGGCAGCAGCGCTACCAGAAATATTCTAATCATTGATACATTTTTAGACATCCGGCTTTTATCCTTATAATTGAAAGATTCATTGAATTTCACGAGCTAAAATCATTATTATTCTATTGAACGTGGTTGAAATTGTCAAGGTCAGGAATGCGCCAAGGTCTTCGGGCAGGACCGGTGAAACCGGTTTTTATTTCAAATCCTCGATATTGATAACCTTGCCGGCGCCGATATTTATATACTTATACTCCGGGCCGAAGTGTTTTTCGAACAGGTTTCTTGCTTTATCACCCGAACAATGGCACGGGCCGGCATAACGAACGCCCAGTTTCTTGAGAGCCGAGATGATTTTCTCAATTTTGCCTGTACCCGTCCACTCCAGGTGAAAGCCGCCCATTGCCATAAAAATGTCCTTTTCCAGAAGCTTACCGGCTGACTCAATTATCCTGACAATACCCGGATGTGCACAGCCGGTTATCACTATCAGGCCTTTTTCCGTCTCAACGATTAGGGATTGCTCCTTTATCAACCTTCCAAGCTGGCCTGTGGAATAGACATTTTCGAAAATCTTCAGAGGTTTCTCGGTTTCGACTATTTTCGCTCCCGTCTGTTGAACCCGGCTCTTAAAACTTCTGGCAAAGGACACCGGCATATAAACGGTTACATCTGAATTTCTTTCAAGAAAACCTTGCAGCCCACCGGTATGGTCGGCGTGAATATGAGAAAGGACGACTGTGTCTATACTTTGAGGATTAACCGCTAATTTTTCCATATTGTCGAGCAGTAATCCGCCGTCCGGGCCGGTGTCAAAAAGGATGGTTTTCTCAAGACCGGTTATAAGACAGGAAAAACCCCACGCCGTTTGCACGCCTTCCGTGTACGGGTTATTATCACAAATAATTGTAATAACAGGATTTGTAAGGCCCTCTTGCTCGACAGAAGACTTTTGCTCTTTCATACCTTGCCCTTTCTTCTTTCCACACCAGGCGGGAATTATCACTATCGCCGTCAAAACAGCAGTGAAAAGTAAAATGATCGAAACGGTGAACCTGTTCATCTGTTTTCACCTTACATCTTTACCCGTCATTATAACAAAAAAAATGCCAAAAACAATTGCCGAACGCTTTTTTTACGTTAATATATAAAGTCAGCAAGGCGATGAAATATCCTCTGGGGCACTTTTTCAAAAAAGTAGCCGAATACGTTTTTTACAATAATGGGTTTTATCTGGAGAGATAAAATGAACAGATATCTGCTAATCACAATTTTAACATCCCTTTTCTTAACACCGGCGATTTTTGCCCAGGAGCATTTCGAGGGTGAACCAAGGCCCGAAGAAGCGATAGAGCACGAAATCTATATGCACAAAATGGAGTTGGAAGAGCGGCAGCATCAAGCCCAGATGGACTTCGGCCGGCAAAGTCGACAAATCGAGCTTGAGAGACGAAAAATCGAGCTAATGAAGCTTGAAAGGGAAATGGACTTCGAGCAAAAAATGAGGGAGATTGAGTTGGAAAAAAACCGGATGGCTCTCAAGAAAAAACGCTCCCCACACAAGCAGCCGCCCTTTTTTACCCTTGGCCGAAGAAGAAATATGTTCCCCCTGCTTGCTGTCTGCTTTGTCGTTCACATCCTGGTCGGCGTCTGGGTATATCAGGACATTCGCAGACGAAATGCCGGTTCGGGTTTATGGATAGCACTCGGGCTGCTTACGGGACTTTTGGGGGCACTGGTGTACGCAGTTGCCCGGCTTGGAGACAGCCGACAAACACAATAGCGACAACGTCAGACGACCCATGTTTTTTCCACAAACTCCTTCTTCAACGGGTCGTCATAGTGCTTGGCAAGGTCGGTTTCGAGTTGACGGCGGTACTGCTGCGATACCGAGACGGTGTGCGTCCGGCCCCGCCAGCAGGCAAACGCCCTTTCAGTGTATTTCCGAACCCATTTTGCCTTCGCATAATCCATATTAATCTCTATTATTATGTTAGGCTAGGCCACGTCATTATAAGCCCTGAGCCATTAACAGGGCGAAGAATCAAAATCCTGTTTACGCTTCATTATTGATGTGTGCAATCAGCGTACCTAAAAGGCCGATATAGTATAAAACCGCCCAAAAACCGGTATCCAAAAAGCGGCCGTGTCAAATAGTCCGGAGCCACGTTGCAAAATTTGACACTCAGAATGAAGCAGAGTTGATTTTTTTTACACCCTAATTCTTGAACGCCCGGTCATTCGGCTCGAAACTGCATCAAAGCACCTCATGCCGAAAGCGTCTCAACAGTGCGACTACCGATAAAGGTGGTGTTTTGTTTAGGCGGTTTGGAAACGAATGTTATAGGTCTTTGTCACCTCAAAGCCCCCGTCAAATGCGATTTGACCGGTCGATTTTCGTTACTTATATTTTAATTAGCAGGTTTACTCCTAAAAAGGCGGCACAGTTATTTCAAGATTTGAAACCATGGATAGAAAATGGGTCATACGTTCATCGGCCCTTATGTTGGTCGGAGTAGCAGGACTTGTAATGGCGCTTCTGCCTAAAATACACCAACAGCGCCAAACAGCCCGCTACAAGCTACAAGCCGGTAAACTTTCACCGGATTACTTCAACCTGTATGATGACCAGGTCGGGCTAAAAACGAAGGAACAGTTAAGACAGGAGCAGCAACTCCGGTTGAAAGCGGACCTGGAGGACCTGGCCCGCGGCAATAAATCGGCACCGATTTTTGCAGATGTTCTTTATGGTGACAACTGGCGCCGGGAAGTCAAGAAATACAGCAACAAAATGATGCTGACCAACTGTTTTCTCGCCGCATCGGTCATAAGTATTTTGGCAGGTCTTGTTACCGGCCTTACGTATCGGGGTGAGCACATAATCGCAGCTCCGTTTGCCGGGCTTGGTCGGTCGTCGGAGGCAAGGGCTGAGCCGCCCGAAAAGAACTCCGGCAATAACCAGGCAGTGGTTATTTCGCCTAAGCAGCCTGACGCCGCCGAGAATAAGCCGAGGCCAAGTCAACAACGCCCACCCGAAAAAGCCGAACCGGACAGCAAAAGGAATTATTTGGGCCGGCGTCAGGGGCAAGACCTTGCCGATTCACTGGGGCTGAAGGACTCGCTCGGCCGGCAGGCCCAAAATTTCGGCAAGGTCGGCGGGCAACTTGCATCCTCAGTACTTATGTCAACCGAACCTGTTGCAAACACGCTGGACGAACTTACGCAGGAGGTCTCGGCCATTCGCGAATTTGCGAGTCAGCAACAGGACAGAGTCAGGCAACTGCAGGAAGGTTATGACTGGACTATCGTCAAGCGATTCTGTTTTCGTATTATCCGCTGCATTGACAATCTTGAGGAGCGTATCAGAAAACTGGCCGGGGCAGGAGAGGAAACACAGCATCTTGAGGACGTCAGAGACGAACTGTTATTCGCCCTTGAATCCAGCGGAGTAGAGCAGTTCGAGCCCCAAATCAATGCGGATTACAGGGGCCTTGAGAAGGCCGCTGAAGCGGTTCATGAAAGGCAGCGTTGCAATAAGGCCGACCACCTGTCAGGCAAGATTGCGAAGGTAGTCAGGCCGGGCTACCATTACGTTCTAAATGATAACGAGGTAAGAATAGTCAGGGCGGCACAGGTAAAACTATATCTTTAAGCTCGTATTTAATTTACGAGGTGACGAAAATGAGTAACTTAGCTGGTATTGATCTTGGGACGACCTTTTCGGCAGTTGCCGTACTCAATGACATCGGTAAAGCCGAAATAGTGCCGAATGCCGAAGGTGAAAGAATTACACCTTCTGCGATTTATTTCGATGATGCCGACAGCAGTATAATTCGAGTCGGTATCGAAGCGGTAAATTCACGACATCTGAATCCGGACCGCTCGGTTCGCTGGATTAAACGCCATATCGGTGAACCGGATTACCGTGTGAACATAGACGGCAAAGAGTGGACACCCCGGGAACTGTCAAGCCTCATATTGAAGAAGCTCAAACAGGACGCCGGCATCGAAAACGGTGAAATTACGGACGTTGTTATTTCCGTTCCGGCTCACTTCGACGAGGCTCGACGAAAAGCCACGATGGACGCCGGCTCCCTGGCGGGTCTTAATGTGATAGGGATTGTAAATGAGCCGGTCGCAGCGGCTTTGTATTACGCAACAACACACGATGTTTCCGGCAGAGTTCTTGTGTACGACCTCGGCGGCGGTACCTTTGACGTTACCCTGCTGGACGTTAAAGAAAAGAACATCCGGATTATATGCTCGCAGGGTGACCACGCACTGGGTGGTATCGACTTTGACAAGAAGATACTGGAAATGTTTGAGCAGGCTTACCGCGGCAACTACGATTCGGAATTGATTAGCTGCCGGGAGGAGGGTGCGAAATATGAAGACGAGGCCGAAGACGTTAAAAAAACGCTTTCGAGACGGGATACAGCAAAAAAGATGCTTTACGGACAGGCGGGGAGCATGAGGTTCGAGATCAGCCGGCAGCAGTTTGAACAGGCTGTTGAGCCGCTTATAACCAGAACCGATATGCTTGTAGAAGTAATACTCGAAGAAGCCGGTTGCAAAGCGTCAGACGTTAACAAGGTTATCCTTGCAGGCGGCAGCACGCGCATGCCCTTAGTCCAGAAAAGGCTCGAGCAAAAGTTTGATTTTGCGCCCGAGATAGCGGTAAACGTCGATGAGTGTGTCGCGCTGGGCGCGGCGATACAGGCGGGCCTGACAAAACTCAATGATGAGCCGGACAAGGTTTCTGCCGGGATTTCCGGGGGTCTAAAAGACATCAAGCTCAAGGATGTTTGTAACCACAGTTACGGGACAATATGTGCTCCAAAGGACAGCCAAACCGGTCAGTATGTTATTGAAAACAAAATTATTCTGCCAAAGAACACCCCGCTTCCTTGTGAACAGTCGCAGCGGTTTTACACAATGGCCGACGGCCAAACGGAGCTGGAGGTTACGATAACCCAGGGCGAGGACACAGACCCCGATTACATAAACAAAATTGCGACGGAGGTATTCGAGTTGCCCGCAGACCGGCCCGCAGGCCGACCAATTAAGGTTACCTACAGCTACGACACGAACCAGCGAATGCACTGCAGATTCGAGGACGAAGAATCCGGCAATAAGCTTGAAGTTGACTTCTGCGTCGGCGAAAACGACAAACTGACCCGGGCTGATGTCGAAGGCAAGGCACAGGAACTTGCAGGCTTCAAAGTGGAATGATATTAACACCGGGGTAGGTATATGCTCGAAGTTATACTTATACTACTCATTTTGCTCGTTTGGCTTGGCTGGGTCCAGCCGTGGATGCCCCGATTTATAACAAACAAACAGGACATACCCGCCCACCAGTCACAAAGAGCAAGTAACCTTCATTGCCGGGTTGAGTTGACAGGGACCGATGACCTTAGTGAGGAGGCTGTTGTCTTTGAAGTCAAAATTCGGGGCCTCGTTTCCGCACCTTCGGACGAGTGCGAGGTTTACGTTCAGGTCCTGATTGCAGACGTTGCCGAAGATTTAAGTGAGCCAAAACCCGTACTTAGTACGGTCAGGCAATTTCAGATGGAAGATTCACCCGCCTTCTGTTTCCAGTCGCATATAGGCAAGCTTCCAAACCGCCAAACCATCCTTTCAAACTGGACGACGATTGCACAAATCCGAGCGAATTTTCTGCGATTTCCCCGAAAAGGTAAAAGAACGCTGAAATTTGTTACATCAGTAATATCCGTCGCCCAGGACCAACAACTGGCCTGCAGCGTGGCGACAATCGACTATCAAAACAACAAGGCCGGTTACATAGATGCAAAAGAAAACCAAAATCGAAGCGAAATTCTGACAGCCCGGCTGGCAGGAGTGCTCTGTCGGCAGGCGGGACGGGTAAATGAATCGGCAACCGCGGTTATCATCGACTGGATAAGTGCAAGAATCAGGCTTTTGACGAGCAAAGATGAGCAGGCGCAAAGGTGCAGAGAACTTGAAAAATCATTACAGGATTCGTTTGGAGCCTGCGGGCCGAAAAAACAGCCCGACATTGACGCTGTATGCCGGGAGATGGCCGAAACCGCTACAATAATCGAACGTTACGAGGCGATGGAACTCTGTCTGCAAACAGCCGCAGCGACCGGAAGCATAAATCAGGACCAGATCGTCTTTCTTAGCGGACTTGCCAACTCGCTTGGCCTTGACCAGGACAAATTCCTTGCGATGGTGCAAAAGATTCTGCCGCTTGATATTTACGAAAAACAAGACGTCCGGTTTATTTTAGGCATAACAGACCAGATGAGCTTGGAACAGATTCGCAGAAAGCTGAGCCGTGAATATCGCAAGTGGAACGCCAGAGTAACCCACCCGGACCAGGCAACCCGTGCACAGGCCGGCCGGATGCTCGCGATAATCGCAGAGGTTCGGGCCGAATACGCCGAAAAAACATGCACCGTCTGAACGGTTCAAACAATCAAACTGACCGTTTTTTGTTGTCATTCTGAGTCCGTCGTATATCCCGATGCACAACAGCATCGAAATACGCCGGACGAAGAATCTCGTTTTATCATACCGGCCTCCGAACTCTGTCTTCTGTCCACCGTTCGCCGGCTTGCGCCGGCAGGCTTCTGTCTGAGGAGCATTTACACCCCCGCACTGCCAGGCTTCAGCTTGGCGGTGTAAAGCAACTCCAAACCTTAAGCTCAATTATCCCTCCCTTACACTCGGGGATTCCAACTGCAAAGCTAAAAATCTGATGGTCCCTTTAGCAGGTAAGGTGCATTGCCGCGGCGACATCTGCTCCAGCCTCCGATAACTCATTGAACCTGTGCACAGCCCGGTGTGTATCCGACGTTTCCAGTTCGATGCCGTTGTCCGCTAAAAATTCCCTGGTCTCTTCAGGCACCTTCATCAGCCCCGACGCCCCACAGCCTGCGACCAGGACCGAGGGCCCGGCCTCGATGACAGATGTCAAGTCTTCGATTGCCAGCGAATGGCCCTGCTTTCTCCACCAGTTGGATTGGACGGAACCTGCAAGGATTGTGATGTCGCTGTTATAGCTCACCCCGTCAATAACAATCTTCCCGAATTGATACGAATCAATATGCATCTTCTTCATAGCCACCTTATATACCGTTGAGGATATGCTTTACAGTAAAGTGGGTTTGCCCAGTTCATGCTGAACCATTACACCGGATACGTTCAATTCTCTTCAATCTTCCTATCCATGGCTTTCAAAAGGTCCAGTTTTCTTTTTCCATAAAACCTTCAAGGTTAGTGCATGGTATCCCAAAATGATCGCATACATTGGGTATATTTGAAGCGTTTTCTTTGTTTTTCTCTTCAGTTACAACACAAGCGTCAGAAACTTTTGCCCTAGCAATAACAAATGGATCAGCAACTGGTTTTCCCTTGAGTCTTTCCTGCTTACGAATCATCGCCTGAAAATGCCTCACTTTGAAAATCTCACTTACAAATCCAAGCTCTTCTGCTGTCGACTCCAAGAATAATATGTTTTTCTTATCTCTTGCCCAATTCGCCAGCGAATCTTCAGATGATCCAATCTCGTTAAAAACTTCCCTAACTGATAAAAACTTTTCTTCAGAAACCAAAGCGTCAAACTTTTTCCACAGTGTAGGGAACCTTCCCGAGTAATAATGTCTGAATAGGTTAATAAGAGAATCGCTGTCAAAAATATATTTCATTCCTTCGCCCCTCCATGAAGGACATAACCCTCGAATGTCCTCACATGTCCTTCTTTCATGCCAAGGTAGTCGGCAAGTTGTAGTTTTGATATAGCACCTTTATAATATTTACCAAAAGCAGCTTCAATATAATAAGCCCCTAGATATGCTCTTTTTACATCATAGTATGTTGGATGCCCTTTATCTGAAGCAGAACTTTCACGCGCTAATCTTTCCTCGTTCCACTCTTTTACTCTTGCTTCATAAAACGCCTGATTGATATATCTAATATTAAGGCACTTTCTTAGGATAACCTCTCGGCTAACACTATATTTTTTGGCAAGTCTTGTCAGGAGATTATCGTTTATTGTTTGACCACGTATTCGAGGCTTGAAATCCTCGGTAGGTACAAGAAATTCGCCTGCAAATCTATTACAAAACACTTCTATTCGTCTGTTGGGTCCTCTCATTTTCTGGATAAAATCATTCTGTCTTAAATCTATACCGCCTGTTTTGAAAAGAAGATGAGCTAGTTCATGAAATAGCGTGAATATCTGACGTATCTTTGCCTGGCTGTTATTGATATAGATTATGGGAAACACATTGTCATATAGACAGAACCCAGAACATTCTTCGTCCCTGAAAGCATCCTTAAATATAAAGACTCCATGTTTCTCCAGCACCTCTCTCCAATATTTCAATGCTTTCTCATTCGTTGTTAATGCATACTGTTCACCCAAACCAATTCCTAAGTAGTTCCGAACCGCTTTAGCCACATCTGAGATTACAGCCGAGTCATGTATCTCAATGTCAGAACATACTTGTTTTTTTGCAGGATTGACTCCTTCAAACAACTCTCTAAGATTCTCTTGCATTACCTTTGCCTGACGCACCAGATAGAGCAATCTCGGCTGTAGAAAATTAATCTCTTCTTGAGGCAATGTCCGAAAAGACTCTGCAGGAGTTTCCTCTTCAGGCGGCTCAGGAAAAAAGAACAGCGCCAAAGGGCGCTTATATATCTTATAAGCAAGCCGTTCCAACTGCACATATGTCGGGCTGTCCTCGCCTTTTTCCCAAGATGCAACGGTTTCGGCGGTTACCCTTTTCCGTTTAAGTTTAACGACAACATCATCTATACCAAAACCGGCGGTCTCTCTGGCCCAGCGAAGCATATCAGGATTAACAGGGATGTATTCGCTCATATTATTACCTTAATAATATTTATCCTTTAGCTAACGGAGACACCCAACACATGCATAATGATATTGCTGGTTCGGTGTTAGGCAGAAAACCAATCACTAATTACACTCATCATATTTAAAGCCAGATTTCATGTAAAATAAGCCCCCTTAGGGGGAAAGTCAACTGATTTCAGATTTTAGATCTTGGGACAGTCACCTATTTAAACTTGCTTGTTTTTCGGCGAATTATAAACAAAAACAAGTAACTGTCTCAATTCTTTTCTGTCTTCTGTCCTCTGTCTATATTCGGTTCCTGCGGTATCGCCTGTAGTCAATCGCCAGGTTTTTGACTTTGTACCTGATGATTCTGGGGGTTGTACCGAGGTCGCGGGCTGTAGCCGAAAGGTTGCCTCCGGAACGTTTCAGGGCATCAACGATTATGTCGCGCTCAAATAAACGCGTCCTTTCTTCGAGTGAGCCGGTCCCGATTGTATCGGAGGCGTCGGATGTTTGAAGTGTCGGGGGCAGATGATGGCCGTGTATAACATTGTCAGTTGTTAAGAGCACCGCCCTTTCGATGCAATTTTCCAGTTCACGGACGTTGCCCGGCCAATGATAAGCTACCATCATATTGATTGCAGGGGTACTTATTCGGCGGACATCCTTGCCCATCCTCCTTGCATACTGTTCCACGAAGTGGTCGGCCAACAAAAGAATGTCGTCCTTGCGTTCCCGCAGCGGCGGCAAAAAAATTGGAAAGACGTTTATTCTGTAATAAAGGTCCTGGCGAAAGGACTCGTTATCAACACTCTTTTCCAGGTCGCGATTCGTAGCAGCTATAATCCTCGCACTTGTATCAAGCGTTCGATTGCTTCCGACACGCTCGAAACGGCGCTCCTGCAATACCCGAAGAAGCTTGACCTGTACCGTCGGCGAAAAGTCCCCTATCTCGTCAAGGAACAGCGTTCCGCCGTTGGCCTCTTCCAGCCGGCCCTTGCGACTCTGTATGGCGCCGGTGAAAGCCCCCTTTTCGTGCCCGAACAATTCACTTTCGAGCAGGTTCTCGTTCAGCGCCGCACAGTTTATCTTCACAAAAGGCCCATCGGCCCTCGGGCTTGAATAGTGAATCGCATGGGCGACAAGCTCCTTGCCCGTGCCCGATTCTCCTCTTATAAGAACAGTGGTGTTGCCCGCCGCAACGGTATGAATCTGGCGATATACATCACGCATTACCCCCGAGTTACCTATAATATTCTCAGGGCGGAAACGGTCCTCCAGTTCATGTCTCAAACGCAGATTCTCATCCTGTAACCGGCGCCTGCGAATAGCAACTTCACGTCTTGCCTTGACATCCTTTGCAATCATGCTTGCAACAATGCTCAGGACCCGCATGTCCTGGTCCAAAGGCTGGGCTTCATTAAAATCGAGGTCCACAGAAATAGCTCCAATCATTTCTTTTCCGATAGAAATTGGAACACAAACGAAACTAATCTCTCCTTCTTCTTGCCGCCTTCCGGATTTATTAAGAAATAAAGGCTCCTCGGAAATCTTTGGTACTATCACAGGTTTGCCGGTTTTCATAACCTTTCCGGTTATTCCTTCTCCCGCCCTGTACCTTATCTTGCTTCTGTTTACCTGGGGAAGATTGTGTGCCACTTCAATCATACTCTCATTGCCGTCCGGAGTCAGAAGTGTTATGGTGCCCCTCTTCATCCCAAGCTCACTGTCCAGTGTGTCAAGAACCTCTGCAAGCATTTCACGCTGTCTTTCACTTGTTGCAAGAATGTTGCTTATTCCGTACAGGGTCTCTAATTGACGTACATTACGGCTTTCAATAGCTGGACTCTTATCCACAATCATGCATCCTTCGAAAAGATAAAAAAGACTCTATTTGTCACACAAGTTTAATCAAACAACATTATTGTAACATATATCGCCGAAGACAACAACCCTGTTCGTTATAGTATGTAAGAAATATTGCGCTATTCGCATAACCAATTACTTTATAATGACTTAACTAAAAGATAATGTTTGCTTTATACACCTCATAAAACATTTTAACCAGTGATAACCGCAGTGTATATGATACAATATTGTTGCATTATAATAGCATACTACATTATTGTAACGTACGCGCTATATCATTAAGCACAAAAACAATGACATAACCTCTTTAATAACAAAGCCTTATGTATATTTTGCACGAGCTGGCACAACAATTGCTCTGTAAATTATCATTGTTTTTTCCTCTGAATCCGTAAATTCCAACTGTTTCAGGTTATTAGTAATGGGTTACGTCAAAGAAAAACAAAAAATGATGAAGATTTGTAAGAAGTGTCCTCCCGGATTTATATTTATGACAGCAGTAATGTCGTTATGCTGCGGCTCGGCCCTGGCCGGGGATAAAAATAAATCATTAGGATTTAATGTATCATTCGATTACTTCGGTAAGTACATCTGGCGAGGTCAGAACGTAAACGACGACCCTGTTTTTCAGCCGAGCATCAGTGCAGGTTATGCAGATTTGACAGCGACCATCTGGGGTAGTTTTGACCTGACCAATTATAACGGCAACAGTGGCGACTTTTCCGAGCTTGATTATTCTCTGAATTATACAAGCTCGCTTCCGGGGTTCCAATTGGTGGATTTTTCAATTGGCGTAATATACTATGATTTTCCCGGCAGCACGATTCGAGACACCACTGAGCTTTACTGGGGTCTTGTCTTCGATTTGCCTCTTAATCCGTCGATAACGGTATATCACGATGTGGATGAAGCCGAGGGTTCATACGTTTCTCTCGGATTGGCGCACAGTATAGAGAAAATCGCCGAGTTGAGTCCGGATTGGTCGGTCGGAATCGAAATAGGTGCAAGCTTAGGGTGGGGCAGCGGTTCTTATAATAAGTATTACTGGACAACCGATCAGGGCAAGATGCAGGACCTGAGACTTGCAATTTCTTTTCCTGTGGAGCTTCGGGATGGCTGGACGCTGGCACCGAATCTTAACTATGTAACCTTACTAAGTGATGATATAAGAGCTGCCGACACGTATCGAACCGAAAGTGATTACTTTTTTGCAGGACTTGCTCTTTCGAAAGATTTTTAAGACGAGCGATTCGGGAGTATGAATAATGAGACTGAGAAAGAATAATATTATTGTCGTCATCCTGCTGGTGTTGTTGTCCGCCGCCCCGGCCTTTGCGAATTATGATTCAGTTGACATCAGGCAACTGGCCAGAGGTCTTGATACGGTATGGGTCCTGATGGCGGCCTTTTTGGTTTTCTTCATGCAGGCCGGCTTCGGGATGGTAGAGGCAGGTTTCATTCGAGCAAAAAATACATGTAACATACTTACAAAAAACTTTCTCGATTTCTGCATGGCGTCTTTGGGATTCTTCGTTATCGGCTATGCCCTGATGTTCGGAGACGGAAACGGCTTTTGTGGAACTAAGGGTTTTTGCCTGCTCTCAGCAGAGTCGGGAGCGGATATCCCGCTTTACGCCTTTTGGCTCTTCCAGGCCGCGTTCTGCGGGGCCGCGGCAACCATAGTGGCGGGCGGAATGGCTGAGCGCATGAGATTCGGCGCTTATTTAATATACTCCTTTATTATTTCGGCATTTGTTTATCCTGTCGTAGGCCACTGGGTTTGGGGCGGCGGCTGGCTGGCCAAAATGGGTTTTGCAGATTTTGCAGGCTCAACGGTAGTACACACCGTCGGAGGCCTTGCAGCATTAGTAGGTACGTCTATACTCGGTCCACGGGCGGGAAAATACGCCATCGACGGCAAGCCGAATGTTATCACCGCTCACAATATACCTCTGGCGTCCCTGGGAGTATTCGTACTGTGGTTCGGCTGGTTCGGCTTCAACGCAGGCTCAACACTCGGTGTGAAAGATGGTTCACTAATAGGCAGGGTTGCTATAAACACAAACCTGGCCGCTGCTTTGGGTGGATTGGCAGCTATGGCAACCGTATGGAAAAGATACGGAAAGCCGGACCTGTCGATGGCTATGAACGGTGCCCTTGCGGGCCTGGTGGCAATAACCGCTCCTTGTGCATTCGTTGAACCATGGGCGGCTATTATCATCGGCGGTACAGGCGGCTATCTGGTCGTCAGAGGCGTAGAACTGTTAGATAAACTGCAAATAGACGACCCGGTCGGTGCAGTACCTGTACACGGCATCTGCGGCGTCTGGGGCACAATTGCCGTAGGCCTGTTTGGAAAAGAATCGCTTGGTCTTGCTAATAACGGATTTTTATATGGCGGCAATCCGTTGCAATTCGGCATCCAGATGGTAGGAGTGGTTGGCACCATAGTATTTGTCGTCGTGAGTATGGGCATTGTTTTTAAGTTAATCAATCTTGCAATAGGTTTGAGAGTTGACGCTGTGGATGAGTTACGCGGACTGGATATTTCTGAACACGGCATGGAATCCTACGGCGGATTCCAGATATTCAGCACAATGTAAAGACAAATCCTGGTGGAAACGGAGACCGTTTTATGAAGCTGATTATAGCATACATTCAGCCGTATAAGCTCAAGGATGTTAAGAAGGCATTGTATAAGTCAAAAGTATATAAAATGTCCGTAACGAACGCCTTGGGTTGCGGCGAGCAGTTGGGATACGAGGAAAGCTACCGGGGCATAAAGTTCGAGGTCAATCTTCTTAAGAAGGTCAGGCTCGAGATAGGAGTAAACGAAGATTTCGTTAAACCGGCGATAGATGCCATTGTCGAAGGTGCAAAAACAGGACAAATCGGCGATGGAAAAATCTTTGTGGTGGATTTGCCTGATTGCGTGCGCATCAGAACCGGCGAAAGAGGCACAAAGGCAATCGGCTAAAAGTAACCTAAAGCAGGGTTTATAGGTGACAATAAGATTATTTCGGCTAAAATGCAAACATTGAAAAGTAAAATACAGGTATTGAAAGGAACTGAATTATGGCGACGAAAGAGTTTTTTGAATTCGCAAAAAAGAATAACGCAAAAATGGTTGACCTGAAGTTTACCGACCTGTTGGGCACCTGGCAGCACTGCACGTTCCCCCTTGAAACCTGGGACGAAAGCACTTTTGTTGACGGCGTCGGCTTCGACGGCTCTTCGATTCGCGGCTGGCAGGGGATACATGTCTCCGACATGCTGGCCGTCCCAGATCCCGCTACAGTCGTAATGGACCCGTTTTTCGCCGAACCGACGGTTAGTGTAATTGCCAATATCGTTGACCCGATCACAAAAATGGATTACTCTCGTGATCCGCGACATGTAGCGCGCAAGGGGGCTGCTTATCTGAAGGAAACCGGAATTGCCGACAACTGCTATATAGGACCCGAACCTGAATTCTTTATCTTCGACGAAGTCAGGTACGAGCAGAATCAGCACACCGGAATGTACCGAATCGACTCGGTCGAGGGCGCATGGAACACCGCCCGTTTTGAAGAGCCAAACCTCGGTTACAAACCAAGCTTCAAGGGCGGATACTTCCCCGTCAGCCCCACCGACACATATCATGACCTGCGAAGCGAAATGGTAAGGGAGATGTGGAAGGTAGGCATCGTAGTCGAGGCGCATCACCATGAAGTAGCAACCGCCGGTCAGGCTGAAATCGATATGAAGTACGATGATCTGTTGAAGATGTCCGACCAGTTCATGTGGTACAAGTACATCATAAAAAATGTGGCCAAGCGAAACGGCAAGACGGTTACTTTTATGCCCAAGCCGGTGTTCGACGACAACGGCAGCGGTATGCATACCCACTTTTCTCTGTGGAAAAGCGGCAAGCCCTTATTCGCAGGAGACGGCTATGCAGGTCTCAGCGAGACAGGCTTATATTCCATCGGCGGAATACTGAAGCACGCGCCGGCGATTCTGGCTTTTGCCGCTCCAACCACAAATTCGTATCGCCGATTGGTGCCCGGTTTTGAGGCCCCGGTGAACCTGGTAATGTCCAAAAGGAACCGCTCGGCCGGAGTGCGTATCCCGATGTATTCAGAAAACCCAAAGGCAAAACGTCTCGAGTTTCGCTGTCCCGACCCAACCTGCAACGGTTACATTGCCTGGACTGCGATGCTCATGGCTGCAATCGACGGCATTAAGAACAAAATCAACCCCGGCGAGCCGCTCGACTGTGATATATATGAGTTGACGCCCGAAGAGTTGGCAAAATACCCCAAAACCCCCGGCTCATTAGCCGAGGCCGTCGATGCCCTGAAAGCCGACCACGAATTCCTTCTGGCAGGTGATGTGTTTACCAAAGACCTCGTCGAGACGTGGGTAAAATGGAAACTTGAAGAAGAAATCGAACCGATGGCTTTGCGACCGCACCCCCATGAGTTCCACCTGTATTACGACAGTTGATTAAGGAAGCGGCGACAAAGCTACTCATCCGTCGCCCGGGCGACGGTGTCAAATACAACTAACGCTTAAGCGTATGAAATAAAAAAAATGGTGCTAACTCTGAAAAACCAGGGGCTGTATGAACCGCGCCGTGAACACGACGGCTGCGGTATCGGTGCGGTTGTAAACATATCGGGAAAACGTGACCATTCAATCATTGAATACGGCAGACGGATTTTGCTGAATCTGCACCACCGTGGGGCTGCAGGGGCGGATGAAACCACCGGCGACGGCGCAGGGATACTCTTTCAAATTCCACATGAATTCTTTCAGGCTGAATGTGAGCAGGCCGGTTTTACTCTGCCCCAACGCTTCCAATATGGCGTGGGTATGGTATTCGGCTCCAAAGATACCAAAATGCGAGAACAATGCGACCGGATACTTGCCGAGTCCATTGTTCGTTACGGAATGAAGGTCCTCGGGTGGCGACCCGTCCCGACCGCAAATGACTGCCTCGGCCCGATAGCCCTTTCGGCAGAGCCTTCAGTCAGCCAGATTTTTATAGACGGCTGTGGCATGGAGCCTTTGCACCTCGAAAGAAACCTTTACCTTGCGCGAAAAAGGACTGAACGACTCGTGGCACAGACCTTCGGTGACAAGGGGCGGGACTTTTATGTAACATCAATGTCATGCAAAACAATATGTTATAAGGGAATGTTTATGGCATGGCAGTTGTTTTCTTACTACCCGGATCTTGCCGAGCAAAGAGTCGCCTCCGCCCTGGCCGTCGTTCACCAGCGCTATAGCACAAACACATTGCCCAACTGGCGGCTTGCTCAGCCATTCAGGTGCATCGCACATAACGGCGAGATAAATACCCTCAGCGGCAACCAAAACTGGATAAAGGCGCGCCAGGCAAAAATGTCCAGCCCGCTGCTGGGAGACGATATCACCGAAGTTTTTCCGGTTTTAACCCCCGGGGCAAGCGATTCGGCTTGTTTCGACAATATGCTCGAGCTTCTGGTACGCACCGGCAGGACTTTGCCGCACGCCATGATGATGATGATACCCGAAGCCTTCGGCCCGAAGTACCATATCAGCACCGACAAACGGGCGTTCTACGAATACCACGCAGCGATAATGGAACCCTGGGACGGACCGGCGGCGATGGTATTTACCGACGGGACCCTGATAGGTGGAACCCTCGACCGGAACGGACTTAGACCCTGCCGGTACCTTATCACAACAGACGGGCTGGCGATTATCGCCAGTGAAACCGGAGTTGTGGAGTTTGAGCCTGAAAGAATCCACAAAAAGGGCCGTCTCAAACCCGGCAATATGTTTTTGATTGATACATCCGAGGGCAGGGAAATCTCGGATAATGAAATCAAAAGTAAAATCGCCAGACAAAAGCCCTATCGCAGATGGCTCGAGGAAAACAGAATCGAGCTGCGGGGGCTTTTCGAAACCCCAAAACTTGTCAAAAGCGACCCTCAGACCATATTCAGGCAGATGAGAGCCTTCGGTTATACCCGTGAGGAACTGAAAATGGTTTTGATGCCTATGGCCGTCCACGGTCAGGAGCCTGTCGGCTCGATGGGAGATGATACCCCGCTTGCAGTACTTTCAGAAAGACCCAGGTTGCTCTTTAACTACTTCAAACAGCTTTTCGCTCAGGTAACCAACCCTGCCATTGACCCCCTTCGCGAAGGTCTGGTGATGAGCCTGATGATGTTCACCGGCAAAAGGCCGAATATTCTGGACGAGGGCCCCGCTCATTGCAGACAGTTGAAACTGCCGCATCCTGTCTTAACAAACGAAGATGTTGAGCGTTTGCGAACCGTCAGCCGGGCCGACTTCAAGGTGGCTACTGTTTCTGCACTTTTTGATGCCGAAACTTCCGACCCGACCAAAAGCCTCCGAAAGGCCCTTGACAAACTCGTCAATGACGCTCAGACAGCAACAAAAAATGGTGCTTCTGTCATTATTTTGAGCGACCGTCGCGTTACAGAAAACCTTGCACCTATACCATCATTGCTGGCAACAGCAGCGGTTCATCATGGCCTGTTGAGTCGCGGCCTCCGCTCGGAAGTCGGGCTGATTGTTGAAAGCGGTGAGCCAAGAGAAGTCATGCATTTTTGTCTGTTGTGTGGCTATGGCGCAAACGCAGTCAATCCGTATTTGGCCTACGAGGTCCTCGATGAGCTCAATCGACAAGGTGAGTTTCACGAAACAGAAGAACCTGCGCAGTTGGTTGATAACTTTATAGCCGCAATAAAAAAGGGTATCCTCAAGACGATGAGCAAAATGGGCATATCAACTCTTCGCAGCTACCACGCCGCTCAGTTGTTCGAGGCGATAGGATTAGACCGCGAACTTATTGACACTTATTTTTGCTCGACCAGCTCGCGTATCGGTGGAATAGGATTTGACCGGATTGCTGCCGAGGCACTCGCCCGGCACAAGGCCGCCTTCGTGAACCCGGCGCCGGCTGCTTTGGAGCTTGACTTCGGCGGTGACTACCACTTCAGAACCGACGGCGAGAACCACCTTTGGAACCCGACCACCGTTTCCCTCCTGCAACAGGCGGTCAGATTTAACGATGCCGGGACGTACGCCGATTACGCACAGGCTGCAAACGACCAATCGAAAAAAACGGGAACGCTGCGGGGACTTTTCGAGTTCAAAAACCGCCCCGCAATTCCAATCGACCAAGTTGAATCCGCAGACAAGATTGTTACCAGGTTCTGCACCGGCGCTATGAGCCACGGTTCAATCAGCAAAGAAGCCCACGAATGCCTCGCGGTCGCGATGAACCGAATCGGGGCTATGAGCAACACCGGCGAAGGAGGTGAAGACCCGTCGCGCTACACGCCCGAGAACAACGGCGACTCAAAAAACTGCGCCATCAAGCAGGTGGCCAGCGCCAGGTTCGGTGTTACCATCGATTACCTCGCGCACGCAAAGGAGTTGCAAATCAAAATCGCCCAGGGCGCAAAGCCCGGCGAAGGGGGCCAGTTGCCCGGACACAAAGTTACCGCAGAAATTGCCGCACTTAGGCATTCAACTCCCGGTGTTACGCTCATATCACCTCCGCCTCACCATGATATATATTCTATCGAGGACCTGGCGCAACTAATCTACGACCTTAAATGTGCTAATCCGGGTGTCGGGGTATCGGTTAAGCTCGTCTCGGAGGTCGGCGTCGGAACTATAGCCGCAGGTGTCGCAAAAGGTAACGCAGATGAAATACTTATCAGCGGAAATAACGGAGGTACCGGAGCCAGCCCTCTGTCTTCAATCAAGCACACCGGTTGTCCCTGGGAGCTTGGCATCGCCGAAACGCAGCAGGTTCTTGTAGCCAACGGACTCAGAGACAGGGTAAGGCTCCAGGTTGACGGCCAGGTAAAGACGGGCAGAGATGTGGTTGTCGGTGCGCTGCTCGGCGCAGAACAGTTTGGTTTCGGCACCAGTGCTTTAGTTACTCTCGGGTGCACACTTTTAAGGAAATGCCACGAAGGAGCCTGTGCATTCGGAATAGCAACCCAGGACCCGCAGCTTCGAAACCGTTTCGCTGGAAAACCCGAGTACGTCGAGAGGTTTATGTACTTTGTCGCCGGGGAGGTCCGGCAAATAATGGCAAAGCTCGGCTTTAAAAAGTTCGATGATATGATCGGACACGTTGAGTATCTGCAGATGCGCAAGGCGATTGACCACTGGAAGGCAAAAGGCCTGGACTTTTCCGATATCTTTTACCAGCCGCACCCTTCTAACGGCACGGCACTTAGAAAAACTCAAAAACAAACCTGTAAGACGGACGACCATCTCGACTGGAAGATATTGAAACAGCTCACCTCCGCTATCGAAGATAAGGCAGGCACCACGCTCCGGATGCCCATCCGGAATGTTAACCGGACGGTTGGAACTATCCTTAGTAATAAAATCGTCAACAAATACGGCCCAAAAGGTCTGGCTGACGGGACAATCGAGATTACCTTTCACGGCTCGGCGGGCCAGAGTTTCGGCGCATTCCTGATTTCGGGCGTAACGCTGAAACTTATCGGCGACAGTAACGACTACCTCGGCAAAGGTCTCTGCGGCGGTCGAATCATCGTTAAAACACCCCCGAAGTCCTCTTTCCCGGCCCATGAAAACATTATCGTCGGCAATACACTTTTATACGGTGCTACCGGCGGAGAGGCTTTTATTAACGGCGTAGCAGGTGAAAGATTTTGTGTGCGAAACAGCGGTGCTACCGCAGTGGTTGAAGGAGTGGGTGACCACGCCTGCGAGTATATGACCGGCGGGACAGTCGTGGTGCTCGGAAGAACGGGCTGTAACTTCGCCGCGGGCATGAGCGGCGGAACAGCCTACGTCTTCGATGAGATGCAGTTGTTCGATACACTCTGCAACCTCGACATGGTTGACCTCGAGACGGTATACAGACCCCAAGACAAGAACATCCTGCACGAATTGATTCAGCGCCATCTGGATTTAACAGCCAGTCAGCGCGCAAAGCAGATTCTGCATGCCTGGCCTAATATGGTCGGCAAATTCGTCAAGGTTATACCCATAGATTACCGCAGAGTGCTCGAGAGGATGCGGGCGGCCGAGCGCCGGGACACCGATACCACACCTGCAACCGAGGAGGTATTTTATGGGTGAGATAAAGGGCTTTTTGAAATACAGCCGCACCGAGGCCGGGCATCGTCCAATTGAAGAGCGCATTTATGACTTTAAGGAGCTGGAGCTTGCACTCAGTCCCGACCAACTGCGACAGCAGGCCGCAAGGTGCATGGACTGCGGCATACCTTTCTGCCATGCAGCGGGCTGCCCCCTTGGAAACAGAATTCCCGAGTTCAACGAACTGATATACCAGGGCAGGTGGCGTATGGCTTGCAAAATGCTGCATTCGACAAACAACTTCCCGGAAGTAACAGGCAGGGTATGTCCCGCCCCTTGTGAAACCGCCTGCACGCTGGCCGTTAATGATGAGCCTGTACTTATTCGGCATATCGAGCTGCAAATTGTCGAACGCGGCTTCAAAGAAGGGTGGATAAAACCACTTGTACCTGAGCACAAAACATCTAAACGCGTCGCCGTAATCGGCTCCGGCCCTGCAGGTCTCGCGGCCGCTCAACAATTGGCGCGGGCCGGACACGATGTAACGGTTTTTGAAAAAGCCGATAAAATAGGCGGTATGCTCAGATACGGTATCCCCGACTTCAAACTTGCAAAATCCATCATCGACCGCAGGCTCGGGCAGTTGACGGCTGAGGGCGTTGAGTTTCAAAGCGGCGTTACCGTTGGAGCCGATATCTCCGCGCGATATCTGCAAAAGATGTTCGACTGCGTCTGTTTGACTATCGGGGCGGGCCGGCCCCGAGACCTTGCCATACAGGGCAGGGGTTACGATAATATCGTCTTTGCTATGGACTACCTGACCGTGCAAAACAAACTTTGCTCCGGCGAACCAATAAACGATGCCCAGATTGTTACTGCAAAGGATAAAGTTGTTGTTGTCATCGGGGGCGGGGATACGGGCAGCGATTGTGTGGGCACAGCCCGTCGCCAGGGGGCAAAAGAGGTACACCAGTTGGAAATCCTGCCCAAACCGCCCGAAACCCGCCCCGACGATACGCCCTGGCCCATGTGGCCGAGGATTATGAGAACATCATCCTCTCACGAAGAAGGCTGCGACAGACGCTGGAGTGTGATGACAAAGAGATTTTTGGGCATAGAAACCAAGGTTAGCGCCCTGCAAGGATGCGAAGTTGAATGGGAAAAAAACAGACAAGGCTGGAAATTGAAGGAAGTTAAGGGTACTGAATTTACCCTTAAGGCCGACCTTGTACTTCTGGCAATGGGTTTTTTGCACGCCCAACACGAGGGACTGGTAAACGATCTGGAGCTGAAGATCGATGACAACGGCAATGTGACGGTGGATAATTTCCAAACCAGCCGGCCCTGGGTCTTTGCCGCCGGTGATACCGTTACAGGTGCTTCCTTAGTTGTACGTGCAATCGACAGCGGCCGCCGGGCCGCAGCAGCTATCGACAAATGGCTCAGCCAAAGAAACTAATATACCTGACTTATATCAAACAAGAACATATCCAGAAGATTCAACCGCCAATTTAAGCATAATCGCGAAGCGACCCCCCTGTCATCACGCACTTAATACGGGATCCAGAATCGTCATTCTGAGGTCCAGCCGAAGAATCTCTGCTCACGCAATAAACATCACGCCTGAGGTGATACGAAATACCCCACTCGAAAACCGGCCATCCCCAAGTAACGCAAGGACCGGTTTGAGTTTTAAGATATGCTTTCTGTCAACTGTTCGAGGACGTTCCTGGCCTTTTCGAGTCGGTTCCCCGCCGGGCCGTTCCACTTGACCTGCGAATTTCTTTTGACAAAGTCCTCAATCTTTCTGCAGGCGAGTATTACGGTTGCGTGATTTTTATTTCCCATAAGTTTTCCGATTTCAGGATATGACATCTTGGTGTATTTTCGGGCCAGGTACATAGTGAACGAACGCGCAAGGCTGACGGTTCTGTCTTTTTTGGAAGAGTGGACATCCGCCGGAGTAACCCCGAAATAGGTCGCCACAGACGACTCGATATCGGAAGTGTGGACGATTGGGTCCGTTCTTGAAATATGGTCTGCGAGCACCTCGCGTGCCATAGCCAGAGAAATCTTCTCGTTGCTCAGAGAAGCAAAGGCAATCACCTTAAGCAAAGCGCCCTCCAATTCCCTGACATTTGTGTGCATTTTCTCGGCAATGTAGTGAACCACTGACTTTGGGATGATTTTCTTCATCACCGCTGCGTGTTGTGCGCAGATTCTGCACCTCGTCTCAAAATCCGGCGATTCTATCTTTACCACCATCCCGGAGACGAACCTGTTAACAAGTTTTTCACAAAGATTGCCAATCATTTTCGGATGCGCATCCGATGCAAGGATTAATTGTTTTCCCGCTAACTCGAGTGTATTGAATGTATGCAGGAATTCCTCCTGCATTGCTTTTTTGCTGGCCAAGAAGTGGATGTCGTCGATTGCCAACACGTCCATTTGTCGGAATCTGGTCCGAAAAGCATCCAGCTTTTGCGTCTTCAAGGCCAGCACGTATTGATTAGCAAAGTCCTCCGCTGAGACATAAAGCCATTTGGCCCGGGGTTGACCCTTCCACACCGCGTTGCATATCCCTTGCAGCAGATGTGTTTTGCCGACCCCATATCCTCCATGATAAAACAACGGGTTAAAAGGACTCTGCTGGGCATCTACCACCGTTTGTGCTGCGTTGAAAGCCAACTGATTCTTCGGGCCGACAACGAAACTGTCAAGAGTTAATTTCAGCGGCGCCCTTCGTGGTCGTGTGTAAACCGTTTTTACCCTGCTTCGGGTGGTTTTGTTTTGCGTTTTTTTTACGTGTTGAGCCTGATAGTCAAGCTGAGAGGCCCTTTGTCTTCCTGAAAGCTCAGGCTCGATACCGAAGATTATCCTTTTATCGGTTCCGGTAACTGCCCGAACTGCTCGTGCTATATCGTCCAGAAAGTGGTTCTCTATCCAACTGGCGATAAAGTGGTTGGGCACGCCAACCCGAAGATAATCATCGGCAAGTGTGAGCCGGGTGGAGTTTCTGAACCAGACTCGGTGCTTCTGTTGCCCGATTTTCTCTGCAATCGCCTTGTTTATAGCACTGATTTCTTCCGTGACCGTTGTCTGCATTTCGAGTCTCCCAACCTTTCAATCAGACAGAACCCAGAACCAAAAATTAATTCGATCCGTCAATATGATTATACACGTAACAACGTTAATCGAAATATATTGCGCCTTCTCAAACAGTTCAATAGCGTTTTGCGGAAATTCTTTTCCACATCTTAGAGGTTCAGCCTGATGCCATACTTGCGCGCGAAAAAAATTTTTTTCTAACACGATTTACACAACATAAATAGGTTTTGTGGAAAACCTGTGGATTGCAGTTCCAATTTTTGCACAACCTGTGGTTCACGATTCGATAATCGATGTTGAGCGTAGCGAAATCCTGCTTGTCGGGACTGATGCCTCCGGGCCGATTTATCACGGGTTTTTCGCCTGGATTATTTAGCGTTAGGTGTATAACAGGCAAAAGACAGTGGGCTAAAAAATGATAAACAGAAAACTCTGAAAATGCTCGAAACAACCTCTTCAGTGCACTATAATGCACTTGTTAATTTAAAAAACAAATTCAAAAAAGGACGAAAGGAGTCGTTTCAAGTGAAGAAAAAATAGCAAAAAAGCTGGCACAAAGCAAACGAAAAATCCCAAAAAGGTTGGACAGGCGATCGTTGCCGAAACGCCCCGGACCTGTGATACAGCCGGGCAATATCCATTATGAAATAGCCAAAAAAGCACGAGGGATAAACTACGGCGGCATGGGAGCCGTTCAGATGTTGGTTAAAAACTCGGACTGGACAAAGAGATAAACAGGCATCTGCATATCTTCAAGCTGCACAACCCCTATTATGAGTCGGATCACGTTCTTAACATTGCTTATAATATCCTCTGTGACGGCGAATGCAAAGAAGGAATGGATTTGTCCTACAAAGGCGTTGGATTGTTTTTTTCGTCCGCTACGTTGTTGAATATATCTATTTGATGTCGGGGTACGGACGTCTCGATTCGTGTTGGCCTTTTTGACGGATGAAAGCAGGTAAATATGACAGAGCAAAAATTTGAAACTTTTTTAGTCCGGTTGGGGCTGAGAGGGATTTGCTGCGCCGAGAAAATCGGCCCCTGCATCCATCGAAAGGCAACCCGTGTTCGCTTGTTTAAGGAATAGTGCACTGTCGCTAATCAATTGATTGGTATAGTTTTTTCAATTTTATCCTGGCGTCTTCTGTCGTAAAACGCCAATCTACCTTGTTGGCTTGCCTGTTACGATTTTTAAGCCAAGCCCTACGTAGGGTCGTCTTCAAAGTCGAATATCCCCAATGCCACAACCTGAATATCCCGGCTAACAGTAAATTCCCAGCCGTGTGTTCGAACCGCTCCTGGGTATGCAGGACCTCCGTGTTGTTCAATTGACAGTGCAGGTGTTATCTCGGCCCATACCACTGAAGAATTCGTTAGCAGGACAATTAGAATTGTTGTTGCTATAACTTTTCTCATAGTTTTACTCCTCATTTAAGGTTTCAAATTTGTTTTTTACCTCATCACTACAACCGGTGCCCTTTTGGCTTGCGCATTAATAAGGAGCACCGCCGCATAGTGCTCACACCGAACTCGCCAGAACTCAACCACAAACACTTGCCAGCGATGCCCCATTTCGGGGCACCGAACACAGTACGTCTTGTGACAAATTAAACTTCCGGTTTAACGTGAGACGCCAAAAGGTCAGTGAACTTTATATATTAAGTTTCCAACTATTATAATAGCAAAATAACTGAATAAAAACAACAAAAAAATTGTATTTTTACAAGGTTTTTCGAGGTTTTCTGCATGTATCTCCCTGCTGACCGCCGAAATGTTGATAACAAAACCCAATAACTCAGCAAAAAAATTTGGTTGTTCTTACTATTTCTCTGTAAATTATAGGATATTAACTGAAAAATGAAATGAAACACAGGCAGGGACATAAAAAACTCAGCGCTGCGCAAATATACGCCAGCTTTGTGTAATCCGCGCCAGCTTCAGTCGCAGGCCCTTTCGTAATTGCCACCGGCTTCAGGCGTATGACTTTTTACGTTTGTAACTGCCTGATATCCATGCTAATCTCACGGATTGCACGTTTTGCAGGGCCTTCTTCCCGTTTGCAAAGCCTCGGCCTTGCTATCGAATCTTACAAGATTTTCACCCGAGACTATTTTAGCGTATCTGCACCCCGGACGGTGGAACACCTTGCTGTTCTTTGAGGCCACATAAAAAGCCTCGCTTGCAACGTCGGTGTTTATCCCTTCATCCGCCCCCGGCCGGGTAATTGAAGTATTCTCATCGTAACCTGCACTTACCCCATTGGCTGCGGTGATACTTGCCTGCCCGCCCTCAACACTACACCTTGCCAGACCGGCTCCAATGAGCAAATCCGCAACGCTGTTGCTGTCAACAATAACGTCGGCAACGATAGAAAAAGTCCGGCCACGCTTGATATTCTCAAGCCTGACCGACCGCGCTCCGGCAAACGTTCTTTCCAGGAATTTGACGCTCTGTAAATCGAAAAATTTATTTGGTTTGCCCCCCTTTGCCACAATCAAAGGTGGCGTGATTCCATCTATTTTCACCGCGATATCATCGGCGATAACAGCCGGCCATCCCTTTATATCGCAACGAAAGCTAAAGCCCCTATCGACGCAAATAACCTTCCGTACGACCGCGCCGCCATAAGTTTTCACCGACTTGGCCCCTGTGCCGGGCTCGTTATTCCTTTCCGCCAAGCACACCCCGGCCGATACCAACAAAGTAGCAATGATAACTGTTTTTCTGCACATATTTTCCCTTTCCATTCCTGCGGTTTTGGGCATGGGACCGATTCCACATTGTCAAATTATTATAGGCGGCCAGTTCGCTTTTTCAACAGCATTGTTGCACAGAATTATTCTTTC
The DNA here is from genome assembly GCA_013349435.1 of Planctomycetota bacterium. Taxonomy (GTDB): domain Bacteria; phylum Planctomycetota; class Phycisphaerae; order Sedimentisphaerales; family Anaerohalosphaeraceae; genus QNBT01. The sequence continues at coordinate 2,305 of DUZQ01000027.1, read as the reverse complement.
ATTTCTTTGCTGATTCGGCTACACTTAAACAGCCGAGCTAATCCGACGGCACGGGAGCCGAGCTATGCAGGTATGGGAAAAATTCAAACGACTCTGGAAACATTACATTTTCCAAAGCCTTCTGGCGTCTCTTTCTATACTTGTCCTCGTCCTGACGGTGGGTGAGAATAAAGTCGTCATCATCGCCTCCATGGCCGCCACCGCCTTTATCTGTTTTGCTATGCCGACAAGTGTCTCAGCACAAACAAAAAACGTCATCGGAGGACATATAGCTGGCCTGGTCTGCGGAGCACTGCTCACCCTCACAGCCCTGCCTTATTATGCCGAATTTCCACTTGCTGTCGGTCTTACCATTTTATTAATGGTTGCTTTGGACTTCGAGCACGCTCCCGCCGCCGGGACTGCACTTGCCGTTACCATAAATGAAGTTACATTAACTGTTGCCGTCATTGTTATCATAAGTGCAATCTTACTGACACAGTGCCGGTACTACGCCAGAAATATCCTCAAAGACCTGATTTAATCACCTGTTCTGAGCGGTCGCTACTCAACCGCCGCCGGACGCTTCATAAGGCCCTCTCGATTGCCCTTGCGATGAGCATAAATCAAACCATCGCCTCAGACCTTGCCGCCCCCCGAAAATATAAATCTATCCAGCCTACCCGGCCTTTGACAATCAACCTACGTGCAGCTAAAATGCTGCGTCAATTGTATCAAGTGTAAAATTGCAGACACAAAACAGAATGAAGGACGGTCCATGGTCATAATAGCCCTGGCGGATATTCACGCCGACCCGACACATCTGCCTCAGATTGCAGAACAAATGGCAGCCGCGGACATGGTCCTGCTCGCCGGCGACATCACTCATTTCGGCGAATGGGCCGAGGCCGACAGGATAATCACCGAGATTTGCAAATATAATCCGAACGTCTTAGCCGTACCCGGAAACTGCGACAGACCCGGAGTAAACGACTATCTCGCAAACAAGGGCATAAACCTCGACTGCAACCGAATAAACCGGGCAGGTATCCCGTTTATCGGCCTCGGCGGCTCACTGCCCTGCCACGGCTCTACACCAAACGAAATGCTTGATAACGATTTTACAATCTCCTTAACAGCCCTGGAAAAATTACTCCCCGCCGACAACAAATTCGTCCTCGTAACCCACGAACCTCCAGCCGATACCGCCATCGACCTGTCCGGCGGCGAGCACATCGGCAGCCCGGCCCTGAGAAGCTTCATCGAGAAAAACCCGCCCCTCCTCGCCGTCTCGGGCCATACTCACCAGGCACCGGGAATCGACCATATCGGACGAACAACGCTGGTAAATCCGGGACCCTTTAAAGACGGCGGATTCGCACACATCCGCCTTACAGAAAAAGTCCAATCCGCCCGAACCATAAAAATACAATCCTGAATACGGACCATTTTTGTAGCTTGTACCTTTTATCCCGCCATCGCCCCGATTTAGCGGGATAGAGCTTAGAGTTTAAAATTTACCTCGAGGTAAGGCCCGACCTATCGCACCAATTTCGAGAGAACAGACAACTGAAGCGTGTCGGCGCACCTGTCGCGGCGTAGCTTACAGAGCGAAGCCGCAAGCCGACCAAAAGGGATGGCCTTGTTTGTAATTCCAAACCCATTCGCCTTGCCCTTCGGCCCCGCTCCTTCCTTCGCACGAGGCTACGGAGGGATCCGGCATCCAGTTAATTTAGCCCCGCGTCCCGCGCAGGGTCATTCTGAACGAAGTGAAGAATCTCCCGTTGTCATTCCCGCGAAACCCTGTCTACCCCCGCGAAGCATGTCCCCGCGCAGGCGGGGACCCGGAATCCAGTTTCGGTCTATCCGTCATTCCGGGCTTGCCTGCCAGCCGTAGCCTCGCGCGAAGGTGGGACCCGGCATCCAGTTTCGGTCGATCTGTCATTCCCGCATTCTTCCTTGTCATTCCCGCGTAGGCGGGAATCCAGTTTTGGTCTATCCGTCATTCCGGGCTTGCTTGCCCTCCGTAGCCTCGCGCGAAGGTGGGACCCGGAATCCAGTTTCGGTCTATCTGTCATTCCCGCATTCTTCCTTGTCATTCCCGCGTAGGCGGGAATCCAGTTTCGGTCATTTGTATTTTGATATTGGTGCTTGTTTAGGGTTTCGAGCTTAGTGCTTCGGATTTGTTTTCCTGTAGGGTGGGCCTTTTTTCCTCCATAGCTTTATGCGAAGGAGGATGGCCCACGCGGTTAATTGAATTTGATATTAGACGCTGATTAACGCAGATGAACACAGAGAGGGAGCAGAGAAAAAATAGTAAATGGTC
>DUZQ01000026.1 GCA_013349435.1 Planctomycetota bacterium | reverse complement strand
GGACCATAAGCCGGTGTTCTGATTCGGTGACTGGTCCCTCGTCCTGACCTGATAGGTGTACTGTGTCTCAGGTGTCAAACTAAAATCACTATAGCTGGGACTTGCCTGCCAGAAGCTGTCGTGTGACGGGCCACATGTGGTTTCATCAAAGAAGTACTCTACGCCGCTTGGGTCGGTTGCCGTTGTTGCGGTCATGCTGATTTGCCATGGATTATCAGCAGCAGGCGGCGAGGACCATGTGGCTGGATTGGGTGTTGGCGCAGTTGTGTCTTCAGGGTCAGTCGTTGCCGAACAGGGATCCGACCAGGCCGTCATATTGTTATTTACACTCTGGTCACGTGACCTGGTCTTATAAGTGTACTGTGTTGACGGACTCAAGGAATAATCAGTATATTCCGGGCTTGTCTGCCAGGAGCTGTCGGTAGCACCGCTATGTTCGGTGGTTTCGTCAAAGCAATATTGAACACCGCTGGGATCGGTAGCGGTGGTCGCCGTCATCTCGATTGTATATGGGCTGATAGCGGCCGGTGCCGAAGACCATGTGGCCGGGTCGGGAGCGGGCGGGTCGGTATCCGGTGGGCCGCACAGGTCTTCGACGGCTTCCATTTCTGCTGTTGTCAGAATCCTATCCCATATAGCAAAAAAGTCTATTTGGCCGTTCATGTCCGGAAAGAAACCCGATCCTTCATCACTTCTAATCGTTGCATTACGAGGGGCACCCAGGCGCGGTGTATAATCTAAAGCTTCATTCCACTCTGCACTCCATTCAACGGTGCCGGATCCATGAGAGGCTCCGCCTGAACCGGTCTGATGGTAAAAGGTATAGGTATCGGAAGATGCCTGATATGTTAATATCACCATATGAATAGACCCGTTAGCATAGCCAACTCCGCTTTGAGCGGAATTAAAACCACCAGAATACCAGTGGTCTAAACTTTGCCCATCATCACCCGTTCCGAAGTTAAGGTCGCCGGACGCCGACTGAGAAGCAGGACCGACAGAAACTATCATGCTGCCGCCCTCACCTATCTCAGTGCTCGTACAAGCATAGGCAACGGCGATCGTGAAGTCATTCAGGGCATCAACGAGTGGATTAACAGAACCGAAGGTAGTGGGACCGATATCTGCATAGTCTCCATTGCCGTCAAGGTATAGTATGCCGCCGGAGATATAGGCATCTCCGCCTAAAACGGCGGTATGCCCATTTCCGCTGTCGTCAAAGAGGTCATCGAAACAATGAGCTACGAGAATACCATCTTGCACCGCTGCATGAGCTACGCCAATTGTGAAACTCAGAAACAAAAAGACCAGGAAAAACAGGTTCATTTTTTGCATTTTGTTATCCTTTCTTTTGTGAGCAGGGAGACACAAAGACACTCCCTTGGAGTTAAGCATTGTCTTATCCTCCTCTATTTGTAGTTCGATGCAGCTCCGTTATATCGTTTGACATAAAATAATTGAATTTTAACCGAATTTTAACAATCATCGGCTGAAATGTCAAGGAAATTAACCTTATAGGATATTCTTTATAATTTTTTATGCTATTATAGGACAGTTGCAATCAAACAATAGAAGGCTGGATTTATAAAATATATATCATATTACCAGTAAGTTATATTGTTACAAAAAACAATAACTTATGTTCTTTACGGCCGAAGGATTTTGGGTAAAATTTCGCCATCGAAGATAATTTTGGAACTTTTTATAGGAGCTATTGATGAATACTATTGGTTTTATAGGTAGCGGCAACATGGCAGAGGCTTTGATTAAGGGTATTATCGCGGCAGATGTTTATCGACCCGAAGATGTTATGATTGCGGACGTTCGCAGCGAGCGCCTTGAGCAGTTGGCATCTGAGTACAATGTTAGGCCGGTTGAAAGCAACCCGGCCCTTGCCGCCGGCGCTGATGTGGTGGTACTGAGCGTCAAACCGCAGAATATGGATGCGGTGCTTAGTGAGATTAAGGATTCGCTGAAAGGAGATTCACTGGTCGTCTCTATCGCGGCGGGGATAACAACAGCCAAGATCGCCGGCTTTTTAGGGGATGTTCCAATTGTCAGAGTAATGCCTAATACGCCTGCACTGGTCGGTGAGGGTGCAAGCGCGCTATTTGCCAAAAATGCCGGTTCTGAGGCGATGGCCCTTGTAATGAAAATATTCAGCGCGGTCGGCAAGGCGGTGGTTGTTGACCGCGAGGAGTTAATCGACGCAGTAACTGCGGTGAGCGGTTCGGGACCTGCGTATTATTTTTTACTGATGGAGGAGATGATAAAGGCGGGTGAGCAGTTGGGCCTGGATGAAGCGACCGCAAAAGAGCTGGTCCTGCAAACAGCCAAGGGAGCCGCCCTGCTCGCTGAGCAGGCGGACGGACGCGGCGAAACACCAGCCGAGCTAAGACGCAAAGTTACATCGCCCGGCGGAACAACAGAAGCGGCGCTGAAGGTATTTGCCGAGAAGGATTTCAGTGATTTAGTAACAACGGCATTAACCGCGGCCCGCGACAGAAGCAGGGACTTGTCGGGATAGTTTGTCCAATGATAACGGCTATGATGAGACAATCGACGGGGACAATTCAAGATGTTTTTCTGGAAATTTCCACAGGTGATGGTATAAAGAGAAAAAACGGCCGGGTTTGCCACACACAACCCAACAGTCGCTTATGGCTGCTCGGTTCCCCGCCTGACCAGGTTCGCGTGTTCGGCTTGCATGGGACCCGACCGCAGGTATTATTGACGAGAAAGTAGGGATTGTCAAGGTTAAAAATAGCGGGTTGAGATGTCATATACGGTATTAGCAAGACGATACAGGTCGCAGAGTTTCGATGACGTGGTTGGCCAGGGGCCGATTGCACAGACGCTCAAAAACGCCGTCAAGACCGGACATGTGGCCCATGGTTACCTGTTTACGGGAACAAGAGGAGTGGGCAAAACAACGATGGCCCGAATCCTGGCCAAGGCGCTTAACTGCCTTAAATCGGATGAGCCTACGCCGGAGCCGTGCTGTAAGTGTGATAGCTGTGTGTCAATAAACACGGGTGACGACATAGACGTCATCGAAATTGACGGGGCATCGAATCGAGGTATTGATAATATCCGCGAACTACGCCAGAGAGCGATTTACCGTCCCGCCCGAGCCAGACATAAAATCTATATCATAGACGAAGTTCATATGCTTACCAATGAGGCTTTTAACGCGCTTCTGAAGATTCTTGAAGAGCCGCCGGAGCATATCAAATTCATCTTCGCCACCACCGAGCCGCACAAGGTTCCGGCGACGATTCAATCGCGGTGCCAGAGATTCGACTTCAACAACATAAGCAGCAGCGATATTGCCGGACAACTGACAAAGATACTGAAAGCCGAAAAGATTAAGTATGATGAGGATGTGGTGGTCCACGTATCCCGGCTGGCAAACGGCTCGATGCGGGACGGTCTTAGCCTGCTGGACCAGTTGATAAGCACGGGAGTAAAACGGCTGACGGTGAATTTGCTGGAGGAGTTTCTGGGACTGCCCAATCGTGAAAGGATTTGCGAGCTGCTGGATTTAATCGGCGACAAGAACGCCGGAGGTGTTCTTAAAAGCCTCGATAGTCTGCTGTCAACCGGACAGACCTGCACGCAAATCGGCGATTCTCTTATTGATTGTATGCGGGATTTGCTGGTAATGAAGTCCACGGACAAGCCGGGCCAGCTTGTGGTTCTGACCGAACAGGAACGGCAAAAGATGACCGACCTGCTGCCGAAATTCGATGTTGCAGCGTTTATTTATAATATCACTACACTTGAAAGACTTCGCTGGACGATGAAAAACAGCGACAATCCGCGGGCGCTTTTAGAGGCATCGATGCTGAGGCTTGCGCTTAGCGAGCATTTTATGGACCTGGACCGGTTGCTTGAACAGTCGGAAATTGCAGGAACTTCGATTAGGCGCCAGGCCGGCGACTCTGTAAAAAAAAAGCAAATAGAACCTCCCGCAAAAACTAAAACACGTGCTCCTGCAAGAGAGGCTGAACCTGCCAAGCAGTCCGATGCGGAACCCAAAGAGCAGGCTGAACCGGCCGAGCAAGTCGGTATTGAACTGATAAAAAGTAACTGGCAGTCGATACTGGAATCTGTTAAGGGCAAAAAAGCAGCGACAGGTGGCTTTCTTGATTCGGCTGAGCCTGTGGGCTGGGAAGATAATGAGTTGACGCTGATTTTTCCTCAATCAGCGGGCTTTGCGAAACAGATGTGTGAGAAACGCAAGGGGCAGATAGAGCGGCTTTTAAGTGATGCTGTCGGGCTTGAAATAAAGGTTCGTATAGAAACCGGAGCCCTGGAGGCTGACGAGACACAGGTTGTGGCGCGGGCACAATCAGACAGAAAAAATCAAGACCAGGCCCTGAGTGACCCTGCGGTCAGGACGGTGCTTTCGGGTCTGAACGCAACGGTTACCGGTATTGACAAGGTCAAAGAGTGATATATCCCCGATAGTGGATGGTATTTGGGTATTGGATAATGGATTCGGCTTATACTGATAGTATGAATGAGCTTATCGACCAATTCGGCAAGTTGCCGGGGATAGGGCCAAAGACCGCCCAGCGACTGGCGTTTCACATCTTAAAATCACAGACAGACGAAGCTCTGGCGCTTGCAAAAGCAATCAGCAGGGTCAAAAGCAGTATCAAACAATGCAGGATATGCTTTAACCTTACCGAGTGTGATACTTGCCGAATCTGCTCGGACCCGAAACGGAACCACGACATTGTCTGCGTGGTGGAACAGGCCAAGGACGTGATAAGCCTTGAAAAAACCGGGATGTGCAGGTGGGTTTATCACGTATTGGGCGGGCATATCGCCCCGCTGGAAGGTGTTGAGCCGGGTGATTTGACTATAGATTCTCTAATGAAAAGGGTACGGACAGGTTCTGTTAAGGAGGTGGTGATGGCCACCAACCCGAATATCGAGGGGGACGGGACGGCGCTTTATATAAGCTCGCTTCTGGGGTCTTTAGGCGTGAAAATCACACGATTAGCTCGTGGTCTCCCATCGGGAGGCTCGATTGAATATGCCTCAGGTTCAATCCTGACAGAGGCGATAATGGGCAGGGAAGAAATGCAGTAAGGTGCGATACATCGCACCTTTAAGCCAACCGGATTTGTTGGTTACATTGCAGGATATTTTTCGTATAATAAGCCTTGAGATTTTTAATACAGGCAGCCTTAGTAAATAAAGGGTGATGCTTTTATGAAGATGTCGATGACACCACAGATGCGTCTGGAGCAACGGATGAAGCTTGCTCCGCGGATGATTCAGTCGATGGAGATTCTGCAACTGCCGCTGCTTGCGCTCCAGGAGAAGATAGAAGCCGAGCTTAACAGCAATCCGGTTTTGGAGCAGGCCGAAGAACAAGGCGGCGAAGACCGGCAGACATCGGATAGTGAATCACCACAGGACCCCGATTCGGAACAGACCGATGAGCAGGAAGAGTTTGTTGTCAACGATGACGCAGACAACGTTGAGGATTTCCGGCGTCTGGACAGTATCGGTGATGATTTCGATGACTATATGGATTTGGCCGGGCCGGTACGATATCAATACAGAGGACCTGAGACGGATAAGAAACTCGAGGCCCTTAAGAACACCGCTGCAAACGATGTTTCGCTGAATGACCACCTCAAAGACCAGTGGCGGCTGGTTGAAGCCGAGGAGCCGGTCAAAAAAGCGGGCGAACTTATCATTGATTACATCGACGAGAAGGGCTACCTGACCGTACGATTAGAGCAGTTACATAACAAGGACAAATACAAATTCGGCATAGAGCACCTTAAGCAGGCACTGGAGCTGGTGCAAAAGCTCGAACCGACAGGAGTGGGCGCCAGGGATGTTCGGGAAAGTCTTCTGATACAGATGTCCCAGTTTCCCGAGGATATGTCGTTTGAAAGTGAGCTTGTGTCGAAACACTGGGACGCACTTCTGGAGAACCAGCTTCCACAAATTGCCAGAAAGATGAAGTGCAGTGTTGAGCAAATCAACAAAGCACTTGTTCATCTGAGCAGGCTTGACACATCACCCGGACTTCAGGTGGGAAGAAACGACAATTACCCCCTCTTGGCGGATGTAACGGTCGAGCCTAACGAGACCGGCGGTTATTCGGTGTCGCTGAGGGACACTCACATTCCCAATCTGCAGGTGAACAACTTCTACTCCAAGATGGCCAGGGACCATAAAATCGACACAAAGACGCGGGAATTCCTGCAGCAAAATATCCGTTCGGCGCAGTGGCTTATGGACGCGATAGTCCAGCGCAAGAATACGCTCCTGAAGGTGGCCGGCTCTGTTGTGAACCACCAGAGAGAATTCTTCGAGAAAGGCAAGCTATACCTAAAACCGCTTCCGATGGCGACTGTAGCGGACGAAGTCGGTGTGCATATCGCGACTGTGTCACGTGCAGTTGCGGGAAAGTACATTCAATGTCCACAGGGAATATTGCCTCTTCGCAGCTTTTTCAGCGGTGGAATGGCCGCCGCGGACGGAAGCCTGCAAAGCTGGGACGCGGTAAGGGCCAAGCTTCGGCAGATTGTGGATAAAGAAGACAAAACCAAACCATTGAGTGATGATGAATTACGCAAAAAGCTCGCCCAAGCCGGAGCCGGAAATATCGCCCGCCGAACCGTTGCAAAGTATCGCAAACTTCTGAATATCCCAACAGCCCGATTAAGAAAGAAATTTTAGTCCTTTCGAAACAGCCTCTTTTAAGTTGTTGCCGGACAGCAACTTGGACAGTTTTCTTCACTATCCGGCGAAGAAAATATTTGCTTTTTTTGGACCGGGTGTCGGAATTTATCGTATATAAGCTGATATTTTATATCGGTTAAAAAGTTGTCGGGGCCCAAGTGGTTGGATTTAATTGACAGGTTGATTAGGAATTTCGATTAAAATCCTATCCAGTCGATGAAAGGGAAGAAGACAAAATCGGTTGTTGGCGCACCGGTGTTTATGCCGGTGCGTTTTTGTTGGAGTGCCGGGAAATGATTCCTGTGTTTTATGAGATGAAAAACGCGGTAATCGGCATCGCGGGCCTGGGTGGTTTAGGCTCGAACGTTGTCGTTGCTCTGGCGAGAGTCGGTGCAGGTAAACTTATCATCGCCGACTTCGACGTGGTCGAGCAAGGCAACCTGACCCGCCAGCACTACTTTCTCGACCAGATAGGACAGCCCAAGGTACAGGCTGCCGCACATAATCTGGCCGGAATAAACGATGACACTGAAGTTGTTGCGCACAGAGTAAGGCTGACGCGTGATAATATTCCTGGGATTTTCTCTGAAGCTGATGTGATAGCCGAGTGCTTCGACTTACCTGAGCAGAAACAGATGCTGGTCGAGACGGTGCTGACAAAAATGAAACGTGTTATTGTCGTTTCGGCCAGCGGCCTGGCGGGGTACGGCAACAGTAATGCAATTAGGACAAGACGTATCTCAAGGCGCCACATTCTCGTGGGTGACGGCACGAGCGCAGCAAAAGCTGGTAAAAGATTGACGGCTTCGCGTGTCGGCGTGGCTGCTTATCATCAGGCCAACGCCATAGTGGAGGCTATAGTTGATGGAGCATAACAATCCGAAACAGGAGGTGCCGATGCTAAAAAAAATAAGAGTCAACGGTATCGAAAGGGAATTTGACGACCTGAAGCCGCCGCTTACTCTTACAGAGCTTTTAGAGCGGTTGGGTATTGATAAGGCCACGGTTGTTGCAGAAATTGACGGCCGGGTTGTCGAGTGCGAGCGGTTTGCTGAAGCAAAATTAAGCAGCAATTCTTCCGTCGAACTGGTTTGTTTCGTACCAGGCGGCTGAATCGCCGGTATCGTCAAAACTGCCGGGTGAACGTTCCACCTTGTCTTTTATATAACGGGCAGCTACCCGGGATAACCGGCTCAAGCTCGAAGTTACACACCAGTCGTATATTCATCCCTGCTGTTGCGGGCAAATCGCCAAAGGCTCACTACTACTGTGTCATGACTAACATTGTGAGAATACGAGCGATTTTTATTATTCCTTCGTAATACTACGTCCGTGAGGGCGTAGATGGAAGTACCCGACAAAGTCGGGCGAGCTTTAGCTCGTCCCGAAAAATGCCACATCCGTAAGGGTGTGGAAATTTACTTGCCTTGGGTTTCTGGATTCCCGCTTTCGCGGGAATGACAGCATATAGCATGTTGGGTCCATTCTCACATAAATAGCATTGACGGGATACTACCTTCTCGGTCGCTGTAAAGACTTGATACCTGAGACTACGGTAACAAGCAACATAATCGCAAATGTTACAACAGTGAACCAGTCCCCCCAGGGCCTGGAAACAAATGCCCACTTAATCATTACCGTGCCGATACCGAACGATTGGACGAACATCTTAACCTTGCCTGTAACGGTGGCCGCGAAACTTACACCCCGGGCCTCGGCTATATGACGCAATATCGTTACAAAAACCTCCCTCGCTATAATTACAATCGCCGTGGTCCATTGAATCAGCGTTTCCGTGCAGGGGCTGAAAATATTTGTAAAAGTCGGCTGCCTGACTATGACGAAACAGATAAAGGCGCCTCCGACAAGAATTTTGTCCGCCAGAGGATCGACCATTCGCCCGAATTTGCTTGTTACGCCGAATGCGCGGGCGACGGGTCCGTCAAATATATCCGTTAGCCCCGCTATCACGAAAAGGGTAAACGCCACCATTAAAAAAGCCGCCGGTTTTTCGCTGCCGGTATGCGGCGAATAAAGAATCATTGAAAGAAAGACCAGCGTCAAAACCAACCTTGATAGCGTCAGCCCGTTTGGAATCAGCCGGACTAACCTGTTGTCGTTTTTCGTATCCACTCAACAAAGCCACCCAAATTCCACAAAATTCAAAGGTAAACTTTACAATATAAAGTTTTCTCGTTCAATCATAAAATCGCCCGGCAAACCAAATCATAATCCCTGCCCGCGACAACCTTTGCCCTGATAAAATCTCCCGGCTTCACGCTAACGATTGCGGGGTAGGCCCTTTTTTGCTTAATATTTTTGTCAATTGCCGATGTTCCGGTCGCTGCGTCCTCGATGTAACAGATGCCGTCTATCTGGGGCGCCTGGCCGTAGAAACGTCCGAGCACAAAGCGGTCGTCCTCCAGGCGGTCAATCAGACATAGCAGTTCCTGCCCGACATGCCCCCGGCCTTTTTCAAATGCAATCTGCTGCTGCGCCAGCATCAGCCTTTCGACTCGTTCGTTTTTCACATTCTCCTCTACCTGGCCGGCCATCTTTGCCGCTGGCGTGCCTTGTTCGGCGTAGAAGGAAAAACAACCTAAGGCGTCAAATTTCACGGCGCGTACAAAATCCGACAGCTCCTCGAACTGTTCATCGGTTTCGCCGGGAAAGCCCACAATCATCGTTGTCCGAAGCACGACATCGCACATCGCGGCACGCAGCTTTTCTATGAGGTCAATAATTTTCGCCTTTTGCCGGCCCCGACCCATATCGCTCAAGATACGGTTATTTATGTGCTGAAGGGGCATATCAATATAATTAACGACTTTTTGGTTACAGGCAATCGCCGCAATCAACTCGTCATTAAGGCCGGCGGGATACAGATACATCAGCCGAAGCCATCTTAGCTGCTCAACTTCATTTAACCGCTTTATAAGCATTGACAAACCATTTGTCAGCCCCAAATCCTTCCCGTATGATGTGGTGTCCTGCCCGATAATAATTAGCTCGACGGCACCGTTTTTGACCAGTTCCCTCGCTTCATCAATAATCTTTTCAGGCGGTTTGCTCCTGAAACGCCCTCTTATCGAGGGAATAGTGCAAAATGTACAGTTCCGGTCGCACCCTTCGCTGATTCTAAGGTACACCGAATGTCGCGGTGTTATCAAAAGCCTGCCTGTGTCATCGTGAATGAGATTATCCGGGGATTCAGGACAGATGGCAGTCTTTTGCCGACGGCCCCTTTCTGCAAGGGAGCGGCTGATTATATCTGCTATATCGTCTCGTGCGCCAAGGCCGACTATGGCGTCTATGCCTTCAATTTCCCTCGCAAGGTCGGCGCCCATCCGCTGCGCCAGACACCCGGCTACGATAACCTTTTTAACATTGCCGCGTTTCTTTTGCTCAACCGCCGCTTTTATCGCCTCAAACGCCTCATCTTTGGCAGGTTTGATAAACCCGCAGGTATTAATTACCACGACATCGGCGTTATCAGCATCTTCAACGAGAATAAACCCGGCCTGGCCGATAACGGCTAACATCTTTTCACTGTCCACGATATTTTTGGGACAGCCAAGGGCAACAAAGGCCACGGTTTTACAGTTTTTGTCGGATTTGTCTCGCATCGTCAGAGTAGATTAACACAGATTAAGCGGCAAGTCTAATAATTTGGTTCTTTGCCCTGTAGAAAATCTGCGAAAATTATCATTCTGGGTGTAACGCTCGCAATTCATCCTGAATAAAGCATAAGCGAAATGAAGAATCTCTTCAGCGGGAAACAGCGAGATTTCTTCTTTCGAAAAGCTTGTTCTCGAGCGAAGCGAAATCATTGGCACAGGCTGGTTTTGCCTCATAATGGCATAAATAAGATTTTATGAAGAATATGGCGCGGTAATTACAGATAAAGCTTGACAATTGACGAATAATATAATATGAAGGTATATTATTGAGGTTTATCATGATAAAGACCATCAAATCCGATACTGACCCCGCGAATGAGGATAGTTTGATTTTCTGGTGGTGTATGGCGCTGGCGGCGGTGATTTGCATCTCCGGCTGCGGCGACTTTTTCGCTGAAAAGCCCACCGAAATCGAATCCAGAGCCATACTCAACGAGCTTGGCCAGGTCCGACAAAGCCCTCACATCGACAATCCCCTGCCCGAAATGTACCGGGGACCGGCAAAAAGGGTAGAGGTCAAAGACGGAGTGAAACTGTTCTACTTCACCAAGCACCACACAGTTGATAAGCTTGCAGTCCTTATAGCCGAACAATTAGGCAATAAACTCAGCCAGAGCGGCCCAACAAACCAGTTAATCGTTCACTGCAAAGACGATGCCGATGCCGATAAGGTCCTTGAATTCCTCGATAAGGTCGATGTACCCCCTATACAAATAAATATCGATTGTCTTATTCTCGAACGTTTCGGCGATGAAACGATGGACTGGGAAACCTCGATAATGATTGAGAACTTCCTCGGCCAGGAAATAACAATCGGTGAAGCCAGGGGCACATTTGACAGCGGAGTCTTAACTGGCCTCGAACCGGCGTTTCCGGGGGCTTCCCTTCGAGAAAGTCTTCGCTCCACCTTCGGTCTGGATTTCGGTTACTGGATAGATAAAGGAGTCCCCGGGCACCAGGTCCGGGCGGTTGTCGATCTTCTCATATCAAGAGGCTACCTGAAAATCCTTTTGAACCCGACGCTGGAGACAATAAACGGTCAAGTGGCCACGGTTTCTATCAGAGACTACGCTCCCATCGAAAAGATTGTATCAAAAGAAGGCTTCGACGAGCCGTTTGGTTTGACAGATTATGTCTGGGTGGAAGATACATTGACTGTAACTCCTTCTGTCTTTGCCGACGGCTCCATCGGTCTTAAGACCTCGATAAAAATCGGTTCAAAATCCAAACCCGAAGGTGTCGTTCAGACCTCCATCATTACCGAGCGGTCTATCGACGTGGCCGAGAACAGGATAAAGCCGGGTGAAAGCCTGGTCATAGGCGGAATGAGAAAATCGGAAAAGCGTTCCGTTGTCCGAGGTGTTCCCTTCTTCAAAGATATCCCGATTGTTGGCATCCTGTTTTCGAGCAAGGACTTCGAGGAAAAGGCTACTGAAATCATATTTATCCTCACTCCAAGCATATCTTCGGGCAGTGTCGAACACGCCGGTGTGGTTGAGGAAATAAGGAAAAAACATGCTTCTCCAAGCTACAAAAGCGGACTGAACCAAATCCTTGGCGACCCGTTCGGCACCGATATTTATACAGACGTTATCGAGCGTAAGGCAGTCGAGGCCGAAACCGCCCGCCTCAAAGCCCAGATTGAAGCAGAAGCTATGTCGAAAGAAGTCAAAAAGGTCAAAGACGCCCTTTCTAAAGCTCACCAGCAAATTGACGCCGAAAGGTCCAGAGTCCAAAGGGCAAAGGCCGAGAAAGAAAAGGCCATTGCAGAGGCCGGGATAGCCGCTGCAGAAGCGGAAAAAGCAAGGCTGATAGCCGATAAGGTCAAAGCCGAGGTCAAAGCGGCACAAGCTGCTGCCGAGGAGGCCGAGAAAAAGGCCCGGACCCTCACCGACCAGGCCCAAATGGAAAAGGAAAAAGCCCAAAAAGCGGCCGATGAGCTTAAAAAGATAGAATCTGAAGCCAAAAACAAGAGTATAGAAGATACTCGAGATAGTGAACAGTAAACCGATACCTCCAATCCTACAGGTTTTCAGGAAACAGTACCCGATTAAGCTTGGATAGTCTCGTGCGGCAGATGCTCTAAAGGACAACCTTCACACCTCGGCTTCGGTCGGCAGTATTCTTTGCCTACTCGAACCAACAAGGCGTGAAACTCGTTAAACAGCTCGACGTCTGTCGGCAGATTACTTTCAAAAAACTCCCTTACCTCCTCGTAGCCCGCACCTTCTTCAATAAGGCCGTGCCTGCACAAAACCCTGCAGGTGTATGTATCAACGACGAAAACCGGCTTATCATAAGCATACAGCACAATCGAATCGGCGGTCTCGGCGCCTATGCCTTTTATCGAAAGCAACTGCTCCCTCATCTCCTCCGAGCCCAGGCACTCAAGCTGTTTTAAGCTGCCGGCGTAATTGTCGAAAAGCCAATTAAGGAAGTTCTTCAATCGTGCCGCCTTGATATTAAAGTAGCCCGCCGGGCGAATAAGTCCGGCCAGTTTCTGTACATCCATCTGGTGGAGATTTTGGGGTGTGAGGCAGCGGGCCGACCTTAAATTGGCAATGGCCTTTTCCACGTTTGTCCAGTTGGTATTCTGAGTCAGTATGGCCCCCACGATAATCTCGAATCTGGTCCTGCCGGGCCACCAGTGCTGCGGGCCGTACCGCTCATAAAGCAACTCATATATCTGCATCAACTTTTCGTAGCTCATCAAGTTTCTCCTTGGGGCGATTAAACGGTGGACCTTGGATTTTGTCAAGTGCCTTTAGTACCTCGTAACATGTGCCCCTGACACTTTATAATCCCGGCCAAGCCTGCCCTGAAATAGCCTTTAGCCCCAAGTGGAGCCGAAGGGCAAGCCGAACCAGAGCCGGTATCCAATCGTTCCGGATGCCGGATTCAGAATAACAGGTCAACTTATGTTGCTGCAAATAATGCGTTTATAGTTGGTGCCCGGCCCGGCTCGGTCAGTTTTAATAATTTGTTCTGAACGACTTGCGATAGGCTAAGGGGGTTGTTTTCATTGTCTTTTTGAAGGTTACCCCCAGGTGGGTGGCGCTGGAGAAGCCTGACTTTTGTGCTACCAGGCTTATTGGAAGGTCGGTTTTAAGCAGCATATCAGCAGCCAGGGCGACGTGCACACGCTGGATTTCATTAAGTATGGATCTTCCGACGGTCCTGCGAAAGCGGCGTTCGAGCAGCCGTCTCGATAAGGGCGTCGAGTTTACAACATCATCCACTCGTATTATTTCACCTGCGCTGTCTTGAATGAAGCGTATTGCCGCCGAGACTGCGGTGTCCTGAATCTTAAGGATATCAGTTGATTTCCTCGCGACCACACCTCTGGGTTCGGCAATAACTATCCGTTCAGCCGGCTTTTCTCCCGCCATGAGCCTGTCGAGCAGTGCCGCCGCCTCGTAGCCGGCCTTGTCTCCGTTCAAATCGACACTTGAAAGCGGGGTGTCCAAAAGATTGCACAGCAATTCATCGTTATCCACGCCGATAACCGCTATCTCCTCGGGTATCTTTACGTCGGCAAGGTGAGCGGCCTCGACTATTTCGCAGCTCCGCTCATCGTTGCAGGTCATAAGACCGGCTGGCTTTGGAAGAGACTTCAGCCAGTCAGCCAGGGCAATGCGTTCCTTTTCCCACACATTATCTTTCTTCAAACTCGGTTCCGGATAGATATGGCATTTCAGGTTTGCTTGTCGTATCCTTCGGCAAAAACCTTCCTTGCGCTTCCGGGACCAGCTTTTGCTTGGCACCCCGCAAAAAGCAAAGTGCCTCAGGCCTCGTTCGAGGAAGTACTCTGCGGCTATTTTTCCTGCCGCCGGCGAATCCGTTTTTATGATGGCGGTACCGTTTGAGTTTTCTTTCTTTTCGGGGAGGTGGTCTTCAAGTTCGTCTTCGACAGTGACCGCAGGCAATCCGCTATCAATGATCTTTACCGCCGTTTCTCTCGAATAAATGCCCGCGGCGAAGATTCCCTCCCCCTGCCAGCGTGCGATATGTGGCAGGCCGATATCGTATGTGTTCCAGGAATCCATCCCGAGTGACCACCGTCCGTGGAGGCGGGCATACCGAGACAGACCAACAAGCAGGTCGCGATTGAAGGACCGGGACGGGTCCAGTAATAATATGACTCTTCGAGCGTATTTAATATTCATCACCTCCTCAAGGTGAGTGCACAGCGCTAATAAAAGACACTATATATTAAACAACAAAACAGTCGCAAAATCAAGAAAAAATTTCGCAAAATCGGTTTTTTCTCTAAAAACGCTATTTTGACCTAATTATGCCCCTACTACTTCTCTGATATTAATGCCTAAGTAATTTATGTCATTGAATAATTTGGTGATAAAGGTTATACTGACAGTTGTAAGGATTTTTAATGTGCAATCCCGCAAGAAAGGAATGTATTGCTATGGCAGATTTTGAAACGCGTATGCAATTGGCCATTCCGAGTCCGTCAAAGCTTTTTACACCGGCGGTAACAACAATACTAATCCTGATGATTGCCGGGTGGACGATAATAAGTTACGCTCCAGACTTCACTTTGAACTGGCTGGCCTTAAGCAGTCAAGGCCTTCTCCGTGGCAGGATATGGCAGTTGTTTACTTATTCGTTCATAAACGGGTGCAGTTGCAACCTGATTTTCAACGGATTAATGGTGCTTTTCATTGGCAGTGCTATAGAGCGTGAGTGGCGGACGGGCTCGTTCGTAGCACTTTGGCTGGTTGTTTGCATGACCTGCGGTGTGATGTTTTTTCTGGTAAATCTCATTGGTGGCTGGAATTATGTCGGGATAGGCACCGGTGCCTGTGGCTATGGAATAATAGGGGCCTTTGGTTTGCTTTTTCGGCGTAAAAGATTCTTAGCCCTTTTTTGGTCTGTAGAGGCACAGTACATTGCATGGCTGCTTATCGGGATTGGACTTGTCTTAGGTATAGCCCGTCCGATAAGTTGGATATGGGTGGCAGGAGCCTTGGTGGCGTATATTTATGTAAAAATCAGATGGAGAATCCAATCCAATAATATGTACAACCGACCCGCGGCGGTAGAAGGTCGGCGCGGTGGTTTTGTTGATGTGGATTAATATTATGAATCCGGCAGCACACAAGAGTGCAGGTGTTCGTGCGAAGATGGCGGCCGAGCAGCTTCGATGCTGCAGATTGTGTCCGCGGCGTTGTGGGGTGGACCGTACAAAGGGCGAGACCGGCTTCTGCGGGGTGGATGATTCTGTCAGGTGTTTCAGAGAAATGTTGTTTTACGATGAAGAAGTGGGGCTTAATCCCTCCCACCAGGTTTACTTTGCCGGTTGTAATTTAAGGTGTGAGTTTTGTGCGGTCGCTGAATGGAATGAATACCCGCAGCAGGCGGCAGGTATAGATATAAATGATTTGGCACAGAAGATTGCCGAAAGAATATCCGAAGGTGCGATTAATCTGAACCTGCTTGGAGGAGAGCCGGCGGTCAATATATACGGTATTTTGCAACTATTAGCGAGGCTTGACCCTTCGATTTGTGTTATCTGGAACTCGAACATGTATTATAGTGAGTCGGTAGGTGAGTTGCTTTATGGTCTGGCGGACATTTATCTGGCTGACTTCAAATGCGGCAATGATAAATGCAGTGAGGCTTTGTTGGGAGCAAAGGATTATGTTGGCGTGGTAAAGCAAAACATTTGCCAGGCAAATGCACATGGTGAAGTGATAGTGCGTCATTTCGTGATGCCGGGGCATATCGAGTGCTGCCTCAAGCCCATACTTCATTGGCTCAAAACAGATGCACCTGGCGTTAGGCTTAGTCTAAGAGCTGACTACGTGCCGCCGGCCGGGGCGATTCGGGCGCCGCGGGATTACGCCTGCCAAAAGGATATGAAAATAGCGGTAGATTTGGCCCGCCAGTTAGGCTTGAACCTAATAAATGAAAGGCAAACCGTACAAACGCAGGCCCGGTGATTTCGAGATACGGGTATTAAAAAGCGGGCGTGTTGTAATGATAGCGCCTGACGAAGCATTGCTGGAAGCCGCCCGGGCGGTTGCCCCGAATAACAGTGAATTATCACCGAGAACGGAGAAAAACAAAGATGACCGAGACAAAAGCGGAAAAAACAGTCAAACAAGTTGAAGGTAAGGCGCCTTCCGGTCGGCGGCAGTCTGAACTGGAGGTCCTGATTCGTGCCCGCTACCCTTTGGTTTATGTAGTTACATGGGAGGAGCAGCGGCTGCTTAAACAGGTCTTCAAGATAGCTTCGCGCCTGAACAAGAAGGTGTTCGAATGGTCGATAACAATGGGGCTTGTCCCGGCTGGAACCTCCATCCAGTCCCAGAAACAAAAGGATTCGGCGACACTGGACCCGCTGGTGGCGCTGGATAATGTCATCGAACATGTAGAACCGGCCCTGTATGTATTCAAGGATTTCCATCCATTCCTCAAAGGCCAGAATATGTCGGTGGTTCGAAGGCTTCGCGAGATTGCCGAATCTCTTAAGAACACCTATAAAACCATCGTTATAGTCAGTCCCATGTTTCAGATTCCACCTGAGTTGGAGAAGGACTTGACGGTTTTAGATTTCGATCTGCCGAGTGAGAAGGAATTCGGTCTTTTGCTGAATCGCATAGTTGAAGAAGTCAAGGACAATCCAAAACTTAACGTCAAAATAAGCGAACCGACGCGAGAGCAAATAGTACATGCGCTTCTTGGTCTAACTCTTTCCGAAGCCGAGAACGTTCTGGCCAAAACGCTGGTCAAAAACAGAGGGCTGGACGAAAAGAGTGTCGAGGTAATCCACGAAGAAAAGAAGCAAATCATTCGCAAGAGCGGTTTGCTGGAGTATTATGATGCTGAAGAAGATATTGGTTCGGTTGGCGGCCTGGATGCCCTTAAGGCGTGGCTGGTAAGACGTGCGGTGGCGTTCACGGACAGTGCCAGACAGTATGGTCTGCCGGCGCCAAAGGGCGTGCTGCTTTTGGGTGTGCAGGGCTGCGGCAAGAGCCTTATGGCCAAAGCCATAAGCAATACCTGGCAGTTGCCGCTGTTGCGATTCGATATCGGTCGAATGTTCGGCAGTTTAGTAGGTTCATCGGAGGAAAATATCCGGCGTGCAATCAAGGTGGCGGAATCCGTCTCGCCTGTTGTTCTTTGGCTCGATGAGATTGACAAGGCCTTTCGAGGCTCCCGCGGAAGCGGCGCCAGCACGGACGGTGGGACTTCGGCGAGGGTTTTCGGCACCTTTCTTACGTGGATGTCTGAAAAAGATAAGCCTGTGTTCGTAGTATCCACGGCGAATGACGTGTCGCTCCTCCCGCCGGAATTACTGCGTAAAGGTCGTTTCGATGAGATATTCTTTGTGGACCTGCCGTCAATCCTGGAACGTAAAGAGATATTTCAGGTTCACCTCACCAAGCGCAAGATGAACCCCTCGGCTTTTGACCTGGACAAACTTGCGCAGGTATCGGCAGGTTACAGCGGTGCCGAAATTGAAGAAGCGATTGTAAGCGCTATGTTCGATACGTTTTACGAAAAACGTGAATTGATTACGCAGTGTCTGGTGGACAGTATTTCTCAGACGGTGCCGCTTTCCAAGACGATGAGCGAGAACATGGATAAGCTTCGTGAATGGTCCCAGGGGCGAACCCGGGCTGCTACAAGCGGCGGACTGTTGGCGGAGCCCGGGGCCGACAAACGTAAACTTGAAATATAGTCGTTATTGATTGTGGAAAGGAGTGTCTTTATATGAGTGCAGTGGTGATTTTAACTCCCGTTGTCATAAGTAGCTGGCCGGCTATCACCGCAGCAGTAGCCGGTGCAGCCGCCGGACTGGGTATGGTGGTTAAGGAAACGGTCAAAGAAGCAGTCGAAGCAGCAGAAGTTAATGTTGAACAGTCTGTGGAAGTTGAATTGGCTGACAGCGAAGTACTTGCCGAAAGCCTTGCCACGGGTAAGGAAATCGTTGTTACAAAAGCGGACATGGAAATTCGTGTCGGCCGGGATGAGCGCGGCCGTTGCACCGTGTGTGCTTCGGGCAAAGGAAAAAGCAAGGTCGAGTTGAAGCAGATTGCCGAGGACTTCGCTCAAAAAATGACACAGTGTTTCGTTTATAACCGGGTCATGAGTGAGGTAAAAAGCAGGAACTTTCAGGTTGTCAACGAAGAAGTTATGGACGATGAAAGCGTCAGGATTCATGTCCGGCGTTGGGTGGATTAAATTATGGCACAACACGATGTAGAAATTACGATATCACAAACCGGTCAGGTGAGGGTTCACGTCAAAGGTGTAAAGGGCAAGGGGTGTCTGGAATACACAAAATGGCTTGCGGGAGTAGTCGGCCGGGTGAAAGATGAACAACTGACGAGCGAATATTATGAGCCTGAAACCAAGTCGCGAATCGATCTGAAGCAGGACCTGAATATAGAAGAGTGACTGGATATGCGCTGCGGCAGGTGCCAATTTGAGAATATGCCCGGACAGAGTAGGTGTTTAAAGTGCGGCTCTACTCTTGTACAAAAAGCAGACTCGGTTGATGTAAATCCGCCGCGAATGGCAAGATGGAAGAAGCCTTTGCGGTGTACCTTCAGATGGTTCAGGGCGTTTCACGTAACACCTTCATATAGTGTCAACATTTCCATCCCGCCGTGGTTGAGCCAATTTTCCAGGGAAGGCCTCTTTGGGATTTTGTTATCAATCATTCCCGGTTTAGCTCATTTATTGCAGGGCCGGTTCAGAGAGATTCGCTGGTATGTCCTGGGATGGTTGGTCTCGTTGGTTTTAGCGTTGTTTCTTTATGGAGGATTTTGGGGACTCTGCTTTTTTGGGTTTGCAATAGGCCTGCATGCGTGGATTGCAATTCACAGCGCTCTTATAAAACAAGTAACAGGTTTTGGCCACAGAGCCTTTGCCTTTGTGTTGGTGAGCCTGGGTATGCTTGTGGTTTACAGAAACTTAGGCGGCCTGATATTCAGGAACCTTGCGGGCGGCTACAGCAATATTACGGTTCCATATTACAGGATTGAAACGGGTGATTACCTGCTTGCCGGCAGAAGCAGACTCAGAAATAAACCGTTAACCCGCGGGGTGTTGGTCCTGGCATCTCTTGAAGGCACTGGTCACGGTGGATTTTGGCCCTGGTCGCAGCGACGCCGTGATATGGGAATAGCTCAGGTTGTGGGCCTGCCCGGTGAAAAGCTCGAAACCAGGGGCGGAGCCTTTTGGATTAACGACGAGCAACTGGATGCGGAAAAATACCCCCTGCCCGGATGGTTGCGTAGAATAAAGATGTCGGTTACAATCCCAAAAAGCAGTTACTTTATTAGCGCCGATTACAATGTTGCGGCTCACGGCCGGGCACTTAACAAGCTCGACGTAACAAATGTATGCCTGGTCGGCTACGATAGTTTCGAGGCAAAGGCATTTATGCGATGGATGCCGTTGATGCGGCGAGGCTTTATCAGGGATATGGAATGAAACGATTTACAAGTCTCGAATTTGGTGATTCAGAGGGTGCGGACCGGCGCCAAGATAGGGGAGAGCAGATTCGAGACGAGGCCTTCTTTTACGAAAGAGCCGTAACGTGCTGGCTTGGGGGCGACTACGAGCTGGCCCTTAGAAATTATTCCAGAGCGCTTGAGAAGGACAGCAGTTTTTTTGAGGCGTGGAGCGGCCAGATACTGATGCTGCTGGAGTTGGGAGAATATCCCGAAGCAATAGTATGGGCGGACAAGGCCCTTGAGTTGTTTCCCGAAAATCCGGAGCTTTTCGCTGCTAAGGCCATCGCATACATCAGAGACGCAAGATTTGACAAGGCGATGGCTTTTTCCGATAATTCGGTTTCCAAAGAGAATATTACATCGAGGGTTTGGCTTGCCAGGGCCGAGGTTTTGATGAAACGTAAGAGCCGAATAGCGGAAAACTGTGTGAGCAAGGCAATGAGTATCGCCGGAAATTCCGCAGACGTTATAGGTTTGGAGGCCGGTCGGTTGTTAAGGCGCAGCGGTAAATATTCAGCCGCTTTGGAATATCTGAACAGTTCGATAAGGGCATTTCCAAAATCTGCTCTGGCGTGGTATGAGCTCGGCTGCTGCCAGGACAGTGTCGGGTTTTTCGAGGCTCAGGTGTCCCTGAAAGAAAGCCTGAACCTCCGTCCTAAGTGGGAGCTTGCTGAATCCCGTCTGAAAAGTTGCCAAGGCAAAGGACCCCTAAAGCGAATATTTAACAGGATTTTCTGCAGTTAGATTATGGCTATATCGGCGGAAATACAGCGTATTTTATCTCTTGCCCGGCGCGCAGATGCATCGGATATTCATATCGTTGCAGGCCTGCCGCCGTTGTTCAGGATAAACGGGGAAATTATTCTTGCCGATGCACCGCCTCTTAACAGGGACGACACGAAACGGTTATGTTATAGCCTCCTCAACGAAGAGCAGCAGAAGGTTTTTGAGCAGGATTGGCAAATATGCTGCAGCGTATTCGATGATAAGTTCGGGCGTTTTAGAATATCCATTTATTACAAGGCGAACAATCCTGAAATGGCCCTGCGCCCCGTAACCGACCACATCAAAACGCGCAGCGAGTTGCATCTGCCGGAACAGATAGAAGACTTTACCCGCTTGTCGAGCGGTCTTGTACTTGTAACGGGTCCGACCGGCAGCGGCAAGACTACGACAATGAATTTTATGATTGACCTTATAAACAGTGAGCGCCGTTGTAAAATCATCACTATCGAAGACCCTGTTGAATATTTGCATCCACAAAAAAAGGCGGCTATTGTTCAGCAGGAATTGTATATTGACGTAAAGTCTTTCGCGGCAGCATTAATACATGTTCTTCGCCAGGACCCCGATGTGATATGCATAGGAGAGATGCGCGATCTGGACACGACCGCCACAGCTCTTACGGCGGCGGAGACGGGCCATCTGGTTATCGCCACCTGCCACACGCCGAACACATTCCAGACAGTAGAACGCATCGTATCGGTGTTTCCCGACAACCAGCGTTCACAGGTGGTAACACAATTGGCAAATTGTCTAAAAGGCATTTTAGCCCAGCGACTGGTGCCTTCGGCTGATAAGAAACGCCGGGTACTTGCCACAGAACTGCTTCTGGTCAATGCACCGGCCAGAAGGCATATCCGTGAAAATGAGTTTCATCAGCTTGTAAGTGTGATGCAGACCGGCCGGCGCCAGGGAATGCACTCGATGGATGATTCACTTTTCGAGCTTTATGAATCTGGCGAAATAACCTACGACGCAGCCGTTAATAATGCGCAAGATTCAGCCCAAATGCGCAAAAGAATACACAAAGGTGATGCCGACGGCCGGGAATATACCGATTAGGATTAGCCGAACGAGTCAAAAATCCTGTGACCGCCAAACTCATCCCCGCCAGAGATTGTCAACCCAGTGAAGAGAGGGGGGCGGTGAGCGGGTAACGGTCGGTTTGAGTAAAATAACAAATCAGTGTTTCCGTGACATCATCAGGGCACCAAGAGCAAGGATAGCGATAGTTGCCGGCTCCGGAATAACCAATACCATACGTATCGAGTCGTTAGCCGGTATCCAGGTCGCTCCGCCGTCAACGGAAAGCTCGGTGAAGACGTCGAAAAAGCTTTCGATGGAATACAATCCGCCACCGATGTCGGAGATTAATGTCTGGCCGAGCGAAAGTAAGCTTGGGCTTTCGCGTATGAGAAGCGATATTCCCTCGACCTGACCGGCCAGTTCCATCGATAATATCTCACTGTCAAAGGAGCCTGTAGTAGTATCCCACTTTTGGTGTGTCAAAATGCTTGCCGGGCCGGTCAGCTCTCCGATGCTGCTGACCGATGTTGAACCGGCGAGGAAAATATTAAAATCGGCGGTAAAAATCGAATCGAACGTTTCCAGTTCATCTGCACCGACCTGAGTTCTTACTGCGGTAGCTGCAAGCGGGTCGAATAAATGCTCCGTTGCGATAATGTCTAATCCCGGAGCGGTGTACGTTGTGATTTGCTGCTTCGACAAGTATGCTCCCGTGTCGGGGGGCAGGAGGGGATTTGAAGTAATGACCCCATGTGCTTCGGGAACTATGCCCGGCCCGACAGTTAAAACTACAGATAATATAAAGAACAGATTTCTGATTGACCCAGTCATAAAAAACCACCCAAAGATCCGCGCCCGATAATTTGCAACTGTTTTCCCGAAATTTGGTAGTAGAATACAAAATTTTACCCCATTTACAGTGGCATTATTATAGCAAAAATCGGCGGCAATTTCAAGGATAAAGCCGCCAAAAATCGCTTCAGGGTGCAAATAAACGCCCGTTTTTCCGCGGCACCGGCCACACCTTATCGACCCGGATTGTTTGGAGAAAAGTTGAAGGGGGAAAGGGGGTTTTTTTGCCACCTCCTGCGAAAAAGTAGTATAATATTGTTCAGTTGTTCCGGTAGCGGATGTTTGTTGTTTTGGTATATCTAAATGGGGCAGAATTTTTAGGAGCGAACAGTCATGAAAAGGTTACTTATTTCAATTGTGGTGCTGATTTTCTTATTTGACTGGTCAATCGGTTTTGCGCAGGGCAAGGGCAAGGGCAAAGGCAAAGGTGCCGGTGCTGGAAGGGGTGCTCAAAAGTCCCAGCATGCAGAGAAAGGCAAAGGTGCCGGCAAGAGGAAGGAAGCTCGCCGCCGGGCCGATAAGCCCAAGCGTCAGGATGTGCAGAAGCAACAGCAGGAGCGGCAACGAGCCGGGCGGCGCACTCGACAGAGTGATATTAAAGGCTCAAAGGAGCAACAGCAGGAGCGGCAACGTGTTCGGCGGCGCACTCAGGAGCGTCAGGCTGAGGCAAAAGGCGGGGGTGCTCAAAGAGGGGATCGCGGAGAAAAAGGCAAAGAAAAAAAGGCCGACGCCGAAGAAAAAATTGCCAAAGGCAAGGGTCATCAGCAACAGCTCAAGGCCTTTGAACAGCAGATGGCCCGTGAAGAAGCCAAGCACTTAAAGCGGTCGGCACGCCTTGAGCGAATTGCGGAGTTGGCGCGCGAGCAGGGTAATGAAAAAACATTGGCCCGTGTGAACAAGCTGATTGAAAGAGAGCAAAATCGCTACGACAATAAGCTCAAGCGTCTTGAGCAGCGAATGGGAAGGGCCGGCGAACTCGGGGCAAAGTCCGGCAAAGAAGAGTCGGGCAAAAGCACCGAAGCTAAAGTCAAAGCCGAAGATAAAAAGGAAAAGGCCCAAGCGGACAAAGACAAGGATAAAGGCGGGGACGATGATTCCGATGAGGCCGAAGATGACAGTGATGATTAGCTACGGGCCGGTTGACGTGATTCATTGATAAGTTGTGAAAGATTTTAAGGGAGAATCAAAAATGGCAAAAAAAGCATTGGTTTTGATTATTCTGGTTATGGTGATTTTGGTTTGCCTGCATGGGTGCAAAAAAAGTTCGTCCCAAAGCGCTCCTGCAGACCAGGGCGGCAAGACCGCAGTCGATTATGAAGCCGAGGCCGAGAGTGAGATAAACACCGAAAATATGGGCGATGAGCTTGACAGGATAGAAGGCGAACTGACACAGGAAGAAAGCGAGATGCCCTGAGCATCAGGCCCGGTTGAGGTCGTGTAAACAGACGCAGACGCGTTGTACGTGATGCACGGGGACAGGCCGAATACTACAACGAGAGTCGCACAAAATCTTGTGATTATTGCTGGATATAAAGGAGGCGGCGGAAGGTTTATCCCGCCGCCTCTTTTTGCTCTTCGCTGATTAACGAAGCGCTTCGAAATCAGTCCAGCGTCGAATCAAACATAATAAGGTCATACTCGAACAGATACTCGGTCGGATTCCATCCAAAAATCATCTCTTCATCGCAGTCAATATCATCCGACAGAACGAGCCAGATTTTCGCACCTTCGTTGATGTCGGTTTCCGGATTGGGCAGATCGCCGGTATCGACCACCTTTTTGATATGAACGTTTCCTTCTTCATCGGCCCTGTCGCTGCCGAGGCAAATAATGTCGGCCCTGGGCCATGGATTGCCTTCCTTGTCGGGATAGTAGATCAGTGTGTAATCCTGACCCGGCACCAGGGCGTGGCTGTTGAAAACGAATCTGAATTTCGGCGCCGTGGTTCTGTATGTCATCTTGCCCCAAGCTCCACCTGCAACGGCCGGCCAGTTGGGATCCGCAGGGTTCTTTTCAACAAGATACAGATGCCCCATTTTTGAATTTCCGGCAACACGGCTCGGCCCCTTTGCGACAACCGGTACCACCGCCAACACCAGACACAACACCAATGCCAACAATATTAGATTTACTTTGTTTCCAGACATTTCAGTTCTCCTCTTAAATGATTATTTTCCTCAACCTGCCCGTATATATCCCGGACCGCAGACCATCCGCAGCAGAGGGCAAAGGTTTTTTCAGTCCCTTGAATGAAAGATTGTTAAATTGCTCCGACCAACGTTAAATTCCACCCAATATTTGTGAAAAGCAATTTTACTCGTTTCTGATGAAGGGGGTCAAAAAAATCCTGCATTTTTTGAAATATATGCAAAAAGAATAAGTATAAGACCTGTATTTCTGAAAGGATTGATGGGTTTTTGCCATACATAGGCCAGAGGCAATCCGAAATGGCCCGCTAAACGTCCCTATTCAACTTTGGGACAGTCATCTGGGGTTGTGGAGTGCATCTTTAGTTTGTAGGTGGATTTTTTACAAGACGGCGAAATTCTTAATAAAGGCTTATGTCGCCCTTTCAGGGCTTAAAATAAGTGTTTGGCTCGATGGCCCAGGGCTTGCGCCCTGGGCTATATTATGTCGCCCGTTCAGGGCTTATGAGGTTATGAATTTTTTTTACCCACAAACGTCAGATGCACCCGGGGTTGTGGTGTTTTTTCTTTACATTTGGTCGTTGGAGCTTTAAGTTCATAGGCCATGGCATCTGTCTGTTTTGTCATTCCCGCGCAAGCGGGAATCTATGTACTAATGATTAAATACTAACAACCAGATATTAAACAATGACTGACAGAACGAAAGATAAAAACAAAGACAGCGCAAGTCAACTGTGCACTTTCTTGCGGGACTCATACCTTGACCGTACATCGCGACCAATCTATGCCCTTGCGTATCTGGCGTTATTTATCTTTTTATACGAAATCGGCACAATCTTAATCAGTCCCGCCCAACTAAGCGAGGCCCTTGCCCGGCCGCAGATAAGGGTTGTGGCTTTTGTATGGGTCCAAAATCTTCTTGAGCTTCTCGGATTCTCAGAGCGTTTGACGTGGCTGGCGACACCTCTGGTGGTAGTGATAATTTTAGTAGCTCTTCAGCTAACATCCCGGATGCGCTGGGCGGTAAGCGCAAAAGATTTTGTACCGATGACGTTAGAGTGCATCCTGCTTGCAGTCCCGCTGGTAGTGCTCAGCATGCTGGTAAATCACTCCGCCGATTCGGCGACCCTGCAGGCAGCCGGGGGATACACCGCCGGTACGCCTCGATTGCTCATTGATATCATAACCGGAATTGGGGCGGGTATTTATGAGGAACTGGTTTTCAGGCTTATACTGATTTGTCTGCTGATGGTGCTGTTTCAGGATTTTTTGGGCCTGAGCCGGATGCGTTCCGTTGTACTTTCCGTTTTAATCTCGGCGGTGCTTTTCAGTGCGCACCACCACATATTCTTCGTCAACGGCAGCTTCGGTTTTGGGGAGGTTTTCACGCCGGGAAGGTTTATATTCCGGGCACTTGCCGGCGTTTATTTTGCGGTTCTTTTCGCTGTCCGTGGTTTCGGAATAACGGCGGGAACCCACGCTTTTTACAACATTATCGCCGCGGTGGTTAACGCTTACCTGATAGAAGCGGGTTGACGGTGCAGGCAGTAAAAATTTGTAAAAATATTTTCCCGCTCTTAGTCTTTTATCAGGCCAAACTTGCGAAAAAATCGTCCGATAAGGACACCGAAAATCCATATCAGTACTGATAATCCACTTGAATTTTACACCGCATTTGTTGTATAATAGGGAAAACGTTATTTGACCTTAAATTAACAGGACTTGTTTATGGATGCACCGAAAATCAATCTGGCTATCAGCGAGTTGTCGTTCTCTTTGTATCAACGCTCGTTGCATCCGGAGTTGTTCAACATTTATGCTAAACGGCACCTGCGAACTCAGAAGTACGAGGCACTGATTTGGGCGACCGGGTGTTCGCACGTGATAACTGTATTGGCAAGTGATACATGTCTTACCGAGCTTATCGCCCTGCCGGGCCAGTTACTGCCTAAAAAGGGACTTATCGAGCGTTTTCAGTTCCGAGGGCAGCGAAACCATAAATGCACGTTGAACAGGGCGATGAGCTACATGACCGATTTTCAGGTTGAAAAAATGAGCGCAAATCTGTATCGCCAGAGTTTCACAGACCTGGAGAGATTTGCGCATAATCGCGGTGTGTTTGTAAAGTTCCCAGGCCTGGCGGTGGGCGGCCTGGAACCATTCAGCTACCTTGACTTTGAGGCTCGAAGCAAAGACCTGCATGTTCACACATTCCACGGCTATCCCGACCAGATCACTATCATCAAGACTCAGTCACTATTTGACTTTCATTGACAACCGACGGCACCGTTTGTCTGAACCACGGTACACAACCTCTGCATTAAGGATTCTGCTCTTTAATAATACCGATTGCAGGCAAATATACATTTGGCGCTCGGGTGGACATTTCAGAAAGTTCGAACAAGAAGCTGCTTGACTGATATGACCATAGCTGGTAGGCTAATGGGCAAATATGGAAAGGATAATTGATGGAGCTATCCTGGAAGGTTGCACTTAACACGTTTGCTGCAATAGGTATCGGTGTACCGATAGTGCTGAGCTTTTTCGGTGTTCCGGTGCTGACAAGATTAAGAATCATCGGGTCAATGGCTACAGGTGCGGTGGTGACAGGGCTTTGGGGCTGGTCCACGGTCAGACCGACAGACCCGTTGGGGGCCGTGACGCTTTTCGGCGGCGAGTTCACCATTTTTGAGGTTTTCAACTGCGGGCTGCTTGCATTTTTGTCCGGTGGGGCCGCGTACTTTTTGTGCTATCCTTACGGCCGGAAGATCGCCCCTCTTGCCGGGCCAACCGGCCTTGCAATATGGGGTATTCGCGGCGGTGATATGACCTCTCTGCTTCGGGTCAATCACACACTCGCCGACCGTCAGGCTCTTTACGCAAGCCTGCGATGGGAGGGCTTTTTCTGGGTTTTAATCCTTGCAGCCAGTTATTTCGGCGTTCTTGCGGCTGATAGATTGGCTGGACGCAAGTTTGAAGATGTTCGAGACAACAACAACAACGATAACTCCCTTACAAATAAGCTCTTAAGTATAATAACGGCAATCGTGCTGACCATACTAATCACACAGTTTTCCATTGGAATGCTTGCGCAGGATGTCAGAATGTCCGACAGCCAGATAGGCTCGGTAGTTGGTCAACCAAGTGTCGGCCAGATAGCATTTGCGGTAGCCTTTTCCTTCGGGATTGCCGCTTTCACAGCCAAGAAGTTCCTGAATGTCGGCTATGTATATCCTGCGGCTTCTGCGGGATTGCTGACGTTTTTCACATTAACGTTTTTCGCCGCAAAGCAGGATATTCTCGAGCATATGGTCCGGACCTGGCCTGTGCCGTTCTTCACCCGGGCCACCTGTGCCGTATTGCCGCTACAAATGGTCGCATTTGCGGCTGTGGGGTCAATATGCGGCTATTGGATGGCCTTAAAATACAAGGGCCGAAAGCACTATGAATGAGCGTTTGGGAGCTGCAATCAACAACAAAGACATCTTTTTTACGTCTTTTTGCATTTTTTAAGTAATTGTAAAATAAAGACTTATGCATTAAAGGGTCCTATAACATCACTCGAAGCACAACAGAGCGCCAAATTTTGATTGCTCGGCGAACGGAAAATGACCGAAACAATATAGGTGCGACATAATATTGCTCACAGGTGTGGAAATATGTAGTTTATTTGCACACAAGGCAGCAGATAGTTCGTATAAAAGTTATGGAATAACTTGGTCAGCAGCGTATAGATTTTGGATATACAGCGATGCGGGCCGGCCAGCAGACAAAGGAGTCGAACATGTTGGTCCTTAGCAGACAAAAGGATGAGTCGATAATAATCGGCGATGATATCGAGATCACAATTGTGGATGTGCGGGGCGATAAGGTTCGCCTTGGGATAAACGCACCTCGGGAGATTTCGGTGCACCGCAAGGAAATTTATGAAGCCATTCAGCGGGAAAAAGCACAAAAGGCCGCCGAAAGCCAATCCTCCGGGAATGATTGATATTTAGCTGGGCTTTAGCCCCCCCTCCACCTGCCTGTTTCTATCCGGCTATACAAGCCTCCTGCCGAAATCTTGAGCTTATTATAGTCTGGTTATAGAAAAAAGACACCGTAAAACCAAATGTTTCTTGACACCAAACACACCAAGAGGGAAAATCCATATCAGCGCTGAAGGTTGTTGATTGTTGACTTGAGATTATTTATGAAAGGCGGGATAGTGGCAGACGGTAAACTTGCTGTTGACCTGGCGAAGCTGCTTATAGCTGCGGCCTGGGTGGACGGCAAGTTGCAGGCGGAGGAAACCAACTCTCTTAAAGACCTTGTCTTTACACTCGGCGAGTTCACCGGCAGCCAGTGGGCACATCTGGAAATATATATGGATTCGCCCGTCTCCGACCAGGAGCGCCGGATGCTGCTCGATAATGTCCTGGCCGATATCAAATCGGAGGATGATAAACAGTTCGTCCTGAAAAGCCTGCGGGAGCTGTTTTGTGCGGACGGGACTGTTGGCGACAAGGAGATGCCGGTCCTTGACGAGCTTACGCAGGCGGTGTCAGGGGTCAGGACCGGTGTCTTTTCAAGGCTTTCGAAGATGTTAAGGCCGGCCATCGCGCGCAGACAGAGTTCGTATAATTCAGGCACGCAACGCGAAAGCCGGATTGACGATTTTATTAAAAACACCATTTTTTACCAGCTCGAATCCGAGGGCAAGGCCCCCGCCGACCTCAGCGCCGATAAGGTAAGGCAGCTCTGTCTTGCCGCCGGTCTGTTGGCCAGGGTTGCAAACGTCGATGAGGACATCTCTACCGCGGAAAGAGACGCTATTAAGGGCGTGCTTTCAAGGTCATGGGGCTTAAGCGAACAAGAGGCCCGGCTTGTTACAGATATCTGCTGCCACAGAATTCTGAAGGGACTGGATTATTTCCGCCTGACGCGGGGCTTCTTCGAGTGCACCACTCTTGACCAAAGAAGGAGTTTTTTAGTTTGCCTCTTTAAGGTTGCCAATGCCTCGGACAAAGTCTCAAACGATGAAATTGAGGAGATTCGCAAAATTTCCGACGCCCTGAAACTAACCCACAAAGACTTCATAGCTGCAAAGCTGACCATTTCAGACGAAGACCTCGGACTAACGTAAGGCCGGAAGAGTTTTCTACGAACAACAACTGCAAGAAGTGAAAATTGACAGATGAATGCAATTATCCTATAAGAGCTTTGTTAAATTGAAGTGTGAGCCTGCTGTTTTGGCAGGAATTTCAGGGAAACTCCGAATATGGCCAAGTATATTAAGGAACTGTTTTACATTACGCATATTGACAATGTACCTTCTATTTTGAGACAAGGCATATTGTCCCACGAAGTCATCAATGCACAAAACCTTAGCTTTACACCTATATATGATGAGGATATCGTTTCAAGGCGCTCGCTCAAAACAGTTCCAGGTGGTCAGAGTTTGTGGGCTTTCGCTAATCTGTATTTTCAGCCCCGAAATGCTATGCTTTACAGAGTCATACACGAGAAAACGTTTGAGCGGATTGTCGTTATTGGAGTACGTAAGGATGTAATGAGCTTGCCGGGCGCACTCTTAACTGATGGAAATGCTGCGAGTTCACCCACAAAAATTATTCCAAAGCCTGAGACCCGAAAAGCAGATTGGGATGAGATTATTAGAAATACTCAACGAGAATGGTGGAGTGAGGCAGATGGATCCAAGCGGAAAATAATGGCTGAGTGTCTTATACCCCAAAAAATACCTCCTGACTATGTGCAGAATATATATACTGCGAATTTGAAAATTAAAGAAAAAGTAGAAGGAATTATAAATACGGATGATATAAATGTAATCCCTGAGGCGAACATGTTTTTCCAACCATCTTGGACAAAACAACTTACCAATAATCTATCCTTAATTGAAGGAGATATGTTCTTTTCCAAACAACAGACTCTTACGGTTAGTGTTAACTGCGTTGGGGTTATGGGTAAGGGTCTCGCATCAAGAGCCAAATACCAGTTCCCGGATGTATACGTACACTATCAGGATTTATGCAGGCAAAAAAGACTTCGATTGGGTACACCTTCACTCTACAAACGGGAGTCTTCTCCGGATATTGAGCTGGCAGATGAACCAGGCAGCATGAAAAACGGTACTTCCGAAGCTTGGTTCCTGTTGTTCCCTACAAAAGATAACTGGCGCAATCGCGCTGATATCAAGGGCATCAAAAGGGGTTTGCAGTGGGTATGCGACAACTATCGAAAAGAAGGTATAAAATCACTTGCGATGCCGGCACTTGGTTGCGGCCTTGGATGGTTGGACTGGAGTGCAGTTGGCCCTCTACTCTGCACATATCTTTCAAGAATTGATATTCAAACATGGGTGTACTTGCCGACAGAAAGGAGGCTACCAGATGAGTTGCTTGGCGAACGGTTCTTGCTGAACAAGA
Source organism: Planctomycetota bacterium (assembly GCA_013349435.1). Lineage (GTDB taxonomy): Bacteria > Planctomycetota > Phycisphaerae > Sedimentisphaerales > Anaerohalosphaeraceae > QNBT01. The sequence continues at coordinate 6,557 of DUZQ01000026.1, read as the reverse complement.
ACTTATGAGTGAGGTTATAAATTATATTCTTTAATTTTTCTGTATAGTGTTCTTTCGCCGATTTCCAGAATTTTTGCAGCCTCGGCGCGGTTGCCGCCGGTCATCTGCAGGGTTTGTCTGATGTGTTCTTTTTCGACCTCGTTCAAAGGCCTTCCGCCAAGGTCGGCGGCCTGTGCCGCTGAAACCCGGCCGACTAATTGCTTTACCCTGTGAATATCAGTCGGTATATCGCGAATATCCAATGTGTCACGGTCGCACATTACAACCATTGTGCGAACAGCGTGGCGGAGCTGGCGGATATTGCCGGGCCAATCGTAACTTACAAGCACCGTCATTGCAGCCTCTGTTATCCTGTGAACGTTGCGCCCGATGTCCTCGCAGGCCTGTTTTAAAAAATAGCCGAACAGCTCCGGGATATCCTCAGGCCGGCTTCTGAGAGGAGGCAATGTAACACTCACTCCCTTGACGCGAAAGTACAAATCCTGGCGGAATTTCTTTTCTTCGACAAGTTTTGTGAGGTTGTGGTTCGTCGCACTTATCAGTCGGACATCAACCCTGAAGGACTTGTTTGAGCCGACGGGGATAACTATACCGTCATCAAGTACCCGGAGCAATTTGGCCTGCATTGCCAACGGCATATCACCGATTTCATCGAGAAAAAGAGTGCCCCGGTCGGCAACCTCGAAAAGACCCTTTCGCTCAATGTCGGCACCGGTGAAGGCACCTTTTGCATGGCCGAAAAGTTCACTTTCAAGAAGTGTTTCAGACAGGCCCGCACAATTCAAGGGCCGAAAGGCTTTTGTCCGCCGGGGAGAATTGTTGTGTACGGCGCGGGCGGTCAGCTCTTTACCCGTGCCGGATTCGCCCTCGATGAGGACGCTTATATTCGTAGGTGCGACCCGGCGAAGGACATTGAAAACACTTTGCATGGAGTGGCTTTTGCTGCGGACACCATCGAACATGAAGTCCTGCACACTAACCGCCAGGATATTAGACGGCAGAGCCTTTGAGACCATCAGGCGGAGCTGGTCAACATCGATGGGCTTTACAAGGTAGTCATAAGCTCCGCGGCGGATTGCCTGCTTGCATGTGTCGATAGTGGCGTATGCGGTGATAAGGATGACCGGTGTAACGATGTTCTTCGCCTTTACACGGTCGAGGATGTCGATACCGTTGGTATCGGCGCGGAGGTTAAGGTCGGTGATAACCAGGTCGAAGGTTTGGCTTTCTATAAGTTCGAGGGCTTCATCGGCGCTGTAGGCTGCGACAGCTTTTGCGCATTGTTTTTCGAGCGCTTCGACAAGGACGTCGGCGTGGTCTTTTTCATCGTCAACAATCAGAATTACGGCATCTGTATTCATCACCAGGCCAAACTCAATGATTGCCCTGAATGGGCAGGCTAATCGTAAAACACGTTCCTCTGCCAACCTCGGAATCAACACAAATCGAGCCGTTATGAGCCATCGCTATCTTTCGTGCGGTTGACAGGCCCAGTCCGCTTCCGCCGGGCTTCGAGGTATAGTAGGCGTCGAAGATTTTATCTGTTTTGTCCGGCTCTATCCCACAGCCCGTGTCGCTGATTTCGATTAAAGCGCTCTTCTTCAGTATTCTGGTCCTTATAATCAGTTCACCACCTGACGGCATTGCCTGGACAGCGTTGATAAACAGGTTAAGCACAAGCTGTTTTACCATATCACGGTCGATTTTGCAAACAAGGGGCGTATCGGCCAGGCCGAGGCGGATTCTAACGTTGTTTGTGCGGGCCTGTGGTGTGTAGAAATCGACCATCTCGCTGATAAGCTCATTCACATCAACAGGACTTTTCTTCAGTTCGTATTTTCCGATATAGCACAAAAAATCGTCGAGAATCTGAGCAAGGCGGTCGGTTTCTTTCTGAACAACAGCGATTTTTCTGAGCCATCTGGGTGAATCCTGGTGGGCCGGTGGGGCCTCTTCGGCGATTAACCTGAGATTGACCTTAATGGTTGACAGTGGATTTTTGATTTCGTGGGCGAGACCTCCGGTAAGTCTGCTCAACTCCTCAAGCCGGCGTTGATGCTCGGCGTCGGAACTGTTCAGTCGCTTCCTGTTACGGCGGTAAAACAGCACAAGGGCGGGAAATGCAAGAATCACCGCCAGGATGAAACCGGATACAAATGGTAACATGCTTACTCCCGAACCACCGGCTATATCCACCCGGCTACCATTTCTGCAGGAACTGAGGTTGAAACCGTGCTGCGTTTTTCTAATGACTGTCGGACTTAGCCCCGGATTTGTCCGGCTCGCCGGTCGTCTGCCCAAGTTCCACCAGAGCAGCCCTTCTGGATAGTCTGAGTCTTCCCTGCTGATCAACAGCCAGCAGCTTTACAGGAATCTGGTCGCCAACTCGGCAGACATCCTCAACATTTTTGACGTATCCGTCACTCAGTTCGCTGATATGGCACAAGCCCTCGATACCGGGACCTATCTCGACAAATACGCCGAAATCCTTTACCGAGACAACCTTTGAAAGCTTGTAGATTCTCCCGACCTCGGGCGGTGTTACCATCGCTTCAATGATATCCTTCGCTTCAAGGTGACCGTCGCCGCCGACACAACTAATGGTTACGGTACCGTCCTCTTCTATCTCGACCTTGGCGCCCGTCTGCTCCTGGATGCCCTTGACCACGGCACCACCCGGACCGATGATTTTGCCGATAAATTCCGGATCAATCTTAATTATAGTCATTTTTGGAGCATACTCGCTTAACTCGGCTCTCGACTCGCCGATGGTCTCGTTCATTATATTTAACAACTCGAGCCGGGCGGTTCTTGCCCGCTGGAGAGCTTCAACCATAATTTTGTGCGGCAGACCCTCGGCCTTGATGTCAAGCTGAATTGCAGTGATACCGTCAGCGGTTCCGGCAATCTTAAAGTCCATATCGCCGAAGTGGTCTTCATCACCGACGATATCCGTCAGCAGCTCATACCTGTCGGCCTCGCCGACCATACCAATGGAGATGCCTGCAACCGCTTTTTTGATAGGCACACCTGCATCCATCAGGGCCAGGCTGCCCCCGCAGACAGATGCCATAGAACTGGAGCCGTTCGATTCGGTGATGTCGGACACGAGCTTTACAGTGTAAGGAAATTCCTCAGGGACAGGTCTTACCTGCTCAAGGGCCTTTTCAGCAAGTGCTCCGTGTCCGATTTCCCTCCTGCCCGGCCCCCTGATAAATCTTACCTCCCCAACCGATGACGGAGGGAAATTGTAGTGCAACATAAACTTCTGGCCGTACTCTTCGAGCAGCCCGTCGATTGTTTGCTCGTCACGCACCGTTCCAAGCGTTACCGATATAAGCGCCTGTGTCTCACCTCGTGTAAACAGGGCTGAACCATGCGCCCGAGGCAGGATGCCGACTTCGCATGAAACAGGGCGAATCTCGGTATAGCTCCTGCCGTCGGGCCTTTTACCTTCCAGCAGCAGCTTTCGGACAACCTCTTTCTCAACTTGACCTAATATGCGTTTGAAAACACCGGGCGTACATCTCGGCTGTACTTCGCCCTCGGAAGGAAAGTACTGCTCTGTAACAGCTTCTCGAATTTGGGTAACAGCCTTGCTGCGCTCTGATTTGACCGGCATGACGTAAGCGGCGGCAATTTCGTCGGAAATCTTGTCTCTGACCTCGGAGAGAATATCTTCATCTATTTCGACCAACTCAATCTCTTTTTCAACCCCACACTGGGTCTGCAATTCGTTTATCAGGTCACAGACCTGGCCAACTACTTCGTGAGCGACAGCCACCCCGTCGGCTGTAACCGCTTCAGAGACCTGTTTTGCATCGACCTCAATCATATTGATTGCCTCTTTGCGCCCGGCCAGGATAAGGTTGAATTCGCTTTTTTCACGCTGTGCGTGCGTAGGGAAAACTATAAACTCACCGTTGACCCGGCTCACCCGGCAGGCACCAAGCGGCCCGAGAAATGGTATCTTGCTTATTGCCAGTGCCGCACTTGCTCCAATCATCGCAAGTACATCAGGGTCGTTGTCCTGGTCTGCACTGAAAACATTTGCCAGGACCTGCACCTCGTTAAAGTAACCATCGGGGAAAAGCGGGCGTATCGGCCGGTCAATCATTCTTGCTGTCAGGGTCTCCTTTGTACTTGGTCGGCCTTCACGCTTGATAAAGCCTCCGGGGAATTTGCCCGCGGCGCTGTACTTTTCACGATAATCCACGCTCAGGGGGAAAAAATCGATGTCCTCGGACCTCGGCGGCGCGGTAACGGCGGTAACCAAAACAACCGTCTCGCCATACTGCACTATGACCGCACCATGCGCCTGCTTTGCGATTTTACCGGTTTCAATTGATAAAGTACCGGCCCCAATTTTCTTTTCCACTCTATAAGTCTTAAACATATTGTTCTCTTTCATAGCTCAAAAACCCCATCAGCGTAAAATTTCCATCACTTTGGACGTAACTATGAATTTGAGAGGCTAAAAAGCGCTCGTGGGCTTACGCTTCTCAATACCAATAGAAAACGTCCGGTAAATTATTTGCGTAAGCCAAGCCGAGAAATGATTTTACGATAGCGTCCGATGTCTTTATCGCCTACGTATTTCAGCAATGAAGACCTTGTGCCGACCATCTTCAACAGACCACGCCTCGATGCATGGTCCTTCGGATGAGTCTTCAAATGCTCGGTCAGCTCATTAATTCTGCTTGTTAACAGCGCGATCTGCACTTCCGGCGAACCGGTGTCGGCGTCGCTGGTCCTGTAGTCGCCTATGATTTTTTCTTTCTTTTCCTTCGTCAACATCTTCCAAAGATATCCTTACTTACACATACCGGCGTATCTGCCTGCCGGCTCTACACTTACATATTCCCATCTTTTTACAATCTATATTATTATATTGTTATTGAGCCATTTTGCAATAAATTTTTCAAATTTACCGCATAATCCGCCCTAACCGCCCTTTTGAGCCAAAAAAAGCACAATTCAACCCGTTCGGACAGAGTCAATTCAGGCGGTTAAGCTGACGAATTTCCTGTCGGTTACTAATCCAGCGGTCGTATCCAGATGTTGCGATAGCGCACGGGATTTCCATGATCCTGCAACTTCAGCGGCAATTTGTCCGGATGGGCTTCGTATCCGGCCCGCTCACTGTGAGCCGTTGCCCCTTGAATCGTCCAATGGTCCTGAATGAGAACGCCGTTTTGTAATACCGTTATAGTTGCGGGCCTGACGAGTTTGTCGCCATCAAAGATAGGACGCCGGAAGATAATGTCGTAGCTTTGCCACAGGCCCGGCGGCCGGCAGGCATTGACCATCGGAGGCTTTTGGCCATAGACAGCGCCGGCCTGCCCGTCAGGGTAGGTATCGTTATCATAGGAATCCAGAACCTGAACCTCATATATGCCCATTAAAAAGACACCGCTGTTGCCTCTGTCCTGGCCGTTTCCCTTAACCTCAGCAGGTGTGGCCCACTCAATATGCAACTGGCAATCGCCGAATACACGGGTTGTCTGAATGTCACCGGTCTCAGGCACCACCTCAAAATAGCCGCGTCCCGCCTTCCACCTGGCAGGCCCGCCTCCGGCTGACTCCCACTCATCCAGGTCCACACCGTCAAACAGCACAACCGCGTCCGACGGCGCCTGGCCGAGCTGCTCGCCGGGCGTTACCACCGGTGGGCGCGGACGGTTTATATCGTGGACTGCCCACCGATACTCACCCGGCTGCAGGCAACCAGCCAAAAATATAACTATCGCTGATACAGCACACTTCACCTTCAATTTTACATACATTAAAATACCCTTTCCAAACTCTACTATGTCAACGAACCAAGTCCCTTAACCTTCCATTATAAACAGCCCAACGAATTTCGCAATCCCTGGCGTCAAAGTGAATTGGCAAAAGTGCCTCTGTGTTTTGCAGGTGGATTTTCTTTCGGGCGGCTTGCGCCGCCGCGCTTCTGTTTTTTTGGTTTGTGCCGCCGCGCTTCTGTTTTGGTGATTCGACAACATTTATAGAAACCGAGCCGTGCGATAATACCAACAGAAGCCGAGCCGCGCAAGCGGCCGAACCAAATGGTGGAATAATAAGATTGTCCTTCGGGCGGCTTGCGCCGCCGCGCTTCTGTTTTTTTGGTTTGTGCCGCCGCGCGTCTGTTTTGGTGATTCTATTGTCATGCCGGATTTAATCCGGCATCCAGTTAATTTAGCCCCGCGTTTGACGCCGGGTCGTGCCGAATCTGTAGGGTGCGATGAATCGTACCGGAATTTCTGGATACCGGCTCGGAGGCCGGTATGACAAAAGCGTCGGGCACAGAAACCGAACCGTGCAAGCGGCCGAACCAAATGGTGGAATAGTAACATTGTCTTTCGGGCGGCTTGCGCCGCCGCGCTTCTGTTTTTTTGGTTTGTGCCGCCGCGCTTCTGTTTTGGTGATTCTATTGTCATGCCGGATTTAATCCGGCATCCAGTTCATTTAGCCCTGCGTTTGACGCCGGGTCGTGCCGAATCTGTAGGGTGCGATGAATCGCACCGGAATTTCTGGATACCGGCTCGGAGGCCGGT
>DUZQ01000025.1 GCA_013349435.1 Planctomycetota bacterium | reverse complement strand
ATTAAAGCCCCGAAGGGGCGCAATAATACAGCCCAGGGCGAAGCCCTGAGGGAAAGGAATAATAACAAAAATTAATTAAAGCCCCGAAGGGGCGCAATAATACAGCCCAGGGCGAAGCCCTGGGGAAAATGAGGTAGGGTGGGGCCTGCCCCGGCATCCAGAAATGTAAGGTGGGCCTTTTGTCCCGCCATAGCCTTGGCGACTGCGGATGGCCCACCGCTTCCAGAAGCCCCGAAGGGGCGCAATAATATAGCCCAGGGCGAAGCCCTGGGGGAAAGGAATAATAACAAAAATTAATTAAAGCCCCGAAGGGGCGCAATAATACAGCCCAGGGCGAAGCCCTGGGATATAGATCGCCACACAAAACAAAAAGTCCCAACGGGGCGAAACCGGTAGGGTGGGCCTGTGGCCCACCGGTTTCCTCTTACAGACAGACAGGTAGATAATATGTTTGGATTGACGGATATGGCAGCTTTACATCGCAGCGTTGCGAGTTTACAATACGGCACTGTAAGGCTTCATCGTGAACTTCGCATCCTTAGTGGCCAAAGTTGTGTTGTAAAAGAAAAAAAGATTGGCCACAGGCTTGTCCCCGCGAAGGCGGGGTTGACGCCGAGAACAGAGAGCTTTTGACAGGATAGACCGGGCAAATTGTTAAAGAAAAACAACATAAGGTAATTAAAATGTAACATCCATATCGTAAAAGGGGTATCTGAATATGAAAAATGTATTGTTTTGCATTCTATTTCTTATTCTTACCATAGGTTGTTCATCGGAGCGTCCCGCTAATGATGCCGATGATCTCATCCGTGCAGTTTTTCGAGATGACGTTGCCGCACTCCGGGCTTTGCTGGAAAAGGGTGTCGATGTGAATACGAAATGTTATCACCATGGCGCAACGGCTTTGTGGGCGGCGTCTGTGGGGAGCCATCTTGATATTATCAAGGTTCTACTGGAAAGCGGAGCTGATGTGAACACTAAAAATACTGACGGCGCAACGGCCTTGTATGTTGCGGCACAGAATGGTCATTTGGAGAATGTCAAGCTGTTGCTGGAAAGCGGAGCCGATGTGAATGTGAAACGTAAAACCGATAGTACGACGGCTTTGTGGATAGCGGCTCATAATGGTCAATTGAATATTGTCAAGCTGTTGCTGGAAAGAAAAGCCGATATGAATGCTAAAGCAAGTAAGGATGGTAAAGATTATACGCCTTTAAGCATAGCAAAGGAGATGGGCCATACACAGACAATCAAGCTTTTAAAAGAATATGGCGCTAAAGATTAACGCTCTGCAACCTGTGATCTGCAAGGTTGGCGGCTGGAATTGTGGCAAAAATGATTTACATCGCGGCATTGACGGTTAAAATCAGCAGTTATGTTGTATTACGATAATGGATAATATTGTTAACCACGAAGTTCAGGAAGAACACGAAAAGAGATTTTGTTTTTTAACCTTAACTTCGCAAACTTCGCGACCTTCGTGGTGAAAGTGATTTACGCAGCGGCTTTGAACCCATTGAAAGGGCAAAGTGGCAACTGAAAAGATTAACTGGACCGCCCAGCAGAAACTGGCCGCAATACTCAGCATAGTATAGCAGCAAAATCACTTGACTTTTCCACTAACCCCCCTTACCTTGTTATAATAACCAACGGCGATACTCTCGGAAATTTCTTTACTTGACCAGCACCGAATAAACCGAACCCGAATAGCGTGTTTTAGCAATAAATAAAGCAGGTGAAGGTTCACCGAGTAATACGGCGATGGTAGTTTTGTAATGCATTTTATAGACTTTATAATCATTATTGGAATGGAGAAAATGTGATAACGACATTCATACATTTGGTATCATTATCAATATTAATGGGAGTTGCCTCATTATTTGGTATTCACCTGTGGATATGGCTTCCTGCTGTATGTACGGTAACAATAACAATGCAGCTTCTTGCCATGAATTCGCAGTGCGGTAGACTTATGGAAGGCTTTCTTATTAAGTACGCAGATCAATTTGATGATCCTGAGGAAATAGGAATGATGAAAACAAGCCCGGGTATATTCATTCCGCAAGTTTATTTTTTCACAAACTTTGCCAGAACAGATATGGCTGCTTCTTTAGGCTGGGTTAGAATTTTATCCTTTATTACAATAGTTTTGGGTTTGGTATTTGGAAATTATGTCGTTGGCATAATCGGACTAGCTGTCTTTCTGATATACCTATTCACTCGAATTGGCGGGATGTTCTATTGTAATAACCCAGAAGCGGATATGTTTGGAAGTGTTAGAAGATATTTATCAAAAATTAACAAGAATGTGAAATCAATGACAGATTTAGAACTGCAATTGTATGCACAAAAATATCAGGCAATAATTGAGAAGCTTAGGATGATTGAACAGTGACTATTGTTTTTGGAAATTAAGCCACAGAGAGGGCACAGAAATGGGTTTAGCCGAAGGAAAAAGAAATGCAAATTTTAGGATACGTTGGTTACACCATTTTGATCTTCTTCGCCATAACTTGGACATTGGGCGTTAGAGTTAAACTTGGAGCGGGCCTCTTTACAATAATGGGCGCATTATTTTACATGGTTTCCGCAATATTGTTGGGGGTATTTGGAATAAATAAATTGCACTCATGGTGGCTACTGCCGTCGGGTTTTATCTTTGTCATGTTATGCACATTTATATTAGCTCATCGTGTCCCATTGTTATACAGTCTCGTTAAAATCTTTGGGTCGGTTTATGCTGGGATTGTCAGAATTGGTATCCCGTCGGAAAAAATTAGAAACGAGCAGCTCCGTGATGCATATGAAACAGTATATGGGCTAACAGACGATGCTAAATTGATTCAAGCCGTAAAAGACGGTGACCTTCAGACAGTTCAGCACTTACTGACTAACGGAGTTGAGGCTAATGCAAAGGTTAACGATGGCAAAACGGCTCTTGGATGGGCAGCATACAAAGGCCAAACGGAAATTGTCAAAATCTTCCTTGAGAATGGTGCTGATGTTAACGCGAAAACCAACAAAGGCATAACGGCCTTGATGCTGGCAGCAGATCAGAACCATATGGAAATCACCAAGCTCCTACTGTCAAAGGGTGCCGATATAAATGCTAAAACAATCTACAGCCAAACAGCTTTGATGACAGCAGTAGCGAAGAGCGGCCACGCAGCAGTTGTTAGGCTTCTGCTGGAAAATGGTGCTGAGGTCAATATCAAGAACAACAAGGGCGCAACGGCTTTGATGGTAGCTGCATGCACAGGCGATAGTGAAATTGTCAACATCCTATTGGAAAAAGGCGCTGACGTTGATACGAGTACTGAAAATGGAATAACGGCTCTGTTGATTGCGGGACAAAATGGTCATACAGAGATTGTTAAACTCCTTGAAAAAGCTGCCACAAAGTCGGCATGATATGAGGCATAGTAAGTTTACATCGTGATGTTGTAAACGGGCAAAAAAGGCGTGTAAGCCATTCATTTTAATGGAGTTAGGTGAGAAAACCGCAAAAAAGGCGAAAGTTAATAAAAGGAGAAGAAATTGACAGGTACTGAAATAGCAACCTTAATCACTGCTATGGTAGGCGCTGTAGCTTTAACGCTTAGTCTCTTTAATACATGGGTTCAGTTTAGCAATAGCAGAGTTAAACTAAAGGTGATTCCAGAGATCGGTTACAAAGATGAGGAAAAAGATAGTTGGGCGGTCTCTGCTATTCCCTTTCCGAAGACAATGAATGCTGTAAAAGAAAAACAACACCGGTTATGTGTCAGGGTAATAAACTTAAGCAATTTTGCAGTTACTATTCAACAAGTTGGATTTGGTAAATATAAATTGCTCAAAGATGGCACTGTTATCCCTTTTCCTGGAGTTATGAAAAAAAAGGACTGTTGGCCACTTAAACTTGAATCGAGAGAGTCCGATTTGCTCATGTCGAGTACTGGTAAAGATCTTGTGATTGATCTTTTAGATAAAAACTGTGCTTATGTAATAACTGAATGTGGTCATATTGCATACGGCGACAGTCATGTGTTCGATGCTTATGTAGAAGAGTTGAAAAAAAAGAGAAAAGAAAGTGAGAACTGAAATGTCAGGAAATTACGATGTTCAACAAGTTTGTGAAAATGGTCATCAAATAACCGGTTGTTGTAATCTTTGTCCAGAGGAAAAAAAGGAGTTTTGTAAAGATTGTGGTGCGCCCACCATAACTGCTTGCCCGAGTTGCGGTAAAGAAATCCAAGGCACTCAGATTGAGGTTCTTCAAACAAGTTGGATTGATGCAAGACAGGGGGGTGGAGGTAAAATGGTGCCCGGGAGGCCCGCTGATGTTCCTTCTTACTGTGAAAGATGCGGCAAGCCATATCCTTGGACAGAAAATAAAATTATGGCAGCCATTCAAGTATTTGCAGAATTAGGCATTGACGAAAATGAAGAAGATACAATTGATGATGACATGCATAACATTGCCAGGGATATACCACAAGCTAAGCCTTCGGCAATAAGAATAAAACGGATTTGTGAGAAATTGGGTCCGCTTGCTTACAATGTGGTAATGGAATTCGCAACTAAGACAACAGCAGAGATATTAAAGGGCAATATGTCGTAGAAAGTCTCCCGCAACGTTTAGGTCAAAGGTTTCGATATAAAATGATTAAATGGACAAGCCAGCAGAAACTGGCTATTAACTCGGCCGGTAAAGAGGTTCTGGTAACAGCATCAGCCGGGACCGGAAAGACCGCCGTCCTTGCCGAAAGATGCGCTAATATATTGGCTGACACAACTGAGGCGACCGACATCTCGCAGATACTCGTTTTGACCTTTACAAATGCTGCCGCTGACGAGATGCAGGCCCGCATCGCCGAAAACCTCCGCGACCGGTTCCAGAAAAATCGCAATAGCTTTTTACGCCGCCAACTGCTTACCCTCGACGCCGCTCATATAAGCACGATTCATAAATTTTGCAGGCGGATTATCACCGACAACTTCCACCTGCTGGGGCTGGACCCGACATTCGGAGTTATAGAGCAAGACGAGCAGGGCCTGTTGAAATCCGAAATACTCGAAGAAATAATTGAACAGGCATGGGAGGACAATTCGCTCGCACCCGGCCTAAGTAAACTCTTACAGGGTCGAAATATCCGGACCGGCACATCCGGTTTTCTCGATGCAGTAATCGCCTGCAGCAGGTTCCTCGACAGCATCGCAGGACGCAACAAGTGGTACGAAAGAGCCGCTGCTCTTGCCGACGCCGCAGGCTCCGAAACATCCGAGCTTGCACAAAAACAGAAGCAAATGATTATAAGCAAACTTAAACAGTGCAAATCGCAGCTCGAATACTCGAAGTTACTCGACCAAAAAATCACTCACACCGGCCATTGGACAGACCAGATAAAGACCGATTTCTTAGAGCCGGTTAGCAACTGCATCGAATACCTGCAAAAAGATAATCTCGACCGTTGCGCCGATACAATAAGAAATTTTGTAAAACCAAAGTTCGCAAACAAGCCGAAGGATATGCCGCCGGAGATAGCAGAGCTGATAAAGGCCCCGGCTAAAGAGGCGATAGAAACCCTAAAAAAAATTGCCGACCTTGCGTTTCTTAATCCGGATTATGAAAAGACGCTCGCTCGGGCTGCAAGTCTGCAGACCAGGACTATGATTGAGCTTGTCAAAAGATTCGACAGACGCTACGCCGAGGCAAAAGCCAAACTCAACTGCCTCGACTTCGCCGACCTCGAACATAAGATGCTCAAGCTTTTGGCTCAGTCCGATTCAACCTCCGCTGCGCTGCGCAAAAGATTCAAATTTATCTTCGTGGACGAGTACCAGGACATAAACCCCGTCCAGCAAGCCATCCTCGAAAAGATAAGCCGACCCGACAACGTCTTCGTGGTCGGCGATATCAAGCAGAGTATCTATGCATTCCGACAGGCCCAGCCGCAGATTTTCTTAAACCGCCTCCGGCAGGCAACCGAAAAAGTAACGCCGCTGAATACAGAAGCCGAGCCGCGCAAGCGGCCGAACACAGAACCCGAGTCCGTTAATACTGCCGGACCGAATAAAAAAGCCTCACCTGAAAGTGCCCCTCTTCGTGTGGATTTAAGCGGCAACTTTCGTTCACGCAAAGCCGTTCTTGATTTTGCAAACACCGTATTTGGTCGTATAATGACCGCACCAGCTTTTTTGGTTGACTACGATGAAAAAACATTCCTGGAGGCCGAATTTGAATACGAGCCGCCCGAAGAGACAATCGCCTCCAAAAAGCCGTTGGTACAAATGTATATACTCAATGAAGAACCCGCCGGGCAAAACGAAAATAACCACGATGAAGACCAGGCCACACCCGGCATGAATTTCATAAGCTCAACTCAGCGCCAAGCCGCTTTTATCGCCGGAAAAATCAGCGAGATGGTCGGAAAAGGAACCGGCAGGCCCGAATTCAAAATATACGACAAACAAACCAGCGAGTACCGCGACGTCCAATATCGCGACATCGTCATCCTGATGCGCTCACCGGCCCATCGCGCAAACCAATATGTTGAAATGTTCCAGCTTGCCGGCATACCCGTAACAAGCGCCGGTCAGGCCGGTTACTTCGCCGCCACTGAAATCTCCGACTGCCTCTCGCTCCTGAAAGTGCTCGACAATCCGCAACAGGACATCGAACTAGCCGCCGTTTTGAGAAGCGCCTTTTTCAAACTGACCGATATCGAACTGGCGATGCTTCGTAAACACGGAGACTCCGACACCAGCCGGCTCAGACTCAGCTTCTATGACTGTGCTCGAAAATATTCACAAAACGGTCCGGACCTACCCGTGCGCCGAAAGCTCGCCGAAATACTTGAACAAATAGAAAGCTGGCGGCTCCTGGCCCGCCGGCAGCCTCTGGCCGACTTCCTCTGGCACATATACCGCCAGACCGGCTTTCTTTCATTTGTCCGGACACTGCCGAAAGGCCCGCAACGAAAGGCCAACCTCCTGAAACTCCACGAAAGAGCCGTCCAGTTTGAAAATTTTACTGCCGCTGCACAGCCGACATCGCTCGGCAGGTTTGTAGAGTTCATCGAAAAACTCCTCGAGCAGGGCGCCGACTGGTCGCCCGCCGAGCCGGACAGTCTGACCGAAAACGCCGTCCGAATCATGAGCATACACAAAAGCAAGGGCCTCGAATTTCCCGTCGTATTTGTCGCAGAACTGAATTGCCCCTTCAACAAGACCGATTCTTACGGCGATTGCCTCATCGACCACTTCGGCCTCGGCCTGCAAATCATAGATTCAAACGTCAAAATAAACACCGCCGAATACGACGTAATCGCAGAAAACAAACTCAACGCAATGCTCGCAGAAGAGATGAGAATACTTTATGTTGCTCTGACGCGGGCAAGGGAAAGACTCATCCTGACCGCCTCGAAGAAGGCAAATAACTGCCGAAACATCCTCGCACCCCTCAGCCTGCTGCCTCGTGAGGATATAAAAGACTGGCAGCTCAAATCCGCAAAATCCCACTTCGAGTGGCTCCTGTATGCACTTGCTAATCGAAAGAAACTCCTCGATTTATTTGAACTTGAATCTGCAGGCAACGCTATTGATGACGATTTGTTCGGAATCGAACTGCCGGACCCGGCCGAACTCGACGGAATCTCGGATAAAATCATCAACCAAAAACACGAGTGGCGAAAAAAACCCTCTGCCGGGGCCACCAAAATCAACAGCCAAACCCGACAGCTTCTCGACCGGGTAACCGAATCTTTGAATTGGAAATATCCCCTCGATGATTTGACAAAACTGCCCGCCAAAACATCCGTCAGCAAACTGACACACCCCGCCGATGAATTTGCAAAGGACGATCTGTCAAACGCCTTCGAGCGCCGACCGAAAACCGTATCAACAATTTCAGGCTATACCGGACTTATCGGCACCGCTACACATCTTGTCATTCAAAATCTCGACCTCGATTGTAACATTACCAGCGAATCAATCCGGGCGACCGCCCAAAGGCTTGTCGGTGAAAACAGGATTTTGCCGGTATTGGCTGAAAAAATCGATTGCGATTCAATAGTGAAATTCTTCCTCTCCGACCTCGGCAAACTCGTCAAAAAGCACAAAGATAATATTTTGCGTGAATGGCCCTTCACCTTCGCAATGGATGCGAACATACTCGGTTCAATCCGTCAGGGCCGGACCTGGAAGGCACCGATCGGCCAAACCGTCATCCTCCAGGGCATCATCGACATGATTATAAAGACACCAGCCGGCCTGGTGATAATCGACTTCAAAACAGACGATGTAACCGCCGATTCCGCCGAAAAATACGCCGAAAGCCGAGGCTACTGCGAGCAGATGCGGTACTACACCACCGCCGCCTCAAATATACTGAAACAACAAATCGTCGCCTCCCAACTCTACTTTCTTAAACCGGCTGTTACCGTCTATGTACCAAACTTAACCCGCATTTCTCACAGCTTGTGATTTTGGGAGGTTTTAACAGTACCCACAGGATGACTGTGGGGCACTCAGAACATATTCGTCGCTCGTCGCTCGAGTCTCGTATTGAGTGATGCGTGATGTCTAAGGCCTGATTCGGCCGCTTGCGCGGCTCGGCTTCTGTGCTCGACGCTTTTGTTATACCGGCTTTCGATATTTGTATTCTGTTCTATGTCCGCCGGCTTGCGCCGGCAGGCTTGTGTCCACCGTTCACCTTCCTCCGGCCTTCGAGCGGGTATCCAGTCGTTCTGGATGCCGGATCAAGTCCGGCATGACAGAGGCGGGTTTTCTGGACGCCGGATCCCTCCTGCGCACAAGGCTACCGAAGACAGGCAAGTACGGCATGACATGGCAGAGTAAAAGCCTGCCCCGAGCTGTCCCTCGCTTTGCCGAAGGAGCATAACCGAACGGCTTCGGATTGACGCAGAGAGTAACCGGCCCGAATCAACTTAAGTTGATATTAGTTATACCAGAACAAGGAGTTTTTTTACAATGACTCCGTGAGAAATGCAGGTTAAGCACAAAAAAGTCTCGAAATTGAGCCATCGCAGAAATATTCTCCTTGCCATAAGCAGGTTTTTGTGGTATTTTGATCGCTCAAGGGCATAGTAAAATCCCGGTCTTCCGGGGTTTTGCTGAAAGGATTTAGACAATTTTGGAAAGGGTAGATGATGGATACGAACCGAACAGATTCCGAAAATCCCGACATAATTCCCCTTACTAAAACCGATTGGATCAGGTTTGGAGCGCTTAAGATTCAGGCCAAGTCCAAGAGGACGTGGCAGCTAGTTGCGATTATCGCAATTTTTGGTCTTGTGGCGGTAACCGTAACAGACGGCTGGCTCTTTATGGAAAGAAAAATCCGCACCGAGCATCTTAAGAACGAGATGGAGGTTCTGACAAATCAGAACAAGATGCTGGCGATTCGTCTCGGTACGTTCAAAAAGGCTATAAAAGAATACGACCGTTTAATCAGTATGACTACAAATGAGAAGAATCAGTTGGCCGTTGAAAAGGGGATACTTAAGGCGCAAACGGAACTTCTCATGAGTCAGATTGAGGCCCTGGAAGCCTCAATCAAGGTCTCCGATTCGACACAACCGAGTCAGGGGGATGCCGAATCAGAACAACAGACGCCGGAAACCTCGCAATCGTTACAAACTCCCACGAACAGTCAGCCGACACAACGGTCCAAGGCCACACCGGCGATACAGCTTAAAGAAGAAACAGAAGTGTCGTACGTGCCCGTAAAATAGAAACACAGGCTTGTTTTTAAGCTGATTCCTTCTTGGCGCGGCGGCTTGCCTTAAACAAATCAGCCTCACCGTGAACGACCTCTTTGGTAACAACGTATCTGCCGGGTTTTTGTTCCTCCGGTAACTGATACATCAAATCGAGCATTAATTCCTCGGTAATCGCCCTGAGGGCGCGGGCTCCGGTGTCTCTCTCTATCGCTTTCTCCGCCAACTCGTTCAGGGCATCATCCGTAAACGTAAGCTGTGCATCTTCCATCTCGAAAAGCTTTTGATATTGCTTCACAAGAGCGTTTCTGGGTTCGGTTAATATTTTCACAAGGGCATCGGCATCAAGGGCGGAAAGAGTTGTGATAATGGGAAGTCGCCCGACAATTTCCGGTATCATTCCGTACTCAATAATATCTTCGGGTATTACCTGTTTTATCATGTTGCTGTAATCAGCCTTGGTATCTTCTCTTGTGCCCTGCTCGCTGTCGAATCCTATCATTTTTTTGCCTAAACGTTTCTTTACGATATTTTCCAATCCGACAAACGTCCCACCACAAATGAACATTATCTGTGAAGTGTCAAGCTGAATATAAGACTGCTCCGGATGTTTTCTTCCACCCTGGGGCGGGATATTTGCGGTGGTTCCTTCAAGCATTTTCAACAGAGCCTGCTGAACACCTTCTCCGGAAACGTCTCTTGTGATTGATACATTTTGATTGGTCTTTCCTACTTTGTCAATTTCGTCGATATACACTATCCCCCGTTCGGCCTCTTCAATATCATAATCGGCAGACTGAAGCAGTCGCAGCAGAAAGTTCTCGACATCTTCTCCGACATACCCGGCCTCGGTTACGGTCGTGGCGTCGCATATCGCAAACGGAACGTGCAGCACTTTAGCCAATGTTCGCGCAAGCAGGGTCTTGCCCGAACCGGTGGGCCCGATGAGAAGGATATTGGACTTTTCTATCTCCACATCATTGTCCTCGGTATCTGCGTGAGCCAGCCTTTTGTAGTGGTTGTGTACCGACACCGATAGACACTTTTTCGCCTGTTCCTGTCCTATGACGTACTGGTCCAGAAACTCCTTTATCATTCGCGGCTTGGGCATATCCTTCAGCGACACTGCCGTACCCTGGCTTCTCCTTCGCTCCTGCCTGACTATGTCATAACATAAGTCGATGCACTCAGGACATATAAAAACGCCGCCCGGTCCTTCCACAAAGGCATCGACCTGTCGCTTGGAACGTCCGCAGAAACTGCATACCTGTCTCTTACTACCCGTTGAACCTGTTCTCTTGGCCATAATCCGGTCTCCAAATATTTCAAGACTACCCGCTCATAAATATATTTTACACAAAGCCGCCCGATATTGCAAGCTTTCACTGCTCAACCGCGGCTTTAAACGCCTCAAATCTCCCCGCCCAGAAAGGGGGAATATCGGTGCAGGAGTGCTGCAGGACCTCAACGGCATGGGCTACTTCGGTATCTGTTGTATCGCTTAACCTGCTCCAGCACTGAATCTCATAAAACTTCGCCCGCCACCATTTCCAGCTTTTCTTACCGGTTTGGGACTTGTTGGCGGCCCGAACCCGACCCCATGCCCTTGCGGCATCGGCAAATTGGTGTTTCGCCATTAAAAATCTGGCTTTGCATCGGAGCCGGTCAATATCATTATCGAGACACTTGACACTTAGTTTACTGAGAATCCGCTCGGCCTTATCGAGGCTTTCATTATTATCTTCCCCGGCCAGGTTCTTTCTTGGGCAAAGGATAGCTACCTCTGCACGGATTAAACCCGCCTGCACCTGCCACCCCGGCTGGGCACAAGCCAGACAATGCTCCGCCAGCCGGTCACAGGCATCAATGTATAACATAAAGTCCGACATATAGCTCTTGTGTTCGTCTATACGATTGCCCAAAATAGCCCTGAGGACATCAAGGCCCTCAATAGCATACTCACAGTTGTCAAATTTGGCAGCAGTCAATAACTCATTAACCGCTGCCCAAAATCTGCCTAACTTCTTCAAAGCCGCTGCTCTTAAAATATGCGACCTTTGAATACTCATTCCTTCGGTTCCTTCAATCAGCCTCAGAACCTCTTGAGCGGATGTTTTATCGTCATTTTCCAAAAGAAATTGACAATATAAATCCACAGCTTCGGCCTTCACTGTTCTGTCGTGCTCGTCTTGAAAATCAGGCGAATTGATTAGACTTTTCAGTTTTTTCGTCATCTCGTATCGAAGCTGAAGGTCATCCGGGTCTTCCTTAAGCGCCTGTACAATCAGATCCAGCCGGGCCTGAGATGCATATTTTCCTGTTCCCCGTGCGATTTGCTCCAACAACTCATTTGCCTTGCTGCTTTGCCCTTCATCGCTTAACCAACAACTGTAAATATACTGGATTGTCTCATCGACACCGTCCCCGGCGAGTGCGCAATAAAAACCTGCCATATTTAACGCAATTTGCCTCTCCGCCGGCCGCTCGTAATACACCCTGTGCGCAAGCTGAACTCCTTTTTCTGCAATTTCGACCGCCTCCAATTCGATGTTTTTGCTTTTTTGTTTGTGTTGAGCAAGCGCCGAGAGCCGATAGTATTCAACAGCCTCGACCGGAGCCGATTCGGACAGGGTCTCTGCGGTAACATAAAACAGCAAAGGGGTTTGAAACCTTTCTATTTTACACAATTGGGACAGGATTTCTTCGTGCTTTTCTGCTTGCTTTTCCCCAGCAGCCCCGGCGGCGAGTTCAACTTCAAAAACGGTAATGTCGCTCAAATTTTCCCCGTCCGGCGCCCCGGCAGTTCGACCGGCCAACCGTTGAGCTATTCGAGACAGTATGACACTTCCGACAAAACCTTCGGCCTCGGGCCACCCGGCAACAAGATGCTTGAGCAAACCGGTCTCTGAGAACCGCAGAGCCAAAAACGCCAGCTTCAGGTTCAGTTCAAAGTCATCGGCGCATTTGCTCCGCCTGAACCTCCCTGCAAGGTCTTCTGTTTGTCCCGCTTCGGGATTTTGGGCCGTTTTTATTTTCTCCAGCTCGGCGGCAAATCGCGCTTCATCCGTCAAATCCTTAGCCGACAAAATCGATTCAAGCTCGGCGATGGCCTTTTCTTTGAAAACTCTCTCGCCACGCGCCATAAGTCCAAGTGCCCGCGCCTTCAAAAGACCTGCGGTGAGCCTGAAAGCAGGCTCGGATAATTTGCATACATCTATAACATCCTGAAGGATTTGTCGCTTCTTTTCCGGTTCGGCCGTAAGTGCAACATAATAGTCAACCTGAGCCTTCATCAGGCGGGTTCTTTGGGCATCAACGCACACCTTCCGCCACAGGCCCGTCTGGCCGTAAAGCCTTTCCCAGTCATCTCCCTCGTAATCCTCGATACGTTTTCGCATCACCTCCTGAGCAAGGTATATCTTTTCAAGGTCCAGCCCGGCCTGTTTGGCAAGTTCACTCAGCTTCTCTGCGTCTTTCGGGTCGAAAAAGCAATCCCTGTACTCCCAAGCAAGCCTCGGCTCAATACTTTCGCGATTGAATCTTTCGAACCTCCGGAGCGAGCCTTTTTCCTGAGCCGAAATATCGTCACCGCTCGGAAGCACCAACGACGAGCAAAGGGTTGCTTGGACATGTAAAATGTAGGGTGGGCCTGTGGCCCACGCGGTGTCTATTAGTATAAAGCACAAAAACAGGTAGCCAACTTTATTTATCGGCAGGTTCATTAACTTGCCCGGTCATCTGAAATGTAATATCATTTATGCCCGCCGCCTGCAGGACATTATAAACCTTCACCAGATTGTCCCAACTGACCTCATCGGCGCAGCGAATCTCTATCGGATCGCCTGAGGTCCTTTTCTGCTGGTTTAGTACCCCTGCAAGCTCACTTGCAAGCTCGGCAAGCCCTTCGGCATATCGCGACTGTTCCACTCGAACGCTTGCAAGCTGAGCGATTTTCACCTCGCAGCCCCCCTCGACAGCCGAGATGTTTATTATAAGAGGCTCTATCGGCGCGATTCTTTCAACACCGGCCTCGGCGGTGGGCAGATGAATCGGAAGAAACTGCTCCGGCGTGCGAAATTTTGCCGTCAGCACAAAAAACGTAAGCAAAAGGAAAATCACATCTATCATAGGAGCCATCCGCAGCCCTAAATGGCGATTGGACCCACCAACGGTTCCGAGCACCTCAGCAGGGGTACCTTTGAAATGGTCTTTTAGCTGCTCCACCTTAAAATGCCCTTGTTATTTACCACCACAAAACTATCAATAATAAAATGGTAAATACAATCCGCTCAATTGTCAAGATTCTCTGTTTTCTTTCCCGGCCCGGGTGTCCTCTTTAGAACGTCTGACAAAATGAACACTTGGCTTTCTATAACCCTCTGGATTCCCGCTAAAGTTTATGCCCTACGGAGTTTACCCCGCACCTGATGCGGGGATACGGTGCTGGAAAATGCGGAGTTTCACCACTTGGACGAGTACTAAAATCAATACTCTCTTTAAGGATTTTGACGATGGAAAAGAAATTTTACAGGAATTTATTCGGGGTGGTGGTTTTTGTATCTATGGTGGTTTTTGTTTACATTGTTTATTCGCACTGCCAGATACCTTGCGGTATCTACGATGACCCTGCCCGGTTTGACAAACTTTCCGAGCATATCCTTACTATTGAAAAGTCCATGCTCCGGATAACCGAGCTTTCCAAAGAGGATAAGCCCGATATGAATCAACTCGTTCGTTGGATTCAAAACAAGGACGAACACGCCCACCAACTGAGCCATATTGTTACTTAATACTTCATGGCCCAGCGGGTAAAGCCCGTAGAAAGGACCGACGGCAAAAAATATAACGAATATGTGGAAAAACTAACGATACTGCACGAAATGCTTGTTTACTGCATGAAAGCCAAGCAAACGACAGACCTTGCAAACGTCGAGAAACTCAGGAGCTGCCTGAGCAAGTTTCATAAGGCCTATTTTCCCCAACATACCCACAATGATTAGGAGTTGTTAACGTTTGGCCGTCCAGAGTGAGCCGGGTGGAGGGAACAACAGGGCCAACAAGCGTAAATGCCTGTCGGCCCCTGTGTTTTCTATTTGCGAATAGTACGGCTTCACAGCTAAAAACAAAATCGTTATAGCAGGTTTATTTTAATAACCGTATTGTCCGTAAGTGTTTTATTGAGCCAGATGATTCGTCTTGATTTTTCCAGGTTTGTTACATGCCCACTGTGATAATCCTTGCCCTCCGTCAGTAACGAGCCGTTCAATCCGATTTTGGTCTTCATTTCATCTCCCAGGCGGCCGTCGAGTATCAGGGCCGGATTAATCAGGGGACGGTCCCTGTCGGCCGTGATATTGACTTCAATCTCATCGGGTCGCTGTTTGCTGTTTATCTTTATGACATATGCCCTTTCGGTCGAATCATAGCCCTGGTAGAGTATTTTATTATGATTTGAAACCAGCTTTAATTCGGGAGCATCCAGCCATGATTTTGCCAGAGGTACAAGACTTTGAATATCATCGCCCTTTTCCGTCATTCCATGCAGGAGCACCTTGGTAAAGGCATCGCCCCGGCGTTTATGTACCGGAATATTTGTTATATGAAAAAACGAGCCGTGCGATGCTTTTCTTCCTGAAGCATTACGTCCGACTACATCCTCCATAGTTGTCGGCCAGTGATCGCGCCAGCGAAAACGCGAACCGTTTTGACAGCCTTCATATACATCCATATCACACCCCTGAGGCGAAATTACGAAGGGTTTACGAGCAGACCTGACGTTCATCATCGCGATATTACTACCCTCTGGAATATCGATATCAGGCTCTCCGGGCTTGTTCCAGGACCATATTCCTTTTTCGCCGTTCATATTTGCCACATGAACGGCATCGATATGGAGCGCCTCTTCGGGCATGGTAAAACCACTGTAAACGATGATCCCCTCATGCCATTCATGCCCGAGGTCATCGGTATCACGTTCGTCATCGCCGAAATGTGATGTGTGTAGTGTAATTACACGTGTACCAACAGCATCAGGATAAATGACATAATATTCATCCGTCCAGTCACCCCATCCTGTCATTTTGTCAGGCCAGGCAATCTTGTAATCCACATCATTCAATGCGTAACGCCAGTGTACTACTACACGGGCCGGATGACTTTCAATGATTCGCACGTGCGAGTAACGACACTGCTTATCAGACATCGGCTCACTACAGCCCCGGGTCGGCCATGTTTCATTGAACTCGTTGTTGTACCAGATATCGTTATCCGTTACCCAGTGCGGGATATAGTTGGTCCCACGCCAGAATATCATATGATGCCTGCCATCACCAAACCGCACAACCACATCAGCATCCGGACCGATACGCCATTGCTTATCCCACTCAGGATAGTATTTAAGCCTGGTGTAATACGCACCGAAAGCGGCTTCTTTTTCGCCGGCTTTCGGCAGTTGCATCGGATTAAGGAGATTGACCTTGTCTATTTGCGTTTGAAGTCCGGAAAGGTGAGCTTCAGACAATTTTGAAACTTCAGAATCACTCACTAATTCATCATACATATTAAGATACTGATTAACGGCTTGTGAGAAATCCTTCCAGGCGGGATTTTTGAGTGCTACCTTTTCAATATAAGTTTTCTGGTCTCGAAGAAATTTCGCCTTTTTAAATAAGATGTCCCGTTGCTCGAACATTTCGCCGGCCGAGGCGGACATAGCCGACATAAATACAAGGACAAACAAATAAGATTTGAGAAGCCTGAACATAATATAATCTCCTTATTTTGGGACAGTTACCAATTTGGATTGGTTTTTGCGCGCTATTGTCATTCCCGCCCCGTACAAGGTGCGGGATAAACTTCAGCGGGAATCCAGTTTATCCGGATGAATTTTACAAGAAGATAACCACCTTGAAAAGACTAAAATTCCTCAACCTGCATATCGGTTTTGAAATTCGGCTTGAGGGAGACGTTTTTGATTTGTGTGTCTTCGTCCGGGTCGGCTGAGGTGCCCGGGATAAAGTCAATTCTGGTTACCAGCCATTTGTGTTTTGGGCTGACCAGATGGTTTGCATTGAGCATTGTAAAGGCCAGTTGGCCTGTTCTGCCGCGGTCGTCTGTAACCTGGCTGGTAGTAACAACAGAGGTGCCGTGTGGTAGGAAGCTGGTGCGCACAATGCTCACGTCTTCAAGGTCGTGCCATTGCTTCAAGTCTGAAATTTGCTGCAACGCGCCCGAACCCGGTTGAACCATCAACTTGAGGCCCTCCGAATCGGCCTTTACGGCCGCCGTGATGAAAACGCGAAATGCAGCGTCAGCGGTTTCGTGAGCGGGCGCAATACCGAGGCTTTCGAGCCGTTTGTGCCGGCAGAATTCTACGTGGCCGTCGAGAAAGAGAACATTCGTAGCTTTATCGTCAGGAAGCATCTCGTTATAGGCCATTACTGTTTGTGGATTGTCGGCAGATGTCTTACCTTTCCCCACGTATTCTACATTGCCGGCAGAAATCCACCTATGAAGCTTCATCTCTAAATACGGCCTTAACTGCTTCAGTGTATCCGGGAATTGACCTTCGTAGTCATTGGCGTACATAATCATGGCCAGGCCCAGAGCTTTGAGATTATTGAATGACTTTTCTTTTGGTGAAAGCGATTCCTCAGCTTCATTTTTGACCGCTTCTGCCGGAATAAACCGTTTCGGCTCAATTGGTTGATCGATAACTATATTCCTGTGAGTTTCGGTAATCGAACCTTTCGTTTGTGAAGACATCTTTCGGCTCAATTTAATTTGTTCTCTGGATTGCTGGACGGCCTCATCAGTTACCTCGACCCCTGCCATCTCCAATGCTTTTTTGATGTCCTCTTCCGATAACTCAGAGATTTCAAACTTGCCTCCTAAAATCTGCTGTTTTTGCCGGACCAAAAGAGTCTCTTTGGAGACCCAGAACTTCATAGTCGCACCTAACATTTTGCCGGCGATAACACAACACAAGTCGGCTTCTATCGGTTCCTCAGCTTCCAGTCGGGCTTCTTGTAATTGCCCAAGAAAGCTCGTAGGAGAATCAAAGAAAAGTAAGGGTATGGTATTAGCTGCGCCTCCCGAAACACCCGTAGCCGAAGCTAAAGCCTTTCGTCTGTCTTTAGGTGATGTTTTTCGTCCCCAATTGAGCAGGTAATGGACATCGCCTGTTGACCAAACGGCGCCGGTATTGGTGAAGGTTTCATGGACCTTTTGGCTCCATTCAATACAATAAAGATTCGGCCTGGCTAATTTCACACTGAAAGTATGTTTGGATTTCTGACTTTTTTGGAGTGCATCCTGAAACTCCTTGCTTTCTCGTAATTTTTTCTTCGTTTCATCTGATATACCAGGCACAATATCAGCATCAACACCGGACATATCCATATCTGTAACAATATCACCTTCAGACGAATACGAATCAAGACCGGCGTATTTGGCCACTACCTTGTTAATAATCTCAACCGCTTCAGGATCAGATTCTGCAACATCCACTACTGCCTCAACCTCCACATCGGTTTTGAAATTCGGCTTTAAGGAGACATTTTTAAAACTTACCCACTCATAAGGCCGGGTTTGGAATTGAAATTCTTTTATTTCAGACAAAGGAAAATCGAAAGTGGTCTGCATACTCTCAAGTCCCTCTTTGATACTGCTGGTTGAACCGCTTCTGTGTTCTTTGCCTTCTTTATCAACTGCCACAAAACGTACATTTTGATCAATCTTGGTATGAGCGGTATTTAAGACTGTCTTACCGTTGGTTTCGACAGGAGCATGCCAGATTACATCCCTATACGAATAAACACCTCCAAAGTTGGTTTCCTGTGTCTGCACTGTCTCCCATTGCCCGGCTGCAACACCGACACTGATATTGGTTTCATTGTTTTGTTTGGGCTGGTCAAAAACAATACCATTAAACTTTTGGTCACCTGAGCCGGATGAACAACTGTTTTGTGTACCTTCGATGTTATATCTGAGTCCGATCCCGTCATCGAATCCTTCGACCTTAATGACCGTCTCCAGCACTTTTCTGCCAAACATTTTTGAAACAGCCACATTTTTTATTTCATAAGGCCTTGCATCAAGTTCGCTTCCGTCCGGTCGCCACCACTTTTTGCCTTCGCTTGGATATTCGCACACCCCCATCAGCTCAACCGTTACTCCGTTTGGCAGAAGTCGTGTAAAAAAACTGCCCCAGGTGGGCGGAATAGAATCTGCTTCAACGAATAAATTTACTAATTTTTTACTTTGGGAATTTTCAACATCGATTTTTGCTTCTGATTCGAAATTTGGCTTAAGAGAAATATTTTTAAATGTTAACCACTCATAAGGCCGGGTCCGAAACTGGAATTCCTTGATATCCTTCAAAAGAACATCATCAAACACGAAGGTTTGCTGCTGCATATTATCAACAAAAAGAGAAGCTTGAATATCACCTTTGTACTCTTTGTCATTTTTATCAACCGCAAAAAGGGCTGTTTCTTTTCCCCGATCCAAATCATCCGAGACTGTCATTGTCAGGCCCTCATCGGTCTGGTTGGCGACTGAGAAGATAATCTTTTTTTTACTGAGGAACCGTTTTATTACTTCGAAGGTTGTACCGCCTCCTGTGTGGGCGCCAATAGTTTCCCACCTGCCCGATGCGACACCGACTTTCAGGTTTGTTTTTTTCAAATCCGGCTTGATATGAACTCGGTATGCACTCATTCTTTCAGGTTTAGTAACTTCCAAGCCGCTGCGCTGTTTAGAACCCTTTACGTCTTTAATCCTGAAATTAAAATCCTTTCCTATAAGTTTAAAAACCATTTCATAGCCGGGGTCTTCGGATGTATATCTGCTGCGGTCCTTAGTGTCTATCTCCATATCCAGCCGGCTTCCGTCCGGCCGCCACCATTGTTTACCACCGCTCGGATATTCGCAAATCCCCACCAGCTCAACCATCACACCGTTGGGCAAAATGGCCTTGTATTTATCCTTTATCTCTTTTAGGGGGCCGTATTCAATAGTACAACTATTCTCGTCCGCACCTGCAAATGTGACTCCGTATTTGTTTCCCTCTCGAGTGGTAACAACTTCAACAAAAGGCACATCAAAATATGATGCAGTCAGTGTAACATATTCATTTGAAGCCGGTTCTCCACCCAATCCTGCACCTCTCAAAAAAGTAATCTTATAACAACTCTTTGCCCTATCATAGTAATACAGGATATCTCCTTTGCCCCTTGAAATAAGATCATGATCACTTTCTACATGTTCAAGCTTTACAACTCGTTCGCTTGCCAAATCGAGCACGGGCAAATCCTGTCCATTGATGTCCGAAAGCCAGACATTACAGTTTGGCAGTATAGCCACAGATTCCAAAGAGGATTTAGAAAGAAATTCTTCCGGCCTTTCAGGTTGTCTGTGTGTCAGTGCAATTGTTGTCGGAACTGCAATGATAGCCAAAAGCAGAATGGTAAAAATGGCGATAATTGTTGGTCTTCTATAGAATTTTTTGCCGGGCTTCATTATTGTTTTTATGCGGTCTTCAATGTTCTTAATCGGCCCTGCTATAGCAAGCGAAGGCACCGGCTGGCTGGACTGATACTCGGCTATCAATGTGTCAACAATAGCGGAGCTATACACCCTGGGAGCCGCGCTCAATCTGGCGATAGCCGTTTCATCGCAGCATTTCTCTCGTTCTGCGCGGATGTTTCTATTAGCGAGCCACACGAGCGGATGGAACCAGAAGATAGCCTGTGCGATTGCTTGAAGTAAGTTGACGGCTGCATCAAAGCGGAGAGTGTGGGCAATTTCGTGCATCAAAATCCCCCGGCGGTGCTCCCTTCCGCCGATTTGACCAAAATTCGCAGGCAGGTATATTGCCCCTCGCAACAGCCCCCAAACAAAAGGCTGGCCGATTCCCTCCAATAACCAGATGCGGGACCTTACCCGGATACCAAACCGGTCAAGCAACTCATTAAACTCTTTCTGCATACCCCCAGTTAGGCGTTTTCTCTCTCCCTTGAGTCTGTGGTTAAATCTGACAGCCTTAATCACGACGATTATGAAGTACGAACTCACACCACCCAGCCAGATGACTGAAAACCACGTTTTGGGCCGGATTTGCGCAAGTTGTGCCATAATTGATGGTCGCTGGACTGGAGGTGGAACAGGCGGGACGATATTCTTCGCAGTGCCTGTCCTCGAGCGAAGCGAAGGGCTCAGAATGACCGGCTCGGGAGGAGGTGTGAATTTAGGGATAGCTACTGGTTCTATCAAGGCAGCCGGCTGCGTTTTTTCCGGAAGAATCGCCAAGGAAACGGTAACAAGAGATGGTACGAGGCACTTAGCGATAATAATCAGCCACAGAAGATAGCGCAGATGCGCAGTCTTCTTTTTAAGCCCCAGACAGATAATCGCTACCACCGCAAATAAAACAGCGATTTGCCCGCTTTGATTCAGTAAATAGTCGGTTATATCGGTAAAAATAGCATCCATTTTATTACTCCCATAATCAGGAATCCTCTTTCGCAGTCAGTTGTTTCAATTCTTCCACGTCGGCAGCCGTGATTTTGTCGTGCCTCGCAAGATATTGCATCAGCGGGACCGGGTCGCCGCCGAACAGTTTGTCCAAAAACGTCCCTACCGCCCTGTTTATGACGTCATCGCGCTTTACCGCTGGTGCAAATACATGGGCCTTGCCGACCGTCTCATGTCGCAGGTAGCCCTTCTTTTCCAGCCTTCGCAGCAATGTCTGCACGGTGGCATAGGTTATTTTTCTATCCGCCGGCAATCTGTCACAAACGTTTTGGACCGTCCCACGGTCCATTTCCCACACCAGACGCAGGACCTCCGTTTCTGCACCGCTTAACGGCACAAGGGCTTTCTTAGCCATAACTCATCTCCTATAAAGGACTTATGCTTATTACCAATCAACTTTTACAACTGTACAA
Source organism: Planctomycetota bacterium (assembly GCA_013349435.1). GTDB lineage: Bacteria > Planctomycetota > Phycisphaerae > Sedimentisphaerales > Anaerohalosphaeraceae > QNBT01. The sequence goes on along the minus strand of DUZQ01000025.1, from coordinate 16,044 downwards.
CTTATTATATCGTACATTTGTACAAGATGTCAACACAAAAATCTAAAAATAGTGAACTTTTTTTTCAGCATTCCACAAATCCCGCGAACCGGCAATCGCAAACCTGCGTATTGGAGGGTGAAGACTTTTATATGAAACCTTAAAAAGTAAAAAAAGAAATCATTCTTCCTCCTTAAAAACGCCAGGTGGCCATGCCAGAAAAAAAAGCAGCGCTGTGGGAAACGGCGCTGCTTTTCCTCTTTATACACGGCTATTGCAAAAAATACTAATACAAATCATAATATTGGTCGCCAGGGTAAAATATTATAATACCCGGCGAACCCGGGCTTGTCCCGAACGTATGATTGATTGAAGAATTTAGCTATTATTGAAAAGGAAATATCGAAAGTATAGGCCTCCTCCTCCTTTTCTAAGGTCAGATGTGCCCCAATGGGGCACCGAAATGGCGCCGCTTTCAGCGGCGCCACTTTCTTTGCACAGGTATCCGGCATCCGTTTTTCAGCCCACCATCATCCATCATCCCCCCTCCGCCCCCTGACCTTGCATTTCAAGATTATCCAACCGTTTCATAATGTGTGCTGGACAGAAAAATACTTGACCCGGACCGAACATTTTGTTACTATGTGAATATATAATCATATAGTAACTTAGTTGGAGATATAATATGTTAACCAAAAACAAACAGCAGATATTTGAAAAACAGGCCCAAATTGCAAAGGCAATATCTCACCCCCTCCGAATCGCCGTTCTGGACTTTCTCCGGGCCGGCCCCCAATGTGTCTGCGACATCGCCGAACACCTCGGCTCTGAAAGGTCAAACGTCTCCCGTCATCTTTCCGTGATGACCAATGCCGGCGTACTTGAATCCCGCAAAGAAGGACTAAAGGTAATTTACACGCTCAAAACTCCCTGCATCCTCGATTTTTTCTCGTGTGTAACCGACGTTCTCAGACAACAGGCAAAGGATAGCACGGCATTATTGCAGGCTATGTAATAAAAAACCACAGGAAAAGAAAGAAATTGATTATGAAGAAAGAATTGAAAATATTCACCGCCCTTGCAGTCATCTTCCTTGTCGCATACACCCTTCCGTTGGGAAATCCAAGGATTCAGACTGCAATCTACGAGGCGTTCCGCCTATTGCAATGGTACGCTCGCAATCACACACTGGCGTGTGTTGTACCGGCATTATTCATAGCCGGAGCGATTATCACATTCCTTTCCAAGGACTCGGTGATGCGTTATCTCGGCCCGAACGCAAATAAACCCTTAGCCTACGCCGTGGCCTCTGTTTCAGGCTGTGTCCTGGCGGTGTGCTCGTGCAGTGTGCTTCCGATGTTTGCAGGAATCTATAATCTCGGTGCAGGCCTGGGACCTGCGACAGCATTTTTATATTCCGGTCCGGGGATAAACGTTCTTGCGATTTTTCTTAGTGCGCGTGTTCTGGGCTTTGATATTGGAGCAGGCAGATTTGTCGGGGCTGTAGTGTTCTCTGTGGCGATAGGCCTATTCATGGCCCTGTTTTTCCGCAGGAGCGAGCAGGCAAAAGCAAAAGCCGCTCTACAGATGCCGGAGCCAGAAAAGCGACACCGCTCTATAGTCAAAACGGCGATTTTCCTTGCATCCATGATTCTATTTCTGGTATTCAGCGACTGGTACAATCCGGGCAATGTCGTTGTAAGAACCACAGACGGCCGGCTGTTCAAGGCAGTAGTCATCCACGACACAAAGGATGCCGTTCGATTCCAACTCGAAGAAGACCTGGGCGAAAACAGATCCGGCGACAAAGTCACGTTCCAGAAAGTCGATATAGCGGATATTCAGGAGCAAAAGACCTGGGTCATCCGGCTTCACCATATCAGGTGGTATCTGGCTGGTTTATGCGGGCTGGCGGTAGTGATTATGTCCTGGCGTTGGTATGAACGTGACGAGATTCGCGAATGGATGCATAACACGTGGGAATTTGCCAAGCTTCTCGTGCCTCTTCTTTTTGGCGGTGTTTTTGTTGTAGGATTCGTGAGCATGCTATTACCGGAAAAGCAGGTGGCACAATACGTTGGCGACAATTCGCTTAGCAGTAACATCGTTGCCAGTGTGATAGGCGCTTTTTGGTATTTCGCCACATTGACTGAAATCCCGATTACGCAGGCCCTGATGAAACTCGGTATGCATAAAGGCCCTGTTTTGGCGCTTCTTCTGGCTGGCCCCGCCCTGTCGTTGCCCAATATTCTGGTTATTCGCAAGATTATGGGGAACATAAAAACACTCGTTTTTATTCTTCTTGTGGTTGTGATGTCCACAATTTCAGGTATTGTTTTTGGAGCTATCTTTTAAGGTTGGATATTATGAAAAAGATTCAGATACTTGGGACGGGTTGCCCAAAATGTAAGAAATTAGCTGAAAATGCGGAGGCCGCTGCAAAGCAGAGCGGTATCGAATACGAACTCGAAAAAATCACCAGAATCAATGACATCATGAAAATGGGTGTGATGGTAACTCCGGCCCTGGCGATAGATGGAACTGTAAAAGTAGCCGGTAAAGTTGCCTCACCGGCCGATATTAAAGCTATGTTGATATAAACTTTATTGCACAGGAGACAAGTAATGGCGGAAAACGGAAATGTATGCAAAGGTGGACCGAAATTGATTTTTGCATGTTCAGGAGCTGCTGATGTCGGGCAAATCACCGACCTTGCGGCAAGAAAATTGGATAAAGACGGCGTCGGTAAGATGTTCTGTATGGCTGGCATCGGCGGTCGCGTAAATGCTATCTTGAAGATAACTGAATCGGCCCAGAAAATTCTGGCAATTGATGGTTGTCCTCTAAACTGCGTAAAGAATTCTCTCAAAAATGCAGGTTTTAATGAATTTGAGTGTCTGCAACTATCTGACCTTGGAATAGAAAAGGGCAAAAGTCCGCCAACCGAGGAAAATATCGCCGCTGTTGTAAAAAAGGCCGCAGAAATATTGGAATAGAAATTGATTTGCCGAAAATTATTGATTGGCATTTCGGCTTATTTGGAATGAAGGTGTTTGGCTTATGAACACATCGGGAAGAATTGTAACTGTTCTTGTTCTTATAGCGGCAGCAGGCGCAACAGTTGCTCTGAGGCAAAGCAGATTGTCCGGGTTACAACAGCAAATGTCGGCTTCGGTTTCTGAAGTAGAAGTATGCGGAATACAAGCGGAGGTTCCAGAAGAACATACTCAGGACAACACACAGGCATCGGCCAGACTGCCGAGACTTGTTGATCTTGGTGCCGGCAAGTGCATACCATGCAAAATGATGGCTCCCATCCTTGCCGAACTCAAGAAAGAATACGCCGGTCGGCTAAAAGTCGAGTTTATTGATGTCTGGGAGAAACCCAATGTTGGGGCCGAATATGGTATTCGGATGATACCAACCCAGATATTCTATGGTGCTTCAGGCAAGGAGTTGTTTCGCCACGAAGGATTCTACTCCAAAGCCGATATCCTGGCCAAATGGAAAGAACTCGGTATAGTAATTGAGTCGAAACAGGAATAGATAACGTTATGCAGCAGCTTTTCACAATTCTGACTGACGCCGTAGAAGCTATGCCCTTGATAGCGATAGCCGCCGCTTTTGCGTGGGGTGTGCTCAGCATAATCCTGAGTCCCTGTCACCTTGCAAGTATTCCTTTGATAGTCGGTTTTATCAACGGACAGCCGCGAATGTCAACAAAGAGGGCCTTTATTATTTCGACGGTTTTTTCGGTGGGCATATTAATCACAATAGCTGCTATAGGCATCATCACCGCAGCAGCAGGCCGGATTTTGGGGGATGTCGGAGGCTGGGCGAATTTCTTCGTTGCTGCACTCTTTTTTTTGGTCGGCCTGAATCTTTTGGGCGTGATACCTATGCCCTGGTCAGGCCCCGGCCGGACGGTAACGCATGGAAAAGGGGTTCTTTCTGGATTTATCCTTGGTCTGGTTTTTGGAATTGCTCTGGGTCCCTGCACATTTGCGTACATGGCTCCGATGTTAGGTGTTACTTTCAAGTTAGCATCCACAAACCTATTATACGGAGCATCTTTGCTGTTAGTTTACGGTTTCGGGCACTGCTCGGTCATAGTTCTTGCAGGGACCTGCACTGAACTTGTTCAACGTTATATGAACTGGAATGAAAAATCGAGAGGGAGTCTGGCGCTTAAGAAAATCTGCGGCGTACTGATACTGCTGGGAGGACTCTACTTAATCTACTCAAGCCCTTGATATAAGCCGAAAAAATGGCATAATGAACAACTCGGACCGAATTGCTCGTTATCTGAAAGGGGTAAATTATGAAAAAGTCCCAAATCAATCTCATCATTGACGTATTGCTTCTAGTTTTTATGTCTGCAATAACCGGCATCGGGCTTTTGATGAGGAACGTTCTTGTTCCGGGTTATAAGCGATGGGATATCTACGGCCGTAATGTGGAATTGTATTTCTGGGGATTGGACAGACATCAGTGGGGCTCTATTCACTTCGTAATAGCATTGGTACTCATTGCCCTTCTTGTATTGCATGTCGTTCTTCACTGGTCCGTGATATTGGGTATTTATCGCAGGTTGATTCCCAACGTCAAGGCTCAGTGGATAACGGCGATCATTTTGCTTGCGATTACAATAATTCTGTCCTTTTTCTCATACACAGTACAGCCGGAGGTCGCCGAAGGTGGACACAGATCGCAGGCCGTTGAACATAGGTAGATTAAACATTAAGAAAATGTGCACTCCTGGCAAGGACGTAAATGCGCGCAAAAAAAGGGAGCCAGCCTCCTCCGGTCCGGCTCCACTATCACCCTAACAAGACTTAAACACAGTCTTGGTTTGTATCTTATATGGAGGCACCTCCTCCCGGGCTTGTGCCAAATCTAAGATCCACTTTTCTTCAACATTCTCATATATCCGCAAGTTTTGTGCCAAAAAAACTTATTATCTGCCCAAGTGCGCTTCTTTATCTTAAGTTGCCATCTCAACAATACTTAGGCAGGTTACAATATATTTTGCCGGACAAAACAGCAATTTGGACTGTACCATAATGTTGTATAATGTAAACATAAATTGATAGCGGTGTTACGCATCAACCTTTATTATCGGTCTTAAACCTTTTCGTTTCAGGGGGATTTGTTAATTGTTTACAAAAGACAACGCTTTTGTCAGCGATTTATAGTTTTTGCAATGATTTTTATTGTTTCACTGCAATACTTTGGGTGGAATCCTTAGATGAGTCTTAATATTGTGGCAAGTAATTTTCTGCTGTTTTGTTCAAAAAGGGGCAGACCGATGCCAAAGGAACACCGGCCTGCTGTCGGCGGAACGAGGCCCTAATGGTTTATCAGGTTTTGAATTGCTCTGTAGAAAACTTGATTTCGTCATTGCGACCGAGACGAAGGCGACTGCGGCATTCTCTCATTTCGAGCAATTGAGACTGCTTCGCTTCAATTCAGAGATGGCTTGATTGGTTATCTTTTCTACAGAGCAGTTTTAACTTGCCGGCTAAAAGCCCCGTTTCATAAATGAACAATCATTTCAAAAGAATCTGCGCCAGCTTCAGGATTGTATTTGAGTGTGCCTGGGCTGCTATCGCAGACTTGACTAAAACCTGCCCGGATGACAGAGAAGCCACCTCTGCGGCAACGTCCGCATTTGAGATTCGCGCCTGTGCAGCAAGCAAATTTTCCGCCTTGCTATCGATAACGGTTTCGGCGCTTTTGAGTCGCTGGGCCTTTGCTCCCAGACTGCCGCGGTAGCTGCTTAGCTGTTTTATCGCCTTATCCACTGCTTCCAGTGCCGCCTGGGGGTCTGTAATTAAATCAACTGAGTCAATACTGATACTTTGTGTCTCAATACTTATGGTATCACCATTGCCCAGCGCAATATCGATAGTCCGCCCTTGTGCATAGAGATTGATACCGTTGAAGGTTGTGGACCCGCTTATTCGGTTAATTTCATCAGCAAACTCGTTGAACTGCTGCTGCATAATCGATTTTTGTTGGGCTGAATACGTGCCGTTTGAGGCCTGTGTTGCCAACTGCTTCATCTTGATAAGACTAAAGCTGATTGAGTTTGCAGAACCGTCAACTGTTTGAACCAACGATATACCGTCCCGCACATTAGACGAGCCTTGGCGGGCGGTCGCTATGTCGGCGCGAATCAATTCACAAACCGCAAGACCGGCGGCATCATCACCAGCCGAATTAATACGCAACCCGGATGAGAGTCTTTTGAGACTCGTATTCATCCCGTGGTAAACCGTTGCGGCATTAGAAGCCGCCTGGGCGGCCATTAAATTGTTTTTTACTGATAACATTGATTTAACATTTCCTAATCAGCTAACAATCTCAAAACCGTATCGGCAATAATATTTGCGTTTACCTGTGCGGCGAGAAACAGGTCGGCCTGAGCAAAGTAGTTTGAGTTAAGCGAGTTAGCAACCGCCATGGCAGAACCGGCCTGCTGAATACCGGCCTGCACAGCAAGAAGGTTTTGGCTCTGGGCGTCAAGGACGTCTGCCACCGACGCCAGGTCGGCCAACTTCTCTTCGAGGTGGTCCATGTAGTCGTTAAGCTCACCGTCGGCAAGTTCAAGCCCTGCTACAGCACCGGCGGCGTCGTTTACAATATCAACATTGTTAATGATGCCAAGTCCGCTGATTGTAAGGTTTTTGGTATCAATACTGATGGATAAACCGCTGCCGATTGATACTTCGACACTGTCGCCGTCTTTCGTAAACATGTTGCCGCCGAGACCGAACTGAACCGCAATGGCGTTGACCTGTTCAGAAAGCTCGTCGAACTGCTCCTGTAGTGCCTCCCTGTCTTCCTTTTTGGGAGTTGTTGTAGCCTCCTGCGCCAATTCCTTCATCTGGTCAACCTTTTCACTGATTGTTTCAAGGACAGAGACGGCACTTTGTACCAGGGACATCCCGGCGTTGACACTCGCCGTATTTTCGGTATTTTCTGCGATGCTGATACGCAATAAATTGTCTGCCAGCGAAGTACCTGTGTATCTGTCAGGACTCGTTAGGAGAATCATCGAAGGCAGACTTGATACTTCTTGCGCCATGCTCGCATAGACACCATCCAGCGCAGAGGTGCTATAGAAGCTGTTTTGAACTGAAAGCATTGTATGGCCCCAAAAGAGTTTTCCCGCCGAAGAGTTTCCCCGGGTCTCGAACAGACCCACATCTTGTAAATTATAACAGAAAAACCACTCAATGTCAAGATGTTGTTAAGAAAAAGCAAAGAAGCTCGTCTTGAACTTTGCAACAACGACAGTTGCCGAAGGTATTCATATAGCCGACACCCCGCCTTTTTCTCTTCAGATGCACAATTATCGGACGAAGGCACCCGAACCCGGTTCTGCCTGGAGAGGCATTAGTATTTTATTTGACGACGATATGCTCATTTTGTATATTAGCCCCCGAACCGGGCCGGAGTGGCGGAATTGGCAGACGCGCGGGATTCAAAATCCCGTCCTGGCAACAGGGTGTGGGTTCGAGTCCCACCTCCGGCAATCATCAAATCCCTTTTGAATAACCGAGATCAGGTCAGGTGGTGGAAACTAAAAGGAATTTAATAATTATTGCCCTGTCGGCATGTCTATGTGTAAATGCTTCTGGGCTTACCTTTTGGGAATCGGAGTGGAATGACCCGTGCAAAGTAATGCCGCCTGTAATACAGAATGCACCTGATGCGAATAATTTTGCGAGGGGCTTCTCCGGCAAAATGACTCCATTTACGGTGATATCTTGCAATTGTGTGATAACTGCTCAGCACTGGAAAGTTGGAATTGGAAAAACTCTCATCCTTGGCACAGCTTATGGATATCCGGATTACAAAATTCTTCAGGAATTTAACTGCCCGGGGGATTTGTCCGTCTTTAAAGTAGAAAAGATCAGTGATGCTTATAGTGTCCCTTTCAGCAAATGGATAGAACTTTATGAGGATGATGACGAGCCGGGCAAGGAAGTCCTGTTGTCCAGTTACGGACCCATCAGGATTACGGATGACATAACTGAGCAAGAAAGTCTTGTCCTTCCAACGACATATCAACTCCATTGGGGAAAAAATGTGGTAACTCTTTGGCTGGACCAATGGCCATGCATCAGTTTTGATAAGGTTGGAGATACCGGTTATATTCAGTACGAAGCTGCCGCCAGGGGCGGAGATTCCGGATCGGCATGGCTAATCCAGGATAACAATCGATGGAAACTAGCGCGCATTACTACCACAAGTAATGTTGGGATAAGCATAAGCTCAAGGGCGGACTGGATATACGATATTATTGAGAAAGCAGGTGAAATACAGAACCTTAATAAAAAATATTTTTATGATACAATACAGGAAGCCGTCAATGATGCCGACGAAGGTGATGTGATAGAACTTCCACAAAGAACTTACACTGAAAATATTGATTTTCTCGGTAAGGCCTTAACAATACAAAGCCGCGACCCTTATAATTTCTGTGTTGCGGCGGCAACTATCATAGAGGGGACGGGTACCGGCGATACTGTTACATTTCCGGGCCAATCGGAAAAAGGGGCAACATTGATTGGAATTACGATAACATGCACTGATGGAAACGGTATATACTGCTACAATGCCGGCCCGGTCATAAAAAATTGCATAATTAAAGGCTGTAATAACGGAATACGAAGTCATGCCTCCTCGCCGAGGATAAGTAACTGCAGGATATACAACAATTTCAATTGTGGCATTTGGTGTATCGGCTCAGAAACTACAATAAAGAACAACTGGATATACGACAACGCAAGTGGAATCAAAGTGGCGCGTGACGATAAGAGTAAAATCGAAAACAACACGATAGTGAATAATACCAATTATGCAATAGAAAAGGGTGTCGGCATACCTGCACCAACAATTTCTAACTGTATTTTGTGGTGCAACGGCCAAGACCTTTTGGGGGATTTTATTGCAACCTATACCTGGCTTACCAGCGACGGTAACCCGTTATTCGTTGACCCAAACGGCCGGGATAATATCGGTGGCAATGACGATGATGATTATCACTTAATGCCTGGTTCAACCTGTATTAACGCAGGCGACCCGAATTATACTTCGGACCCCAACGAAACCGACATAGACTCCCAGACCCGCATCGTGGGCGGCAGAATAGACATTGGTGCCGACGAACAACAACTGAATGTCGTTCTGAATCTGGACAGACAATGGATGTACCAGAACCTGCCGAATTCGATCAGCTCAAACTTAACTGCTACTGTTTTGATTATAGATGACCCGATGGACAACACCAGTTACACATACGAGTGGGAATTAATTCTACCGGGTGATGTCGTTGTCAAGCCTGAGACGATAAGCGGTGCAGGAGTGTCTGATACATTCTGGACTTTTGCCGCACCGGGGGTAAATCAGCCACAGGGTTTGTCAAACTCCGGCAAGGCCCTTACGGTTAGAGTTACCGTTACCGGAGAACAATTTAGTAATTCAGGCGGTGCGGATGCACAATTCGGTATAGCTCTTCTCGGTGATGTAAATAACGACACAGCCGTGAACATCGTTGACCGAAGCATCACAAATTACTTCTGGCGGCTCGGTGCTGCAGGAGGCTACAGCTTTATCGATTGCGATGTTACCTGTGATGCTGCTGTTAATATAGCCGACCGCAGTATCGTAAATGCAATATGGCGGGGATTACTTGGTCAAAACTCAGTAAGCTGGCCGTGCCCTTTTAGATAGTCACTGCTACGCCTTGATAAACGGGCTAAGGTCGCGGAGTTTTTGAACTATTTCGGGCATTTTTTCGGCGACAAAATCAACCTCGGCCTCTGTGTTGTATCTACTCAGGCTGAATCGTATCGAGCCGTGCGCCGCGGTAAAAGGCACCCCCATTGCTCGCAAGACGTGCGAAGGCTCGAGGGAGCCGGATGTACAGGCAGAGCCGCTGCTGGCGCATATCCCGAACTTGTTCAGCAACAAAAGTATCGCCTCACCCTCGATATATTCGAAGCTGACGTTAAGGGTGTTCGGCAGCCGGTGCTGCTGGTCTCCATTAACCATGCAGTCGGGACAAGAAGCAAGTATCGCTTCCTGGAGCCTGTCACGAAGCTGCTTAACCCGCATGTTTTCCTCTTCAATCTTTTTGCCGGCCAACTCACATGCCTTACCCAGCGCGATTATGCCGGGCACATTCTCTGTGCCTCCTCTTTTGCCGGATTCCTGATGGCCGCCCAACATAAAAGGTGCAAGCCGGGTACCTCTGCGGACATATAAAACACCCACGCCTTTTGGGGCATGAAGCTTGTGCCCCGAGATGCTGAGTAAGTCGATATTGCTTTTTGCCATATTCAAAGGTATTTTGCCGACCGCCTGAACGGCATCTGTGTGAAACGTTACTCCCTTCGACTTGACGATAGCGGCGATTTGTTCGATTGGGAATATCACTCCGGTCTCATTGTTTGCATACATAACCGAAACTATTGCAGTATCTTCGTCGATGCGGTCTCTAAGCTGCTCAATATCAAGCCGACCTTGTTTATCGACGCCGATTTCGACAATTGTATAGCCGTGATGTTCCAGTTCCCGGCAAGGCCCCAACACAGCCGGGTGCTCGACGCGTGTCGTGATTATCCTGCCTTTGTCCGGGTTTGTGGCAAGTACACCCCTTATAGCTGTATTGTCGCTTTCTGTACCACAGCTTGTAAACACAATCTCATCAGATTCACACCCCAAAAGAGCCGCGACGCTTTGGCGCGCCTGTCGGAGTTTACTGCTCACCTGCCCACCGAAGCTGTGCATGCTCGATGGATTACCGTAAAGTTCGCCAAGGTACGGCGTCATTTCTTCGATTACTTCATCCGCCACCTTTGTAGTGGCGTTATTGTCCATATATATAGTCTTCATCTTAAATCAAACCGTTCTGTGATTATGCGGCTGTCTAGCCGAATCTTTGTCTTCTTCCACAAAAAGCTCTTCACTTACAAATTCCCGCAGTCTCGCCTCGACCACCTCCTTCATTGTAAACTCGGCTAAACGACACTGTGCGCACATTCCGCGAAAAGCGACGATAACTTTGTTGCCCTCAACGTCGATTAGTTCGATATCACCGCCGTCCGCTCTAAGTGCCGGGCGAATCTGCTCATTGATGGTTTGTTTTATCAGCTCAATTTTTTTTATGTTTGTGAGCCTGACGGGCTTTGGTGATTCGGTTATATGTTCTGTTGATTCCTTAGTGCTGTGGATTTGGTCGATTAATGTTTGTATCTGACCGTGACAGCCTCCGCAACCACCCCCGGCCTTACAGTAGTTGGTTACCTGTTCAACGGTAGTAAGGCTGTTACTCCGGATTACCTCTTTGATTTCCTCGTCGGTTACGCCAAAACAAGTGCAGACAACCCTTCCTGTTTTCCCGGGTGAACGTTCGCCCTTGCTGCGATAGTTTGCAATTGCCGCTTTCAGGGCATCATGCCCCATTACCGAGCAGTGCATTTTCTGCTCGGGCAAACCCCCCAACTCCCTCACAATATCCTGGTTGGAAACCTTCCCGGCTTCTTCAAGGGTCATTCCCTTAATCATTTCTGTTAGTACCGAGGATGAAGCGATAGCGCTTGCACAACCGAAAGTCTTGAATTTCGCTTCTTCTATCCTGCCGTTGTCGTCAAGCTTAAATGTCAAAGTAAGGGCGTCCCCGCAGGCTAACGAACCGACTTCACCGACACCGTCTGCATCGTCAATGTAGCCGACATTTCGCGGCTTAAAAAAATAATCCATAACCTTGTCTGTATAATCCCACATCTTCAGGTCTCAGTTTTTAGTTATTAGTTATTCTTTTTGGCTGGCCTCCAAGGCCGCCTCAAAGTCTTCTATTATATCATCAATATGCTCTGTTCCAACAGAAACCCGCACATACTCCGGCGTTACGCCGGTCCTGAGCTGCTCCTGAACGCTCAACTGCTGATGCGTCGTTGTAGCAGGGTGAATAACAAGGGTTTTGCTGTCCAATACGTTCGCAAGATGGCTGGCCAGCTTAACACTGTTTATAAATTTCGCTCCGGCTCCTGCACCGCCCTTTATTCCAAAACCCAGGATAGCGCCCTGGCCGGCGGGCATATACCTCATCGCCTGCTTATAATCCCGGTGGGATTTAAGGCCGGGATAATTCACCCACTCAACCGCATTATGCTCCTGGAGGTATTCGCCAAGCGCCAGGGCATTTTCACAATGTCTCGGCACACGAAGATGTATCGTCTCCAGGCCCTGAAGGAATAAAAAAGCATTAAACGGCGACATACACCCGCCCATATCCCGAAGAAACTGCACCCTTGCCTTTATAATGTACGCTGATTCGCCAAACGACTCAAAATACCGAACGCCGTGATAGCTTGGGTCAGGCTCGGTCAGTTCCGGGTATCTGCCGTTTGTCCAGTCAAAATTGCCCGAATCCACAATCGCACCACCTATACTGTTGCCGTGCCCTCCGATAATCTTTGTGCAACTGTGAACAACGATGTCAATCCCGTGTTCAATCGGTCGAAACAATATCGGCGAGGCAACGGTATTGTCGCAGATTACCGGAATGCCGTTTTCATGGGCGATTTCGGAGATTTTGTCATACTCAAGAATATCGTTTTTCGGATTACCTATACTCTCTATATACAGAAACCTTGTATTGTCCTTTATTGCACCGGCGAAATTTTGCGGCTCCGAAGGGTCAACAAAGGTTACCTCGATATCGAACTTCGGAAAGGTCTGACTGAAAAGTGTGTATGTCCCGCCGTACAGAGAGCTTGAAGAGACAAAATGCTGACCGGCCTTACAGATATTCAAAACGCTTGCCGTTATCGCGGCCATCCCGGAGCTAAAGGCCAGCCCCCCCACACCGCCTTCCATCGCAGCGAGGCGTTTTTCGAGTACATCAGTTGTGGGATTCATCAGCCGAGTGTATATATTCCCAAATTCCCTCAGAGAAAACAGGTTTGCGGCGTGCTCGGTGTCTTTGAACATATAGCTGCTTGTTTGATATATCGGCACCGCTCTACTACGCGTGTCGCTGTCGACCGACTGGCCCGCGTGCAAAGCCAATGTTTCTATATGGTAATTTGCCGGCTGTGTCATATTTGTATCCCTTTATTCCTTGTAAGGAATTACGCCGGTTCTATTTGCCCGGCATTACCGCCAACATCCTGTCAAGCGCCGCTTTTGCTTTTTTTCGTATATCATCGGGGACGGTGATTTTGTATTGCATATCTTCCAGAGACCAGACGATTTTCTCAAGGGTAATCTTTTTCATATTAGGACAGATTGCATTATCTGATGCGCTATAGAACTCCTTGTCGGGATTCTGCTTCTTCAGCGTATAAATTATCCCTGTCTCAGTGGCAACAATGAACTTCTTTTTCTCGGACTGCTTTGCGAACCTGAGCATCCCGCTTGTACTTAGTATTTCATCGGCGCAGGCTCGTACCCGCCCGGTGCACTCCGGATGAGCCATAACAGATGCATCCGGGTGTTCCCGCCTTGCCTTATCTATATCTTCTGCGGTGATGATGACATGGCTGGGACAGTAGCCCGGCCAAAGAATCATATCCCTCCCTGTTTTGTCAATTACGTGCTGGCCGAGGTATTGATCCGGCACGAAGATTATCTCTTCATCGGGGTCCAATGTGCCCACAAGCTCAACGGCGTTTCCGCTGGTGCAGCAATAATCGCTAAGGGCCTTAACTTCGGCCGTCGTATTTACATACGAAACAACCAGCGCATTTGGGTGTTGAGCCTTCAATTCCAACAGTTGCTGGGCGCTTATCATATCAGCCATGGGACAGCCCGCCTCCTTCTCGGGCAAAAGAACAGTTTTTTGCGGAGAAAGGATAGCAGCGGTTTCAGCCATGAAGTGAACTCCGCAAAAGACTATGACCTCTGCGTCTGTTCGAGCCGCTTCGATACTCAGCCCCAATGAATCTCCAACGAAATCTGCAATATCCTGAATCTCGGCGGGCTGATAGTTGTGCGCCAGGATAACCGCCTTTCCCAGGTCTTTGAGTCGGTGTATCTTTTCAATTACAGGTATCTGCATAATAAAATCCTATCATAAGCACCACCGGCAAACAAGCTGTTAGATGTTGCTGAGGCCGATATTTACCGGCGGCACTGGTTCCTGTTTAATTACTTTTTGTCTTTGTTCTTTTGCCGGTCACCCCGAGCCTGAAGACGCGCGTAAAGCGATTTAGGTGTTGCCACCGCGACCGTTACACCCGGCGGGACCGACTTTTTTATCCAGGCATTGCCGCTGATTGTCGCACCGGCCCCTATTGTAACATCGCCTAATATTGTTGCCTCGGCATAAATTGTAACATCGTTTTCAATTGTAGGATGGCGTTTGCCGCCCTTTATGATTCTGCCTCTTTCGTCCTTCGGAAAGCTCAAAGCCCCCAAGGTAACGCCTTGATAAAGCTTTACATTGTCACCGATGACAGTCGTTTCGCCTATTACCACGCCTGTTCCGTGGTCGATAAAGAAATTCCTGCCGATTCTGGCGCCGGGGTGAATGTCGATTCCGGTTTTGCTGTGTGCGCTTTCGCTCATTATCCTCGGTATCAAAGGGACATCTTTAAGGTACAGTTCGTGCGCGATACGATGGGTTGCAATGGCGGTTATGTATGGATAGCCTATTATAATTTCCTCGAAAGACTTGGCCGCAGGGTCTCCGTCAAAGGCGGCCTGTACATCGCTCTTGAGCATCTCTCTGATTTCGGGAAGTTTATCCAGCAACTGGTCGGTAATCCGGCAGGCCCGGGTCTTACAATCACAATTTTCGCAGTTGTCCAGCCGGCACTGGTGGCAAAGCGCCAGTTCCACCTGCTCGGCAAGTCCCGTTCGCACTTCGCAAAGTATGTCGCCGACAATGAATTTGATATTTTCACGGGTAACGTTTCTTTTTCCGGTGTATCCGGGGAAAAGCAGTTCGGTCAGCAGATCAAGAATTCTCAGAATTTTATCGCGAACGGGCAAATTGGTCACATCTATGAAGTTTATACCTGTTGCACCGTAGTATGTGCCTACGATTGCCTCGGCGAGCTTCTGGGTTTTCTTATCGTCGTTCAATTCGTCCATTTAGCGAATCCTGATTAAATCTTTTAAGCTTTTCGGTTCTCAGAGGTTTTCACCCTGTCAACCAGATCCTGCATATTAGTTGCTTCCAGGACACCGAGCATGGCCTCCTGAACATCGGCCCAGACCTGTCTGGTTATGCATTCTGCGCAGTGTGGGCAAAACTGGGGATGCTGAAGACATTCAACCGGAAATAACGGCCCCTCAAGCGCAGTAATGACTTCCTTTAGCTTTATCTGGTCGGGAGGTTTTGACAGAATGTAACCCCCTTTTGGGCCTCTGAGGCTGCGGACCAGACCCGATGTTTTCAAAATTGTCATCAGTTGTTCCAGATATTTGTTTGATATCTCCTCACGAGCGGCAATAGCCCTTATCTGCAACGGGCCTTTTCCATAATGCAAAGCCAGATCCAAAACGGCCCTCAACCCGTATCGGCTCCTTGATGATAGTTTCACTTTTCTACTCCTATAAACCTACTATTTTAATAGTCTATATTAAAATACCACACTTTGGGCTAATTGTGCACTAAAAAAACAGAATAACACCAGTCGAAAATACGAAATTCCAGCGAACTGACCGTAAGCCCTTGTCCCAAAAGGGCTAAGGTGCGTTTCTCACAACCTGTGATTTTGAGACCTTTTAACAATACCCACAGGATGACTGTGGGTCGCTCAGAACATATTAGTCGCTCGTAGCTCGGTTCTCGTGCCTCGTATTGAGTGATGCGTGATGCGTATTGTGTTAAGCCCGGTTTCGGCCGCTTCAGCCGCGGCGAGACCGAGTCTCGACGGGTGCACGCCACGGCTTTTGTTAATATTATCGCGCTGCCCGGCTTCTGTGCCCGACGCTTTTGTCACCTATAAAGAGCAAGAAGTCAAAAAATAAATTTCCCGTTACTCAGTTTTTCTTCTTGAGCATCCCTGTCCACGTTTATTAAGGTTCATTATGAGCAGT
>DUZQ01000024.1 GCA_013349435.1 Planctomycetota bacterium | reverse complement strand
GCTGCCCGGACCGAAGATTTGTGAATCGGCCATAACCGACAGCCAGGTCAGAGGCATCCAGTTGGCGGTGGTTGTGGTGGTAAAGGCATACCGAATCGATTCGGGAGTAAGACCGGCCTGTACATAGGGATTTTTGGCCGTGAACTTGATATCATCCGTGTTGGTAAATTTGCACTGTCTGACCTGCTCAAAGGCAAAAAGGGTCAGAAAGAAAAGGGCCGGGTAAAGCAGAAGGATATGCAGTTTTTTGGTCGCACGTTCCATCGCTAACAAACAAGCTCGATTTAATCATAACGGACAAAATCAAACGAAGTTGTAGTGTTTCTTAACAGGCTTCTTAACATTCCACACACACTTAAGCCCGACGGGAAACTCAACCAAATCACCGGGGCCGAAGGAAACGGATTCACCGCTTTCGGGCCTATCGCTTACCTCGACGGACCCCTCAAGAATCAGGCACGTTTCTGTTTCTGTGTAATCCCAGTCGAATCTGCTCGCCTCGCAAGTCCATATCGGCCAGTTCTTGCACCTGGTTGCCTCGTCCTCGTCGGGTTTTCGGATAGCAATATCTTTGACAGTAGGCATCTTAAAGCTCCAAAATCAATACCAAAGAGAACATATTTGTACTTATCCGGTTTTCGAACCGGTTTAATTATATCACATTAGCATCACCTGTGTTACCTTTTTCCTGAACAGACGGGCATCACATCAATTTACCGGTGGAAATAATTGCGGTTTCAGTATATGATGCCGGACAGGACGATACTTTCATCCGGCCCGTCTCATAAAAATACAGAACAGGATTATGCAAAAAGAGCAACTTGACTTCTACAAAAAGTGGTTTCACGATTATGTGGCCGGCTTTTACGCTGACGATGAATATGTCAACGCCAATTTGAAGTTGAAGGAAAATCACACTTATTCCGTCTGCAGCCAGATGGCATATCTGGCCGACAAACTCAATATCGGGGACGAAGACCGCCTGATTGCACAAACCATCGCTCTTTTTCACGATGTTGGACGTTTCGAGCAGTTTGCGAAATACGGAACATACAACGATCTGAAAAGTGTAAATCATTGCCAGCTTGCGCTTGATGTGTTGCGACGGCACGGTGTTCTTAATGAACTTCAGGAGCGACAGAGCAGGGTAATCAAAACAGCAATAAGGTTACATGGCCAAAAGAGTTTGCCGGCTGATTTGGACCAGGATGCCGAAATATTCGCAAAACTGATACGCGACGCCGACAAGATCGATATATATCGTGTTGTCATAGAGGCTTATAAGCAAAACCTGGTCGAGCCAGACCGGTTAAAGCTCGAAATAGAGTTTCCAGATGAGCCGAGTTACTCCCGGCACATAGTAGAGGCCGTATTGAGGCAGGAATCCCTCGATTACAGCCAACTAAGAACGCTGAACGACATGAAATTGATGCAACTGGCGTGGGTGTTTGATGTGAATTTTGCCGAAACCCTCCTTAAAATCCGGCAACACCAGTCCCTCGAACAGATTGTGGCTTTACTGCCCCGAACGGACGACATCAACCTGGTAGCCAGATGTGTGTTCGACTACGTGGCGGCTCGTTTGGAAAAAAACGGATAGAAGCCGCCGGCAGAAGTTTTACCGGCCTCTGTTGAGCCTGAGGCGCCGGAGCTTTAACATCTTGTCCGAATATCCGGTCAACTGGAAGTGTCGGGCGGAAGGGTGTGGCACAGGTTTGCTTCGGGAAAAGTCAAAAAAAATGGAAGGTTCTGCCGTGGTCATAGAACCTTCCATTTTCGAATACCATTTGTTATATCAGGCTATTTCTTCTTCTTCTTTTTGGCTTTCTTCTTTGTTTTCTTTTTGGCTTTCTTCTTAGCTTTCTTTTTGGCTTTCTTCTTGGCTTTCTTCTTGGTTACTTTCTTCTTGGTTTTCTTTTTGGTTTTCTTTTTGGTTTTCTTCTTTGCCATACTCTTAATCACCTCCTTTCGGTAATTAATTTTAATCTCATTTGTTTTTTCTTACGTAACCTGTTAAATGCAAACTTACTACTGTCTTAAACTATATATATTTATCGTCAAAATCAATAAAAATACTTCATAGTTTTCTAAAAACTGAAAACTGTTTTGTCGCCGTGTATTGGCGGTACAAATCGAAACGTGTTGTACGAAGTTATGCGGCGCAGAGAAGTTTGAATATGTTGAGGCAATGACTGCGATTTAGTAATTTTCTTGAAAGACTCCTTTGGAGGCCTTGGAAGGCGTTTTCAGCATTCCTGTTATATTTAGAAAAAGCATCCTCTGAATTAATGTCGGCCGTTTTTGTGTTGCGTGAAATTAAAAGGAAAAGGTTTTTAGACCCGTTGAAAATTTTTTTTATAAATAGTATTTTTTTTGAGAATGTGGTAAAATTTTTTTGTAAATCAACAGATTGTTGTTAGTTGTTTGCTGCGATGAACGATAAAGTTATACTTTTCGGCGGAACTTTCGACCCGATTCATTACGGTCACCTGCGTGTGGCTGATTATGCCTGCGAAAAAATAAAAGCGCAGCAGGTCGTGTTGATTCCCGTGCTGTGTTCGCCGCACAAAGAATCTCTTCCGGCAGCCGACGGATTGGCGCGGTTCGAGATGATTTCACTTGCACTCGCGGAAAGAAAAAATTTCAGAGTAAGTGACTGTGAACTGAAAAGAGCCGGGCCGAGTTATACCCTTGACACCGTAAGACATTTTCGCACTGAGTATGGAAAAGGTGTCAACTTTTACTGGCTGGTTGGAGCTGATGCCGTTAAGGACCTGGCCCGCTGGTACGGGATAAAAGAGCTTGTTGACGCATGTAATTTGTGTGTGATGCACAGGGCCGGCTTTGAACGGCCGGTTTTTGCCGGCCTTGGCGGCGTTCTCGAACCGGCGCAAGTGGAAAAGCTCCGAAGAAATGTCATAAGAACCCCTCTTATAGACATCAATAGCACCGAAATAAGATGCAAATTGGTCTCCGGGGCCGATGTCAGTGGAATGCTGGACCCGAAAGTGCTGGAATATATCAAAGAAAACGGTCTTTATATCGCTTAATGCGTGGTTTTTGGTTCGCTGTTTGAAGATTTTTAGCCCATTGGCCGGCTTTTATGTTGACGTGAGGGACGGTTGATTTATAATGACGACCGTCGTTCAGTGGCCGGGAGTGAGATGATAATCACAGAAGATGTTTGACGCAGGAGATGTTTGATGTATGTGAAAACAGGTATTATTGCGTTTTTTGGTATAGTACTTGTCTCTGGTGTGGGTATTTGCCGGAGCATAGAGGACAACTGGAACGATTTCTTGCATTACACGGCTATAGGTCGGTTCGACCTTGCGACCGGTTACGCCCAAAACCTGATAGAAAGCAATCCGGACCCGGTCGAACTGCTTGAGCTTAGCGAGTCGAATCCGAACGGTTACGGTATATTGCTGAAAATGTATTCGACAAACAAAGAACTAAAGGATTTGAGCGGTCGGATACTGGACATTATTGAGCAGGGCAGGTTTGTTCGACGAACTGATGCAGAGGTTATCAAGCAGGAAATCAAAAGGCTCAGCAGTACAATACGCGGCCGCTTGGCGGCTCAGGAGCGACTGAAGAACGCCGGAGAGTATGCCATACCGTACCTGCTCGAAGCGTTAGCCGATGAAAACAGGAAAGATGAACTTGCCAACATCGCCGATGCATTAGGAAAAATCGGACGTGATGCTGTCAGGCCTTTGGTGGCTTCACTGCAAATGAAGAATACCGCAGCAAAGGTCGAAGTAATCAGGGCGCTCGGCGAGACAGGATATCCCCAATCGCAGGGACACTTGAAATTTGTTGCCCAGCAGGACCCTTCCGAACAGTTGCGCAAATCAGCACTTGAGGCGATGGAAAAAATAGACCCCTCGGCGGCAAAACTGCCGGCGGCCCAACTGCTCTTCGGGCTTGCCGAGGACTATTACTATCACACCGAATCGCTGGCTCCAGCCGCGGACTATGACTTCGCCAACATCTGGTTCTGGGACCAGGACAGCCAAAGCCTTGTTCGACACGAGGTTGATAAGGCATATTTTAACGAGCTGATGGCGATGCAAAACTGCGAGTGGGCCCTCAAGGCCGACGAGGATCTCGGAAAGGCCATTGCCCTGTGGCTGGCTGCATTCTTCAAAGCGGAAGCCACTCAACTGGCTATGCCGCAATATTTCGGCCAGGGACATGCAAACGCGATGACTTATGCAACAACGGCAGGGCCTGAATATCTCCATCAGGCCCTTGAAAGAGCCTTGAATGAAAAAAATGCCTATGTGGCTCTGGGGATTGTTGAAGCTTTAGCGGCCAACGCGGGTGAAAAATCTCTGCTTTGGCGGGTTGGGACCGAGCAGCCTTTGGTCAAAGCCCTTACTTTTGACGACCGGTCGGTCAGGTACAGTGCGGCCATCGCAATTGGAGGGGCCGGCCCGACATCGGAATTCATGGGCTGCAAACAAGTCATAGAGAACCTTGCTGAAGCGGTCGGTAGAAAGGGTGCCGAGGAATTGGGGGATGATTTAGCGGATGAATACGCTATTCGGGCCGTGGAGGTGATGAATGAGCTTGCGGTAAGGAGAAATGAGGTTGTAGATTTGTTGCAGGCACTACCGGACTTGACAGACGCAACAAAAAGCTCCTGGCAACAGATGCAGAATCTTGCCGGTGAGGTCCTTGCCAGGATTGAAAGCCCTGATGCTCAGCGGGCGATAGCGGATATGGCGCTTTCGGAGAAAAATCCCGCCGATATCAGAAAATATGCCTTTGGCTCTTTGGCGATTTCCGCAAAGCTAAATGCCAATTTGCTGACGGATGAACAGATAGACGCCATTTATTCGTTAATCAGTTCTGGAGATACCGAGCCTCAGATTCGAAGTGCCGCGGCAGCGGCTTATGGTGCGCTTAATTTGCCCAGCCGAAGGGTGAAAGACCTGATCCTGGACCAGGCAGCCGGTTAGTTTCGAATACGAATTTCTTGGACGGAGTTCTTTGTTACAAAGGCGGATATGGAAAAGGATGACCGCCAAAAGGACAAACCGCAAAGAAGCGGCCTTGAGTGGATGGGAGCGGGTATAGAGTTTTGCGGTGTTATCGCGATATTCTGCTATATCGGCCACAGGCTTGACGGATTTTTCAATACGGGGGGGCCTTTTTTACTTGTAACGGGTTTCTTTATCAGCTTCATTGGAATGATGTACCTGTTTTACAAAGAATCGAAATGAGGATCATGGAGACGGCAACGAATCTTTGTAAGGATGGAACCGATAATGCTTGATACCGGCGGTATTGTTTTAACCCAGTTCAACCCACTCAGGGAAGTGGTTTCCAGGGAGTTGTTCACTGTTTGGGGGATAACGGTAAGCAATCACATGTTCATGGTAACACTTGCCGCGGCGATTCTGCTGATTGCTTTGCCGCTGGCGGTCAGAGGAAAAGGGCTTGTCAGTCGCGGATTCGGGAATCTTATTGAGACGGTGTGTGTGTTCATCAGAGAGGAGATGGCCAGACCTTTTTTGGGGGAAGCGACCGACAGGCATATAGGTTTTGTCTGGACGGTATTCTTCTTTGTGCTCACTTTGAATCTTCTCGGAATGGTTCCGTTGGATAAGTTCATTACTCTGATAAGCGGCGCCGAAAGCCACCTCGGGGGCATTGCAACTGCAAATATCTGGGTTACCGGAAGCCTGGCGCTGGTTGCTTTTTTTTCTATACATATATTCGGTATGCGCCAGCAGGGAGTGTGGGGCTATGTGAGGAATTTTGCGCCGAATGTTCCGTGGCCGATGGTGCCCTTTATTTATTTTCTGGAGGTTGTGGGAGCGATTGTCAAGCCTTTTGCGCTGGCTATTCGACTTTTTGCAAATATGCTGGCCGGGCACGTGGTGTTGGGAACACTGCTGGGACTGATTTTCCTGTTCAAGAATTATTTCGTTGGCGCTGCGACGGTTATCGGGGTGGTGCTGATGAGCCTGCTGGAGTTGTTTGTTGCCTTCCTTCAGGCTTATATATTCACCTTTCTGACGATAATCTTCATTGGTTTTGCGGTTAAGCCCCAACACTGATTAGTTCGTAGTTCGTAGTTCGTAGTTCGTAGTTCGTAGGGTGGGCCTGTGGCCCACGCGGTTTGTAGGGGTGCGATATATCGCACCACTTATAGTAGTCTAAAATTTTGGAGGTTTATTTGAGATGGTTAATTTGCTTTTCAGGATTTTGACAGTCGTATTGATAATTTCGGTCTTGTTTGCATCAGGGGTCTCGGCGCAAGCGGCGACCGAATCTGCTCAAACCGATACAAGAACGGAACCAGCCGCAAATTCCTACGCTCAAACCCTCGGTGTATTGGGCGGTTTGTTAGGTTCGGGGATAATTGTATTCGGGGCGGCACTTGGTATAAGCAGGATAGCCAGCGGTGCCACAGAAGCGGTGGCCCGTCAGCCCGAGGCCGGCGGCAGAATTTTTACAAGCATGGTAATAGCCGCTTCGCTGATAGAAGGCATCGCATTTTTCGGATTGATTGTGTGTTTTGTGGCGATATTCCTGCTCACGTAAAGCTATGAGGAAAAATGCAGAGTAAATTGTTCTGTATTTTGTTAGCCTTTCTGTGCGTAGGACCGGCGGCATTTGGTGCCGACGCGCATGGGCCGGAACCGGAGCTTAGCCCATTCAGCGGAGCGTTTGCAGATGCTGTATGGACGATAATAGCATTCGTTGTTCTGTTGGTGGTCCTGTGGAAACTGGCGTGGAAGCCGATATTGGCCGCCCTTAACGCCAGACAGGAGCATATAGAAAAGCAGCTCACCGATGCCGAACATACCCGCAAAGAGGCTGAGCGTATTTTGGCCGAGTACAACAAAAAGCTTGAAAATGCAGAAAGTCAGGGCGAGACGATAATCGCCGCCCACCTCGATAAGGCCGAGCGGCAGGCAAAAGAAATAATAGACGGCGCTAAAGACAAAGCGGACGAAATGATACAAAAAGCCCATGCTGATATCGAAAAGGCCGGTAACCAGGCCGGGGCACAGTTTCTTGAACAGGCCGGTGAACTTGTTCTGCGCCTTGGACAGGAAATATTGGGAAGAAATATCGATGACCGGGATAATCAGAAGATGATACAAGAGGCCGTGGAACGATTGAAACAGCAGCAAAGTAAAAAGGATTAGCTCAAAGCGGTGGATGAGTCCAAAAGACAGATTATTCGCGATGTTTACAGTGAGGTCCTGTTTGAATTGGCAGACCAGGCCGGTTGTGTCGATTCGGTTACGGAGGATTTGGCCTGTCTTCGGGAGGTGATAAAAGCCGAGCCTGAGTTTGCCGCGATTTTGACATCACCCGGTATAAAGCCCGCCGAGAAGGCGCAAATCATTCGGAGGGTCTTTCAGGGAAAACTCGAGAATTTGACACTTGATTTTATGAGCGTCCTGGCCAAAAGAAACCGGATAGGTTTCTTGGGGCCTGTTTCGGACAAGTATGAAATGTTGGTCGATGTTCATCGGGGTCGAGCGCTGGTGGAGATTACCCTGGCAAGGACGCCAGATGATGAGCAGATTCGGATGCTTGAGGCGGATTTGAAAGATGCGATAAACAAGGAGGTTAAATTATCCTTGGTTGTCGAGCCGGCGATTATCGGTGGCATTATAATAAAGAAGGATGATGTGGTTATCGATAACTCGGTGAAAACAACTCTTCAGCGGGCGGTAAAGACCGTCATCAAAAATCTGCAGGAAAGCAAATTATGAAGTTTAATGTTGACGAGATAAGCAGCCTCATAAAGGCCGAGATTGGGCGATATAAGGGCCGGGTCGATGTGGCCAGGGTCGGAAAAGTGCTTGAAGTCGGCGACGGAATAGCACGGATATACGGCCTTGACAACGCAATGGCCGGCGAGATGCTCGAGTTTGAAAGCGGCGCAGTCGGAGAAGTTTTCAACCTTACCGAAGAGTCCGTAGGTGCGGTTATCTACGGAGATTATGTCGGGATTAAGGAAATGTCAACCGTCAGAGCGACCGGACAGGTACTGACCGTACCGGCCGGTTTCGGACTTTTGGGAAGGGTTGTTGACGGGCTGTGTGAACCGATTGACGATGGAGATGAGATTAATTTCGAGTCGCGCAGGCTTGTTGAGTCGCCCGCTCCCGGTATCGCACAAAGAGAACCGGTTTGTCAGCCCTTACAGACGGGAATAAAATGCATCGATTCGATGATACCAGTCGGAAAGGGCCAACGAGAACTGATAATCGGTGACCGAAAAACCGGTAAGACAGCGGTCGCGCTGGACACGATAATAAATCAAAAGGATAAAAACGTCATCTGTATATATGTTGCTATCGGCCAGAAGGAATCAACCGTTGCACAAATCGTACATTTGCTTCGGAACCATCACGCAATGGAACACACAGTTGTGGTTTCGGCGTCCGCCGGAGATAGCGCCGCAATGCAGTTTGTCGCGCCATATACAGCGACTTCGGTGGCTGAGTTCTTCGTTTATGAGCACGGAAGAGATGTTTTGTGTGTCTATGATGACCTCACCAAACACGCTGTTGCATACCGGCAGTTGAGTCTGCTTCTTCGCAGACCGCCGGGAAGGGAGGCTTATCCCGGAGACATATTTTATATTCACAGCAGATTGCTCGAAAGGAGCGCAAAACTCAACAAAGACTCGGGCGGAGGCTCCCTTACCGCTCTGCCCATAGTGGAAACCCTCGAGGGGCAGGTTTCGGCTTATATACCTACGAATATTATTTCGATTACAGACGGGCAGATATATCTGCAGCGAGATTTATTTTTGGCGGGCATAAGACCCGCCGTCGATGTCGGTATCAGCGTCAGCAGAGTAGGAGGAAAGGCACAGCCCGAGGCCATGCAGAAGGTCGCGCCGAAACTTCGGCTCGAATTAGCGGCCTTTAGAGAATTGGAGGATTTCGCTCGGCTGGGAACAGAGCTTGACGATGCCACCCGTGCACAACTGGAACGCGGAAAGAGGATGGTTGAGATTCTAAAGCAGAAGCAGTTTGCACCGCTTGGGACGGCCCGGCAGGTGATTAGTATATTAGCAGGCTCTTCCGGACTGGTGGATGATGTTGAATTGTCCGATGTGGGTCAATTCATCGAGGAAATGCTGGACTGGCTCGGACTTGAGGCGGTCGAGTACATCGAACAAATAGAAACAACCGGAGAACTGAGCGATGAGCTTGAAAAGAACCTGACCGAAGCAATAACGGCATTTAAGACTATTTATAAATTTTCGCACGGAAAGTAAAGAACTATATGGCTTCAACACGTCAGATACTCGATAGACGCCGGGCCGTACGGGACATCGGCAAAGTAACGCACACAATGGAGACGGTCAGCGCCGTGCGATACCAGCAGTATTACAAAAAGTGGACCGGAGGCGAACAGTTTTACGACACCCTGGCACAACTTGCTTATCTTATAGTCACAGCGGAAAAGACAATCGAGCATCCTTTAATGCTGGATAATAAATCCGACTGCAACGCGATATTGGCGATAGGCAGCGACCGCGGTTTGTGCGGCGCGCATAACGCGAATATCTGCCGCTTGATAGATGTGCATGTGGATATGGCCCGAAGATTCGGAAAGAAAGTTAAAATTTATGCAAAGGGTGCAAAGGTGATAGGCTACCTTAAAAACCGCGGCATCCGGCTCCGGGAAACATACGAAGATTTTGACGAGGTGCCTTCGCCCCGGCAGGTCCAGGTTATCGCCGATGATTTTATGGCACAATATGCAGCCGGCCGAATCGGGCGGCTCGCGGTCGTTTACACCCGTTTTTTTTCGCCCGCCAGTCAACGTGCCCAGACTCTTATGGTGCTGCCCGTTGCCGAGCTTATCGATGACCTTACAACTCGCGCGACGGTGATATGGCCATGGGAGCTTGCTTTCGAGGATTTCCTTTTGTCTCCGTCCGCCGAAAAAATTTTCGACAGCCTGGCGAAAATGATGGTTCGCGCCAGCCTGTCGGCCTGTTTTCTCGAAGCCGCTCTCAGCGAGCACCTCGAAAGGGTTGTCGCTATGAGAAACGCTACCGATAATGCCGATGAAATGGCCGGGGAGCTTACACGACAGTACAACCGCGCAAGACAGGCAAATATCACCGAAGAGTTGCTGGAAATAGTCAGTGGAACGATAACATAACGAACGGCTCATCGTTCGAGTTAACTTAGCCAAAGTAAAGTGGATGTATGAATAAAGGAAGAATAATTCAGGTTATCGGCAGCACCTTTGACGCCGAGTTCATCACCGGCGATATCCCGGGTATTTATAACACGCTGAAGATACCCGGAAAGTTCGACTACGGGAAAACGGAACTGGTTGGCGAGGTGCAACAGCATTTAGGCGGCGGTAGGGTCAGGGCGATTGCACTGGGGAGCACACAGGGACTTCGGCGGGGAATGGAGGTAGTCGATACCGGCGGACCACTTGAGGTCCCGGTCGGCAAAGAAACATTAGGCAGGGTGTTTAATCTGTTGGGTGAGCCGGTCGATGGACGCGGTCCCGTTGACGCAAATCAGAAAAGACCCATACATTCGGCGGGGCCGAAGTTCACTGAGCTCTCGGCCAAATCGCAGATATTCGAGACCGGCGTCAAAGTCGTTGACCTGGTCTGTCCCTTCGCCAGGGGCGGAAAAACCGGACTTTTCGGCGGTGCAGGCGTAGGAAAAACCGTCCTCATTCAGGAACTTATCTCTCGGATTGCCACCGAGTACAGAGGATACTCGGTTTTCGCGGGTGTCGGTGAGCGTACCAGGGAGGGTAACGACCTTTGGCTCGAGATGCAAAAGACAAAAATCGGCGATACGGATACAAGCGTGTTGGAAAATACCTGCCTCGTGTTCGGCCAGATGAATGAACCACCCGGCGCCAGGCTCCGGGTGGCACTTAGCGCACTTACGATGGCTGAATACCTCTGTCAGGCCGGTGGCGGAGAAACCTTGCTTTTCATAGATAATATTTTCAGGTTCAGTCAGGCGGGAGCCGAGGTTTCCGCATTGTTGGGCCGGACACCCTCTGCGGTGGGGTATCAGCCGACCCTTGCTACCGAGATGGGCCGGCTCCAGGAACGTATCGCATCAACAGAGGCCGGCGCCATTACATCCGTTCAGGCAATATACGTCCCCGCAGACGACCTGACCGACCCCGCACCGGCTGCAACCTTCAGCCATCTTGATTCTTCTATTGTGCTGTCAAGAAAAATTGCGGAAAAGGGAATATATCCCGCTGTTGACCCCCTCGAAAGCTCCTCTCGAATACTCGACCCTAATATAGTTTCAAAAGAGCATTATGATGTCGCACAACAGGTGTTGCAATACCTCCAGCGTTACAACGATTTGGCCGATATTATCGCCATCCTTGGTGTTGAAGAACTGAGCAAGGCCGACCAGACGGTCGTCAAAAGGGCAAGACGCCTCGAACGATTCTTTTCGCAGCCGTTTACCGTCACAAAACAGTTCACGGGTTTGGACGGAAAGTTCGTCAAACTCGAAGATACCGTAAAAAGTTGCAGTCAGATTTGTGAGGGAAAGTGGGACCATTTGCCCGAGCGGGCGTTTATGTATATAGGGTCGGTTCAGGAGGCACAGCAGAAAAGATAGAGTTCTTATTGTTCTTTGAAAAAATAAAAGGACACCAAGTGAAATTCGAAGCACTAAATCCAAAATTCGAAACAAATCCGAATTTCCCAAATTCAAATGTACAAAACCGGCCTTTAGGCAAAGTAAAGGGCAACTAAACAGTGTTTTGAATTTTGGTAATTTTGTATTTGGACATTGTTTAGGATTTCGATATTAGGACTTAGAGTTTAGCTCCGTGTTCTGTTATTTATTAAAAAATCAATAGTTTTGAGTTACAGAAGACGTTTACATCCGATAGGGTTAAAAATAATGGTTCGGTTATCGACAGGAACATTTCGTTGTGTTTTGCTTACGCCGGCCGGCAAGTTATTGGATTGCAAGGCCGGGGCACTTGTTCTGCCCGCCCATGATGGTTTCAGGGGTGTATTGAGAAATCATGCGCCGATGCTTTGCAAATTGGCAGGGGGGATTATGCAGGTAAAAGATATTGTCGGAAGGGACGATGCATTCTTTCTTGTTGACGGGGGATTTGCACGCATAAGTGAGAACTTTGTCACAATCCTGGCTCACGAGGTTACTACTTTCGAAGGTATGGAGCGGGAGCAGGCCGAAAAAATTGTATCAGAGGCAAGAAGTGTTCTTGTTGGGGATGCTTATATAAGGACTCAAACCGGAACCGCTGACGCTGCAAGAGCCGCACAGTTAGTCAAATTGGCCCGACTGTCATCGATCCTTAGTAACGAATAGGGCTTGTTCAAAATGCCCAAAATCCTGCTATAACTGTTAGCTGGAGACGGGGCGGTCCGTAAACATCACTGCATAAAGAACTTGTATAGATTTTGTATAAATTACAATTTTTTTTTGCAAATTGGCCCGGGCGGGATTATTATTTCTCCCAAGCGAGGTTTGCAATGGCCGAAATCTCTGAAAATGGCGCCGGTCGGAAGGATTTGCCGGATGATGTCGTCCGGAATTACGTAAGGGGCTTTGGCAACGAGCAAAAGATGCTTGTCGTGCTCAAGGCCCAACTTTACGGCGGCAGGTGGGAACCGATGCTGGATGACCTGAGGAATCGACTCGATGGTAAGCCTTACATTTTTAAGCTGGCAAACAGAATAAAGGATGATATCCAGCGGATTGAAGAAATGCGTGATTTCGAGGCCGAACACGGGGTTGATTTGGCCCAATACGTGCATTTGACTTGATAAATATTGCTTCCCGCAAGAATCCCGGGAGGCAAGATGATGAAAAGAGCATTGCTGAGGGATAATCATATGCTTCAAAGATTTGTGTTGGTGTTCCTTTTCGTTGGCAATTATAGCGCTGTCATCGGCGGGATTGAATCCTTTAAACAAAGCCCAAAAAATGTGCCTGTTTCAGCCGGCTTGCTGAAAGAGGTGGGTTTACAGGCTGATTGGCAGACTAAACTGCCCCTGAAAAAAACTGAAAGACCCCGGCGTATGATTGTCTTTCAAAGGTATTTGTATGTCCTGACCGACAGAAATTACCTCTTTTGTGTCGACAGAGAGGATGGTAAGCTTCGTTTCCAGTTGCGGCTTGCCCCTGCGGGGCTGGAGATCCTTGAGCCTCAATACTATGATGGTCTTATTATTTTTACAATAGGATCTGAGATTTCCTCTCTTGATCCGAATTCCGGTACGATTAAAAGCAGAAAGCGATTCAAGAACATCGGCAAAGGCGCTGTTTATCCGGTAAAGCGAAATTCCAAACATCTTTTCATTGCGGGTCTTGACAAGCGGATACATGCAATAGTTGCTGATGAATACTGGGAGGAGTTTGCCGTAACGGCGGATAACGACTCGCTCATAAACTCGATAGTTGTCGATGAGGACTTTGTGGTTTTTTCAACTGTGTCGGGAAATATAATAAGGACTCTGGCAGAGGCACCTAAGAAATTGTGGCAGCGGGATATCCCGGGAACTATCAGTGCGCCGATAACCAGAGACGGCGGCTGGATTTATGTAGGCAGCGATAACAACAAACTGTACAAACTGGAAATTGAAACCGGCAGAAGCGGCTGGGCTGTGCCTTTTCATGCGGGAGACCGATTAAGCACCGCAGCCGTTGCTGGCAAAAACGTGATTTATCAATACGCCGGGCATAACGGTCTGTATGCTGTGGACAAAGAAACCGGACAGATGCTCTGGCAGGTACCAGGTGGCATCGGTTTGCTGACAGAGAAGGGTGAAAGAGCATACGTATTTGCCGAACCGGGTATGCTGGCAGGTTTCAATAACAATACCGGCAGGAAACTGTTTTCCCTTGACTTGCCCGGTGTGTCCGCATTCGCGACAAATACGGTAGATTCGACAATCTATCTGGGCGATAACAGCGGACGGCTCATGAGCTTTAGTGAGAGACAATAATCGAGAACCCTATATAAAAGGATTTGTTTGTCTCCCTGAGCGTAGAGGTTGTTTTTGCTCGGAATGTACGTATTGTATTCGTTTTATTAAATGTTCTAAATTGCCTTATTCAGAATGAAGGAGAAGACTTGAAATGGATGTTAAGATTAAGACTGCTTTGGTGAGTGTTTCGGACAAGACAGGTGTTGTTGAGTTTGCAAAACAACTCAGTTCGATGGGTGTAAGGATAATCAGCACGGGAGGAACCGCAAAAAAAATCAGCGACGCCGGTGTTGAAGTGGCGAGTATTGACTCTGTAACCGGGTTTCCGGAAATGATGGACGGAAGAGTCAAAACCCTGCACCCCAAGATTCACGGGGGTCTTTTGGCGCTGCGGGAAAAGGCGGACCACGCTGCGGCTTTGAAAGAGCACAGCATCGAGCCGATTGACCTGGTGTGTGTGAACCTTTATCCTTTCGAGCAGACAATTGCAAAACCCGGATGCGCGTTTGAAGATGCGATAGAAAATATCGACATAGGCGGTCCGAGCATGGTGCGCTCGGCGGCGAAAAACCACAAATACGTTACCGTCGTAACGAATCCCGACCAGTACGACAAGGTTATCGAGGAAATGAAGGCCAATAACGGCGCGGTAAGCGAGGAATTGCGCACCGATTGTGCAAGGGTGGCGTTTGGACTTACCGCCTCTTATGATGCCGCGATTTCAAAGTACCTCAACGGGCAGGCCGGCGTAAGGTTCCCGGAGCGTGTTTCTATTGCTCTTGCCAAGGAAAACGACCTTCGATACGGCGAAAATCCGCACCAGGATGCGGCCTTTTACAAGCTGGGCGCAAGTGGAGAGATGAGCACGGGCAGCGGTAAGCTTCTGGAAGGCGGGGTGGGTATCAGCTTTAACAATCTGCTTGATACGAACGCGGCCTTTGAGCTTGTGAAGGAATTCAGTGAGCCGGCGGCGGTTGTTGTTAAGCACCTCAATCCGTGTGGTTGTGCGGTTGATGATGATATCTGCGTTGCATACGAAAAGGCATATCTCGGAGATGTTGTCAGCGCTTTCGGAAGCATCATAGCGCTGAACAGAAAAGTCGATAAGGATATCGCAACTGTGATTATGGAATCTTACAGCAGGTTCGGCAAGGCAAAAGGTGCCAGCGGTTTCTTCGCCGAGGTGATTATAGCGCCCGAATTCGATGCAGATGCGGTCGAGACAATCAGGACATTGAAGGGTTGGGGCCAGCGTGTAAGACTTATGGAAACAGGACCTATCGACAGGGCGAAAATTGACACCGGTGAGTTTGATGTCCGCTGTATCGTAGGCGGAATGCTGCTGCAGAGGCGCGACCTTGTCGCCTGGGAGCCTGATGTCCTTACGTACCCGACCAAGGCAAAGCCGACCGAAAAGCAATTAGAGGACCTGCGGATTGCATGGATAACTGCAAAGCACGTTAAGAGCAACACTATCACGCTGGTTAAGGACAAAAGAATAGTCGGCGTCGGTGCGGGCCAGATGAACCGGGTCGAATCCGGCCTGATAGCGTTTAAGCAGGCCGGCGACGAGGCCAAAGGTTGCGCCATGGGCTCCGATGCCTTCTTCCCATTCCCGGATAATGTGGTCAACGCCTCTAAAGCGGGAATCGCGTGTATCGTTCAGCCGGGCGGCTCCAAGAAGGACGATGAGGTAATCGCCGCCGCCGATGAAGCAGGCATCGCTATGGTCTTTACAGGCAAGAGACACTTTAAGCATTAAGAGTCCCTTATGCGTTGTGCGTGATTTATGATTTGTATCCTGAAACTATTATCTTTTCAGGCCTCATATCCGCTATAATTGTGCGCCCAGTATTCGGGGAGTATTATATGACACCTGCAGGAATTTAGAATAGACGCAAAAATATTTTCATTGGGAAGATCAAGATATGGCTATAAACAGACAGGCAATTGATATGCTCAAAAGTGTTTTGGGAAAAGTATCCCCCAATTCTACTGACGAATATTATAGAATAGGTGCGCGAATCAGCAATGCTAAAGAGCAGGTATTAACCAAATATCAGCCGATTTTTTCGCCGGATAATCTTGATAATCTTACTGTAGATGATTTTAAAGGATTTCTCTTATTCAAGAATAACCAACATTGGGATAGCTTACATCGTCAGGGTGGTTGGATGACAGAAGATATGGGCAGGCTAAAAGAAGCCTTGAAATTATTGGTCGCTGAAGATATGCCCATTAAGACACGTTTAGACAGACTGAGACCTACTAATGGCGACCCTATGGTCAAAGGCTTAGGCCGGGCGGTTATAACAGCTATTCTGCAGATTATGCATCCTGAAAAGTACGGTGTGGTAAATAACACGGCTGAAACCGGTATGAAGAAACTACAGTTGTGGCCGGAGTTTCCAAGGGGCGCATCTTTTGGTGAAAAATACGAAAAAATTAATCATGTGCTGTTAGAAGTATCAAAAGAACTTGACATCGACCTTTGGACCCTCGATATGCTTTGGTGGCGGGTATCGAACACACATAAGCCTAAAGGATTATCGAAAGATGGAGTCGCCGGAATCTCAGAAGATGAGGAAACTCAAATGACCGAGGGAGCAACAGACAGTGAATGTGTTTTTGCCCTTGAAAAATATCTTCATGAATTCTTGGTAGACAACTGGAGTGCAACAGAATTGTCAAATGAGTGGAGCTTGCTTGAAGAGGATGGGGAAATCGTAGGGTCACATTATTATGCAGGGGAAGTTGGGGAGATCGATTTACTCGCAAAACACAAAAGCGAAAGAAAATGGCTTGTCATCGAGTTGAAGAAGCATCAGACCAGCGATAGTACCGTAGGCCAGATATTAAGGTATATGTCTTGGGTACGTAAAAACCTTGCTTCAAATGGGGAAAAAGTTGAGGGGCTAATCATTTGTAGTCAAATTGACATTAAGCTTCAGTATGCGCTGGACGGACAAGAAGATATTAAGTGTATGACTTATCAGGTAAAGTTTTCTTTAGATTCAACGCCGGAATTAGAGTAATACGTCAAAGAATTGAATTAAAAGTCGGGCACCTCTTGGATTATAAGAACTTATTGAGCTTTCAACGTCTAATGGAACAAAACTACGGAGGCACTGTCAAAATGTCATTCCCGCGAAAGCGGGAATCCAGTCGTTTTGCGTGCGTTTTCTGGACTCCTGCTTTCGCAGGAGTGACAGGACGTTCGTTCAATTACTTATTCAAACGTCGATAAGTTCTCTGTGTTGACTGTTTTTTAAACATCAGATACAATTACGAACGGAAATGATGTACGAAGGTTGCGGGAGCGTGGTTTATGCTTAAAAAAGAACTTTTAGAAGAAATTAAGGCTGGTTTAGCGGCGGCATACCACGAGCGTTTGTGTGGTGTGGTGCTCTATGGCTCAGAGGCTCGCGGAGACACCTCGGCTGACAGTGATATTGATGTGCTTGTTTTGCTGCATGGGCCCCTCGATTATGGCCATGACCTGGAAACAAATCTTGACGTTCTTTATCCTTTGTCTTTACAGCTTGGTCGTCGTATCAGTGCCAAGCCGGTGATTGCCTCGGAATATGAAAGTGTGGATTGTCCCTTATATCAAAACGTTCATCGTGAAGGGATAATGATATGAAAGAGTTTGCTGCCACGGAATGGCAACGTGCCCTTCGCACATTAGCTTCGGGCTCACAACTCGTTGATACTGACCCTGACTCTGCCGCATCGCGTGCTTATTATGCTGCTTTTCATGCATTAACAGCCCTTTTTGCTCTTCGGGGACAAACTTTTTCAAAGCATTCTGCTCTGCGGGGGGCATTGCACCGTGAACTTATCAAAACCGGCCAATGGTCCGCAGATATTGGTCGGTCGTATGATTTTCTGATAGATATGCGCGAAACGGGTGATTATGGCGGCTTGATTAGTGTTTCACAAAATGATGCCGGAATGGCTCTTGCCAAAGCTGAAAGTATAATAGAAGCCGTAAAACAGTATTGCCCTGAATTTGCGTAGCGGGTTAAGTGAAGGGCCAGGTACAACCTGCCTGCGGCGGAAAGTGCCGGCTTCCTTAGGGCAAGGTCGGGGTGTATCTTTAATTTGTAGGTAACGTATAATAACTCCTGTTTAGCCCCCGGACCTGTATGTACTGCCGGTAAAAATCAGAGTCCCAAGCGTAAGCGCGGGGCAAATAACTGAAGCGCAGCGGCGCAAGCCGCCCTATGTGGTACCGGAAATTATTTAGCCCCGGCACCCGTGGCCGGGGTTTCATTGTCAAAAGATTTTTCTTGACATTCGCGGCCTGTTTTGGTTTAATATAAATATGAAGCTGAATAATCGCAAAAACGTGTTTGGTTGGTGGTGGCCTGTCGAGATACTCGACGGGTAGCGGTATTCGGCTATACTCACGAAATTAGTATTGAAAAATCGCAACCTGTCAAAAAGCCGGTTGCGATTTTTTTATTGCATAATTCCTTGTAAGAAAATAGGATAGGCCGATAAAAAATATGCGAAGGTTCGGAAAAATGGAAGATTACTCAAAGCTGATTCGAGCCACAAAGCCGGGATATATCATTCCCCTTGTGAAGGAAATAAAAATTGGTTGTCCGGTGGAGTTTTTCGCCGGGATTTCCGATTACGGCAAAAAGACCAATTGTTGCCTGTTTGAGTCCCGCGAGCATCTTTCAGGAGATGAAACCGGGACACTGACTTTTGGGACCGCAAATCCTGCCCTTTACCTTTGCGGAACCGGCGCCGATTTTACAATCAGGGCGCTTAGCAATACCGGAAGGCGAATGCTCAAATATCTGGCTCAGGACAAAGGCAGATTCGACTTTTGCAAGTCGGTGGATTTTGGGGGGGACAGTATAGTCGGAACGCTGAATCTGATTGATGAGACAATTGATGAAGGGTCTCGTCTTAAAACGGTTAACCAGATGGACGTTCTGCGGGCCGTGGCATTTGCATTCGAGTTGGCCAGCAAACCATTCCGCGTAACCTGCGGGCTGTTGGGTGCGCTGAGCTATGATTTCATTGACCAGTTCGAGAAACTACCCGCCAACAAGGAAGATACACTTCAAAATCCCGATTATGAACTTTACTTCGCCGATAACATCTTCATCATGGACCATAAGCAGGCCAAAGGATACGCCGTTGTGAATGTGATGATTACAGACGGTGAAACCGAAGAAATTATCCGGCAGGCCGAGGAATGTTTTGACGACTATTTCAAAGCGGCACAAGCCGCTCCGGCAACACCCGAAGAATTTGACGCTCACCCGCCACCCGCAGCTACGGATACGAACCAGGCTGAATATGAGAAGATGGTTACAATCGCGAAAAAGCACATAATCGAAGGCGACATCTTCCAGGTTGTTCTGAGCAGGACCATAAGCGAGCCTTGCAAAGACGGGCCGTTGGATGTTTACCGCCGGCTAAGAACCCTGAATCCCTCACCCTACATGTTCTACCTGAATACCCCGAATACCGTATTGATGGGCGCAAGCCCGGAACTGAATCTGCGAGTCAGCGGAACGAAGCAGCGATGTGTTGAAATCCGACCCATTGCCGGAACCAAGCCGCGGGGAAGGGTAAACGGCAAGATTGACCCCGACATCGACGGCAGGTACGAGGCCGAACTTAAGATTGACCGAAAGGAGTTGGCCGAGCACATGATGCTTGTTGACCTTGCAAGGAATGATATTGCAAGAGTCGCCGATCCCGGCTCAAGAATCGTAAACGAGATGCTGGTTATCGAAAGATACGAGTCCGTAATGCACCTGGTCAGCAATGTAAAGGGGGTCCTCAGGGACGACCTCGACGCACTGAGTGCTTATCTTGCAACCATGAATATGGGGACTCTTACGGGGGCGCCGAAAATTGAAGCGATGAAGATTATTCGTAAGCTCGAAAAAAACAAGCGCGGATACTACGGCGGCGCCGTGATGTACCTGACCGTTGACGGCTGCTTTGACAGTTGCATCACCATCCGCTCGCTGCAGATAAAAGACCATACCGCATACATCCGTGTCGGTGCGGGTATTGTACACGACAGCATCCCGAAAAGCGAGTTTGAAGAAACTCAGCATAAGGCTCAATCCTGTCTGCGTGCGGTTAGAGGGCAATTATGAGGACTTTATACATGCCGCCGGTAAAAACAAAGGTGCTGTTTGTAGACAACTTTGATTCGTTCACTTATAACCTCGTCGACGAGTTTGGAAAGCGAAACTGTGATACCGTGGTTTACCGGGCCGACACACCGCTGGATGAACTGAAAAAGGTCGCCGGAAAATTTCAACCGGTGCTTCTGGTTATATCCCCCGGACCGGGCACACCCGACAAAGCGGGTGTGTCGCTTGAGGCAATAGAAAATTTCCAAAAAAACCTGCCGATATTCGGTGTCTGCCTCGGACATCAGTGCATCGTTCAGCATTTCGGAGGCAAAATTGACCACGCACCGGCCGTTATGCACGGAAAGCCCTCCAGAATATCACATAATGGAAAGGGTATCTTCGCCGGACTTGAGAATCCTTTGCAGGCGGGAAGATACCACAGCTTATGCGCTTTATCTGTCCCCGATTCTCTCGAGCAGACCGCAGAATATGATGGTATCGTTATGGGGGTTCAGCACAAAACTTTGCCCATCTTCGGCGTCCAGTTCCATCCTGAAAGCGTCCTTACACCCACAGGAGGAAAAATTATCGAAAACCTGCTTCAAATCGCAAATTCATATCAAACCCAAAACCGGACACCGGACCGCAGGAACCCGGCAAGATAAAGGAACAAAAAAGCAAATGGCAAAAATAACCGAATTTCTCGAAACCCTCCTCGAAGGTAATGACCTGACATTTGAACTGGCCAAAACTCTTCTCGACACAATCTTTGAAGGAGAGGTCCCCGACGTTCAAATCGCTGCTTTTCTTGCCGCTATGAGGGCTAAAACCGCTACCGTAGCCGAACTTGCCGGCTTTGCAACCTCTTTGCGAGAGCACGCCGTAAGGGTCGATACCGGTATCGATAATCTGGTCGATACATGCGGCACCGGCGGTGCCGTCCTCAAAACGTTCAACATATCCACCGCCGCGGCCATAGTAGCGGCAGGGGCGGGGGCCTATATCGCAAAGCACGGAAATCGGGGTATTACAAGCAAGTGTGGCTCTGCCGATGTCCTTGCAGAACTCGGAGTCAATATTGCACCGGGGCCCGAGTGTGTCGCCGAATGTATTAAAAAAGCACATATCGGCTTTATGTTCGCGCCGAAATTCCATCCCGCTATGAAATATGTGCAACCAGTAAGGCAAAATCTGGATTTCAGAACAGCATTCAATATTCTTGGTCCCCTTGCAAATCCCGCCGGTGCGAATGCCCAGGTATTAGGGGTGCCTGAAGAGGGCCTGATGACCAGAATTGTCGAAACAATAAAGATGCTCGGCGCGGATTGTGCGATGGTCGTACACAGCGAAGGTCTTGATGAAATAAGCACTTTGGGACCTACAAAAATACTCGAACTTAGAGACGGCAGGATTACCAGCCGCGAATTGAATCCGCCGGACTACGGTATCAGCCTGGGCGATTTCGATTCGCTAAAGGGCGGCGATGCCGGAATAAATGCAGCGATAATAAGGGATATACTCTCCGGAAAAGACACCGGGCCCAAAAAGGATATAGTCGTGCTAAATGCCGCAGCAGCGGTGATAGTTGCCGGGATTGCACATGATTTTGCTGATGCCGTCGCTGTTGCCGAATCATCCATCAACAGCGGCAAGGCACAAGCAGCACTGGATGAACTCGTTAAAATCTCAAATGCCGGACTAAAAACCCAAAAACAATAATGCCTATAGTAAAAGTAAAAATTTGCGGTATAACAAATCTTCAGGACGCCGAAGCCGCGGTCGATTTCGGCGCCGACCTTCTCGGTTTTAATTTTTATCCAAAGAGCAAAAGGTATATTACCCCCGACAAGGCCTGCGATATCATAGAAAAACTGCCCACTTTTGTTGATATCGCCGGTGTCTTTGTTAATCCCACAGCCGAGTATATTAATGAGGCCGGCGAAAAATGTTTCCTGAACTGGATACAATTGCACGGGGACGAGCAACCGGACTTTTGCGAGACCGTCTTCTGTCCCGGAGCTAAAATCATAAAGGCGATAAGGGTAAAATCGCAGGCCGATATCGAAAAAGCACAGAAGTATTATACCGATGCCGTCTTATTCGACGCTTTCGATTCAAAAGATTACGGCGGAACCGGAAAATCCTTCGACTGGGAAATGATGGACCAAATCAACAAAAGAGTGTTCCTGGCAGGCGGTATAAATCCCCAAAACGCCGTAATTGCCATTGAGACCGGTGTGTATGGTATAGATATCTGCAGCGGTATCGAAAAGGAGCCAGGCAAAAAGGACCACGAGAAGATGAAATTGTTATTTGAAAACATCAAACATGTGAGAGCTTAAAGGTCTTAAAATGGAAAACAACGGCAGATTCGGTGATTTTGGCGGCTTTTATGTCCCTGAAGTATTGATACCCGCCCTCGAGGAAATCGAGCGGGCCTTTTATCGCTTCAAGGGCGACCCTAAGTTTGTGGCCCAACTCGACGAGCTTTACACTCGTTACGCCGGTAGGCCCACGCCGCTGTACTTTGCGAAGCGATTCAGTGAGTATGTCGGCTTTAAGGTTTATGTTAAGCGAGAGGATCTGCTCCACGGAGGTGCACACAAGGTAAATAACACCCTCGGCCAGGGACTGCTTGCAAAGTTTATGGGAAAAACCAAACTCATTGCTGAAACGGGCGCCGGACAGCACGGCCTGGCAACAGCTATGATTGGGGCACTTTTCGGGATGCAAACAAAGATTTTCATGGGAACGGTGGATACCCGGCGGCAAAGCGTAAACGTACACAAGATGAAGCTTTGTGGTGCAGAGGTGATACCGGTCGCAGGCGGCACAGGCACATTGAAAGACGCCATCAACGAAGCTCTCAGATACTGGACGGCAAATGTGATAGATACTTTTTACCTCTTCGGTTCGGTCTGCGGGCCGCACCCTTATCCGACTGTGGTTAAGCATTTTCAAATGCCCATAGGAACCGAGGCCAGAAAACAGTGCATCGAGCAAATCGGAAAACCGCCCGATATGGTAGTCGCATGTGTGGGGGGTGGAAGTAACGCAATCGGCATCTTTTCAGGATTTTTCGATGATAAAAAGGTCAGATTAATCGGAGTCGAGGCCGGGGGCGAAGGCGTCCAGACGGGAAAACATTGCGCAACCTTACTGGAAGGGAAAATCGGCGTCTTCCACGGTTCAAGAAGCTACCTGCTGCAAAGTGATGAAGGACAGATTTATGAAACACACTCCGTTTCGGCGGGCCTCGACTACCCCGCAGTCGGACCGGAGCACTGCTTCCTCAAAGATACACAAAGAGCCGAATATGTTACAGCGGACGATGAGGATGTGCTCGATGCCTTCGAAATCTTCACTAAGAGCGAAGGGATACTACCCGCTCTTGAAAGTGCCCACGCTCTGGCGTTTCTGATTTCCCAAAAGGGCAAACTGCCAAAAGATACCGTCGCCGTGATAAACCTTTCGGGCAGGGGGGATAAGGATGTTGGAATAGTTGAAGAACACCGACCCGTGCAGTAAGGATTGCAGACAATGACCACATACAAAGAAACGTTTGGAAAACTAAACAGAGCTGCGTTGATACCCTTTTTCGTTATCGGCGACCCGGATTTCGAGACAAGCCTTTCGGTTGTGAAGTCGGCGATTGACGCCGGTGCAGATGTGCTCGAATTGGGCATACCGTTTTCAGACCCGATTGCCGACGGGCCGACCATTCAAAAGGCCGACATACGCGCCCTCAACGCCGGTATGACCGTCCGAAAGGCCCTGGATTTCATAAAACGCGTTACAGATTACAAATCCATACCCATTGGCCTGCTCGTTTATTACAATCTCGTTTACCAGTACGGAACGGAAAAATTCCTCAAAGACTTCAAGGCCGCGGGCGGCTCGAGCGTTTTGGTCGCGGACCTGAGCATCGACGATTCCGATGAGATAGCCGGCCCGGCAAAAGAAGCGGGACTCGAAACGGTCTTTATGATAACGCCCGTTACAACGGACGAGAGAGCCGAACGAATCGCAGAAAAAACCACCGGCTTTATCTACACCGTCTCGCTGTTGGGCGTAACCGGCGAAAGGGCAAGCCTGTCCAATATGGTCAAACCCCTCGTAACGAAACTCAAAACCCTTACCGATGTCCCTGTGTGCGTAGGTTTTGGGGTAAGCTCCCCGCAGCACGCGAAAGCAATTGCCGCCGCAGGCGCCGACGGCGTTATCATCGGAAGCAGAATCGTAAAAATGATTGAAGACAATCTGAACGACAAACAAAAAATGCAGTCCGAAATATCAGTATTTATCACTCAGGTAAAATCAGTTCTCGAATAGCCACCCAAAAAAATTCTTGTTTCGGCCGTTATTGAAATACCAATAATCCAGGTTCACCCATAAACCCGCCGTAGTACTGTAGGCTGCGATAAATCTCAGCATTTCTTGTTTTGATTTGTTCTGAGTGCAGCCGATGCTGTAATTTGGTACAGGGTCATCTCTGAAATGCTGAGCGAAGCCGAAGCAATCTCATTGTTGAAATATTTATGGAACGCTGTACTACACAACAGGGCCATACATGACCGGATATTCCGTTATTTAAGGGGGCGTTTTCTGTAGAGCTTTGTTTCGAGGGTTTTTTGATAGGCGGTCCAGTCCGCATTGCCCGGGTGATTGTTTATCAGTTCCGTAACCTGGTTCATCTTTGCATCCAAATTGTCAATGTAATAGACAAAAAATGCCTCAGCAGTAGCGGGTAATTTGGGTGAGCCGAAATCGTATTGGCCGTGATGGCTGAGGATGATGTGCTTGAGGCTGTCCAATACGGTCGGGTCAATAACAATATTCTTTTTGGCTAAGGCATCGACCTTTTTATCTATCATCTGGATACCTAGAACCATATGACCGAGAAGCTGGCCGGGATCCGTATATGAAAATCCCATCTGGTAGGACAGCTCCTTTGTCTTTCCGGCGTCATGCAGGAAAACGGCGGTTAATACGAGGTCGGCCTGTATTTGCGGGTATAAGGGCAGTATTGCGCGGGCGACTTTGAGCATCGAATGTGTGTGTTCGAGCAGCCCCCCGAGGTAATTATGATGGATTTGCATGCCGCCCGGAGCGGCGGCAAATTCGCGCATAAAATCCGCATCACCCAGAAACTCATCTACCAGTGCGTTAAGTCCCTGATGCCGAACTTCGGCTAAAATCCGTTTGGTTTCGCTCAGCATTTCAGAGATGTTCTTTTTGGTCCTGGGCATATAGTCTGACAGGCTGACTGTGTCGGCTTCAACCACCACAAAATCGTTTACGACTATTTGTAGGGTGCCCTGGTAGAGTTCGGCCACGCCCCTGATTCGGATAAAGCCTTCACTTGGCAGCCGGCTGTAAACGGCCTCGGTAGTCCGCCACATTCGGCCGTTCACCTTGCCGGTCATATCCGAAAGATACATCGCAATGTAGAGGTCACCACGAGTCGTGTTTCTAAGAATCGGCTGGGTAACCATATACACATCGTTTATCTGCACGCCCGGCTCAATCTGGTTTATGAACAGATGTGCCATTATTCGCTCCAAAACATCCTTTCAAAAGCATTTTCTTGTTAGATTGGTATTATAATCGCTGAGAGGATTAAGGCAAACTGCAAAAATGGTAACGCTTTACATTTTCTCATTTTCCTCTTGCAATCGAACGCCGAATCAGGGTAGAATTTTGCACTTTAGGCGGGGGATTTTTATCCTGTTGGAGAATTAAACAAACAGCTGTTCGGTCTTTGGGGCTGATATTTGATGTTTGAAGCGTTGACAGAAAAATTTAATGCGGTTTTCAAATCGCTGTCGGGCAGGGGCCGGATAACCGAAGCCAATATTTCCGACGCGATGCGCGACGTCCGCAAGGCCCTGCTCGCCGCTGATGTTAACTACAACGTGGTAAAGCAGTTCTGTAAAGACTGCACACAAGCCGCCCTCGGTGCCGAGGTTATAAAAAGTCTGCATCCCGGCCAGGTGATGGTAAAAATTGTCAACGACGAGCTGACCAGGCTGATGGGACCGGTGGACACGAGGATTTACTTCGTCTCACCGGGGCCGACCGTGATAATGTTGGCCGGCCTGCAGGGTGGCGGAAAGACAACCACCGCGGCAAAACTGGCGAAATATCTTGTCTCAAAAGGCAAAAAGCCCCTTATGGTCGCTGATGACCTTCAAAGGCCCGCTGCTATCGAACAACTGATAACCCTTGGTGAGCAACTTCAAATCCCGGTCTATAGCGAGCAAATCAAAGACGCTGTAAAGGTCGCCAAAAACGGCATAAAACACGCAGGAAAAATTGATTGCGATGTTGTTGTGCTCGATACAGCCGGCAGGCTGCACATAGACGAAGAAATGATGGCTGAGCTTGACAAGGTAGCCAGGACCGTTACGCCCCATCAGATTTACCTTGTCTGCGACGCTATGACCGGACAGGACGCCGTCAATTCGGCAAAAGAGTTCAATGAGAGGCTCGAACTTGACGGGGTGATTCTGACCAAGCTTGACGGCGATGCCCGCGGAGGGGCGGCTCTTAGTGTAAAGGCCGTTACCGGAAAGCCCATCAAGTTTATCGGGGTCGGTGAAAAGCTCGACACACTCGAAGAATTTCACCCCGACCGCATGGCTTCGAGAATCCTCGGTATGGGCGATGTTGTTACCCTCGTAGAAAAGGCCCAGGAGCAGTTCGACGAAGAAGAGGCCGAAAAACTACAAAAGAAAATGGCAAAGGGCAGCTTCGGTTTCGACGACTTCCTCAAGCAGATGCAGGCCGTAAAGAAAATGGGCGGCATGGCCGATATGCTCAAACTTTTACCCGGAGTAGGCAAACAATTGGGCGATTTGGACATTGATGACGGCGAGATAAGCAAGATGGAGGGGATAGTCCATTCTATGACGCTTCAGGAGAGACGCCAGCCTGATATAATCAATGCTTCTCGAAGAAGACGCATCGCCAAGGGCTGCGGCAGGGACCTGCAGGACGTTGCGGGTCTGATAAAGACCTTCAAGCGCAGCAGGGATATGATGAAAAGCCTCAGCGCCGGCGGAATGGGCGGTCTTAAAGGGCTGTTCAGCGGCAAAACCGATATGTTCGGCGCTATGGCCGGCGGTGGCAGAAAGATAAAACAACGCTCGAAGCGAAAAAGAGTAATCAGAAGGAAAGGAAAAAAACGACGGCGGTAAACGACATAAAATCTATTGACGCGTACCTCCAAAAGCTGGCGGCCTTCGTTGATGACGATTACGGCAGGCAGGTTCGCCGTCAGTTCGCTGACAATCGCGGCTCAAGTGAGCTTGCTATGTTGCAATCCCCCTCCGCCGCCGAACTGGAGCAGCTAACAAAAGCAGTCGCGATTATGACATCCAGCGAAAAGAATGCCGCCGGGGACCTGACCGACGAACAAATCCAGAAAATCGCCGCCGACGCAAAAATCGACCCCGCAATACTTGCAATTTTCATCAACGGCTACGCCTTACAAGCTAAAAAAACCGACTCATAACAAGCATAC
This sequence comes from Planctomycetota bacterium, assembly GCA_013349435.1. Classification (GTDB taxonomy): domain Bacteria; phylum Planctomycetota; class Phycisphaerae; order Sedimentisphaerales; family Anaerohalosphaeraceae; genus QNBT01. Next base: position 10,551 of record DUZQ01000024.1, on the reverse strand, counting down.
GGATATATCATAGCGATTACTTTCTAAAAATGGCAGAAACGAAATTTAATTTGTGTAATAAGCCCGTAGTCATTGACGAATGGCAGCAGGATGATACTTATGAGGGTGTATATCCTAAGGGAGCAAGAGACAAGAGCGCTTACTTTTCACCTCAAAGTGTCGAAGAGGATTGTTTGAAACCAAACTTTAGATATCTCTTTAAACTATCCCGCTCGTGGTGCCCGTGGCAGTTCTGGGGAGAGATAATTGCTTACAGGCTCGGCTTGATTATGGGTGTTGAAGTTCCACCGGCACACATCGGATTAAGTGAAAAATATAGTGAAGGACAAATTATTTTTGGGGCATTGATAGAGTGGTTCTATAACGACAAGCAAGACCTCTATTTCGAGGGCGGACAGTTTATGGTCCAGTTCGTTAAGGATTATGATCGCCAAAGGGGCAGCCAACATAACTTTACGACGATCGCCCAATTAAAAAATCTATCGGGATTTAAGGAACACTGGGCAGGAGTGTTCACTTTGGATTGTCTTACCGGAAATACAGACAGACATCAGGACAACTGGGGGCTGATAGCAAAAGGAGTTAGGGGGAAAATAATAAAAGAGCCAACACTTTACTTTTCCCCTGCCTTTGACAATGGGACCGCACTTGCTTACGAGATAATCGAGAAAAACATCGATAAATACAGTGACCCTGTTGTAAGGGAGGGGTATCTCACTAACCCCAGGCGTGCCAGACATCATATGAAGTGGTCTATAGATGGGCAGGAAACTTTGAACTTCTTTGACTTTATGCAAAAGTTCGTACTGGAATTTCCTGAGACTAAGCCTATAATTAGCAAGCATTTGAATTTCAACAAGGCCCAGGTTGAAGAGGCAATCAGTCCTCTTGCCGATGCGGTATCTGATGCTACATATTGTCTTAGCCAAAAAAGGCTGAATTTTATAATAGAGCTGATATTCGAACGCAAGGAATTGCTCAAAAAAGCCCTTAATATATGAGGTATATCGAACATATAGTTGAACCTGAAAAGCTTCTGCTCTCGTGGCAGCCAAAACCAACCGAGGGGCGTGGAAGAATGTTTGTAGCAGAATTGGTCCGTACTGGGAATGATGCCGATCTTATATATTTGCTTGATAGCATTGAATTCGAAAAAGCTCTGTCCTTCGGATTTGAAAACTACCCAGGTTTTGAGACTAAGCAGCAAAGATACGAAAAGGTTCTTCCTGTATTTATGAAGCGCCTCCCGCTGAGGACACGCGGGGATTTCGGAAGATACCTCGATTCTCTGAGAATACAGAGGGACGCTGAGATTTCAGATTTTGCTCTTTTGGGTTATTCGGGTGCCAAGCTGCCGGATGACGATTTTACGGTCGTCCACACTTTTGAAAACGCTGTTCCGCCGTTTGAAATGCTGATGTGTGTACAGGGTTATCGTTACTATGTGGAGAAATTACCTCCTGACTGTATTGAGCAGGGGCAAGAGGCCACTTTTGAAGTCGAGCCGGGAAACGAATTTGATCCTAGGGCTATAAAGATAATCATTAATGGAGTTCGCGCGGGTTACGTCTGTCGTGGTTTAACAGAATCATTCCACTCCTGGTTTGAGGCACGCTGCAGAATTGATGCGAGCGTGGAAAGGATAAATGGAATGCAAGGACGTCCTGACATTTATCTTTTTGTTTCCGTTAAGCAACGCTAAAATTGACCCCGCAATACTTGCAATTTTCATCAACGGCTATAAACTCGACTGCAAAAAATCTTAGCAATGCAGAATAAGTAACATGCTGAAAACATATATGAACGAAATATTCAAGGTTGCCCAAAGAGGCGATGCCAGAGAAGAGAGCTATTATAACACTCTGTCAACTCTGATGGGCAGCTTTGCGCAATCTATAAACAGGTCAAAAACAGAGGTTACTGTCCAACCGAAAAGAACAGAGGCGGGAAATCCCGACTTTCGTATCTGGGACGGCAGACAACATATAGTAGGTTACATTGAAGCAAAACCACCGACAGAAGAAAATCTTGATAAGATAGCCGAATCGCAGCAGTTAAAGCGATATCTGAACTCCTTTGCCAACGTAATACTGACAAATTTTTTTGAATTCCGATTATATCGGAACGGCGCCTTGACTGATAAAGTTCAAATCGGGCGTCGTTTTATCGCCGGACAACTAAAAACGGTCCCACCGGTGGAAAACGAAGAAAAGTTTTTAAGTTTATTAGACAAGTTCTTCTCTTTTTCACTACCTCGAACATACACGCCGAAAACGTTAGCTCAGGCACTTGCCAAAAGGACACATTACTTAAGAGAGCAGGTTCTGTTTGCACTTGACGGCGGCACCGGCGACCCGGCGGGATTTTATGAGGCGTTTCGCGAACACCTGATTGCCGCCCTTAAAAAAGAGGATTTCGCCGACATCTATGCACAGACCATCACTTACGGTCTTTTTGCGGCGAGCACGCGATGTAAGGGTGAATTTAACAGAAAACTTGCATTTGACAATATCCCGAGAACTATCGGCATTCTGCGGGATGTGTTTCGGTTCGTTTCACTGGAAGAGCCGGGCGATGAACTTGTCTGGATAATTGATGATATTGCAGACATACTCGCAGCAGCCGATGTAAAACAAATTCTCCACAAGTACTTCGTTGAAGGTAAAGGCAAAGACCCTGTTGTGCACTTCTATGAAACATTTCTTGCCCAATACGACCCGAAAGAAAGAGAACAGCGTGGTGTTTATTACACTCCACAAGAAGTCGTATCTTACATTGTTAACTCTTTGAACACAATTTTGAAAGATTATTTTGATAAGCCGGACGGCCTGGCGACTGGTTCGATAACCGTACTCGACCCGGGTGCCGGAACACTTACGTTCTTAGCCGAAGCAGCAAGTGTCGGTGTTCAGGAATTTGCGGATAAATACGGCCGGGGCGGCACAAGCGAGCTGATAAAAAACCATATTCTGAAAAATTTCTATGCCTTCGAATTGATGATGGCGCCATACGCAATAGGACACCTCAAGATGGGCTTTCTCCTTGAGGAATTTGGATACACGCTCGACCGGGACGACCGGTTTAAGCTCTACCTGACAAATACGCTCGATATGAAGGAGCTTGCAGAGAGTAACCTGCCGGGTACGAGTTCCTTATCCAGAGAGTCTCACGCCGCCGGCGAAATAAAAAAACAAAAGCCCATCCTTGTCATCTTGGGAAATCCACCTTATTCAGGACATTCAGCCAACACGGGACCGTGGATAAGCAGGGAAATCAAAGAATATTATAAGGTAGATGGGAAGGACCTCGGTGAAAAGAATCCCAAGTGGTTGCAGGATGATTATGTAAAGTTTATCCGCTTTGCACAGTGGAAGATAGACCAGGCGGGCGAAGGAGTTCTCGGATTTATCACCAATCACAGCTACTTAGACAATCCGACTTTCAGGGGTATGCGATGGTCCTTAATGAACAGCTTCAATCATATTTATGTGTTAGACCTGCACGGCAACAGCAAGAAAAGAGAAAAATGCCCCGACGGCTCTAAAGATGAGAATGTCTTTGATATTCAGCAGGGCGTAGCAATTATCTTAGCTGTAAAGAAAAAAGGCCTGAAAAAGAAAGTTTCGCACAGCGATTTATGGGGACTGCGGCAGCAAAAATATGACTGGCTCGGACGTCATTATGTCAAAAACACAAAGTGGAAAAAACTGACACCGGAAAAAGATTTTTATTTCTTTGTGCGCCGAGACGGAAAGTTATTAGCCGGTTATGAGAAGTATACAAAAATCACGGATATATTCGGCACAAATAGCGTGGGGGTCGTAACAAGCCGAGATAAGTTAGTCATCGCTTGTGAGAAGGCTGAACTGTCCAAACGCTTAAGGATGTTCCGAGATGAAAGCATCCCTGATGGAATGATAAAAAAGGCCTTTGACCTGAAGGAAAACCCAAGGTGGAAACTCAAAGACGCACGCAAAAAAGTCCGGCAGGAGGATAAATGGGAAAAGCAGGTCACGGATATCCTCTACAGGCCTTTCGACAGTCGATGGATTTTCTACAACGATGCGGTTATAGAAAGAAGGCGGAGAGAGGTCATGCGGCACATGATGCAGGAAAATCTGTCAATGATTACCTCTCGTATCGTTAAAGGAGAGTCTTTCAGGCATTGCTGGGTTAGCAAGACAATTTCTTCAGCGGCGGTACTCGCACCCAACACCGCCTCAAGCTCGTATGTGTTCCCTCTTTATACTTACCCGGACGTGGATTTGTTTAACGGAGCCGAGCGTTACCAGCGTCAGGTCAACATAAATCCTTCGGTTTTCGAGACGCTTCAAAAAACTTACGGGAAAAAAATCAAAGCAGAGACACTCTTTTATTACATATATGCAGTTCTGTATTCACCCGCCTACCGGACCAAATACGGCGAATTCCTCAAGAGCGATTTTCCGCGTATTCCGGTCTGCAGGGATTTTAGCGTATTTCGCTTAATGAGCAGGCAGGGTAACAATTTGGTAGAGCTGCATTTGATGACTTCCAGAAAATTAGATAAACCTGTTGCTAAATTTGAAGGAAAAGGTAATAATCTTGTTGAGAAAATAAGCTATGATGCCGGAAAAAAAGCGGTATATATCAATGAAGGCCGGTATTTTGTGCCTGTTAAGCCGGATATGTGGGAATATCGCATAGGCGGTTATCAGGTTCTGGATAAGTGGCTCAAGTCGAGGAAAGGAAGGAGGCTTTCCCTGGCAGATATTAAACATTACTGCAGGATTGTAACTGCGGTCAGGGAAACAGAGAATATCCAGAAGAAACTGGATAAGATTTACCCAGATATTGAAAAAAAGTGTATAAGTTTTGAAAAATCCTTGTAAACGAGTTTCGTGATTTGCACAGGGCAAGTTGCGGGAATTAATCATAGAAAAACTGAAAGGTTAGATAAAATGGCAGTAAAAATCAGAATGATGCGAATCGGTCGCCGGCACAGGCCCTTTTTCAGGATAAACGCCATCGAGAACCGGAATCAGCAAAAAGGAAGGGTTCTTGAAAAGTTGGGCCACTATGACCCCCTCGAAAAGGACGAGGAAAAGCAGGTTGTCCTTGACCTTGAGAGGGTAAAACACTGGCTCGATGCCGGTGCCGTGCCGACTGAAGCGGTTTCACAGATATTGTTAAGATTCGGCATAAAGACCAAACACGGCCAGGAAAAAACCAAGCGCAGAGAAAGGGCCAAGCTGCGTGCCCGGGCGGAAGGTAAATTTTTCACAAAAGCCGAAAAAGTCGCCGCCGAAAAAGCCCAGGCCCAAGAGCCCGCAGAAGACAAAAGCCGAGCTGCGCAAGCAGCCGAAAGTGCCCCGCCGCCGGAGACACCCGCCAAGACCGCCGAGGCTCCCGAAACAGTAAAGGACGAAGAAGTCAAAGTCGAAAACAAAGAAACCGACACGGCTCCGGAGGAAACTGTAAAGCCCGAGCCTGCCCCGACCCCGGAGACACCCGCCAAGACCGTCGAGGCCCAGGAATCCGCAGAAGACAAAAGCCGAGCCGCGCAAGCAGCCGAAAGTGCCCCGCCGCCGGAGACACCCGAAAATCCCGACCAGGAAGCCCAGGCTGACGAAGGCGACAAAACTAAGGCGGAAAGTTAACAGCGAGCAATGAGAATTGACGTCCTTACACTTTTTCCGGAGATGTTCGAATCACCTTTGGCTTATTCGATACTAAAAAGGGCGCAGGATGAAAAAATAGTAAAGATAGTTCTTTCAAATATAAGGGATTTTGCCGAGGGCAAATACAACAAAGTAGATGACAAACCATACGGCGGAGGTCCCGGAATGGTTATGATGCCCGGGCCGGTTTTTGAGTGCTTTGAGCATGTGCAGGCTCAATCAGCCGAGGCGGGTAAAGCCATCCTGCTGTCGCCGCAGGGCGAAAGGTTAAATCAGCAGATTGTTCGCCGGCTCAGCAGCCAGAAACGCCTTATACTGATTGCCGGCCGATACGAGGGCTTTGATGAAAGGATTCGTATAGGTCTCGATGCCGAGCAAATATCCATAGGAGACTACGTGCTCAGCGGTGGCGAGCTGGCTGCGATGGTCCTGATAGATGCGGTTGTCAGGCTGCTTGAAGGTGCCCTTGGTGACGCTGATTCGGCCCTGGACGAATCTTTCACCGATGGACTCTTGGAATATCCGCAATATACAAGGCCGGAGGTTTTCTGCCAAATGAAGGTGCCGGACGTGCTGCTGTCGGGCGATCACGCAAAAATCGCCGAATGGCGTAAAAAGCAAAGCCTCGAAAGGACAAAAAAAAAACCGGCCGGACTTACTTGACAAATCCGGTCTTTAAGATAAAATAAGCCGTTCAAAAGACTTAAAACAGTATTAATCTGTGTCTAATAATAATTTGAGTTAAAAAGGACTGATATGTAGCCTACTAAGAACATTGTAAGTTTTCTGGATGCCGGATTCCTCCTTCGCACAAGGCTACGGAGGACAAGAAAGTCCGGCATGACAAGGAGGGCGCCCGGCTCAAATTAACTGAACTTGATATATTAGAAGAAAAACAGTGTTAATATTGTCATCCCCGCGACGGCGGGGACCTGTAATTTGTGTATAAAACAAGGGATAAATTGTGAAAACCGAAATTTTGGATTCTGTGGAAAGCAAAAGCCTCAAGAAAAAGGTACCGTATTTTGAGATAGGCGATACAGTCGATGTGCACTGCAAGATCCAGGAGGGCAATAAAACCCGTGTACAGGTCTTTACGGGCACGGTTATTGCGCGTAAAGGTCGCGGGATGAGCGAAACCTTTACCGTTCGGCGTGTTGTTGCGGACGAGGGCGTGGAAAGAATCTTCCCTCTGCATTCGCCGAACGTTCTTGATGTCAGGCCGGTCAGGAGCGGAAAAGCGAGGCGAGCGAAACTCTACTACCTGAGGAAGCGCAGCGGCAAGGGAGTAAAGCTTTCTCAGCGCCACAGTGAACATACCGTGATCAAGTAAAACAAGGCATATTAACATTGTTCTTATTGCCGGGTACAAGACGCAGGCTCTTAAAAGACCGCAGGCTGCTTGGCAGGTGGGGCGAAAAAAAGTGTGAGAGGTTTTTGAAACGCAAAGGCTTTACGACAATCGCCCGCAACTTCACCTGCAAACTCGGCGAGATTGATATTATTGTCAACGACAGCGACGGCACAATCGTTTTCGTGGAGGTAAGGACAAAAACCGATGAAAGCTTCACAGAGGCGCACCGGACGGTTACGCCGAAAAAACGCGCAAGGCTCGTTCGCACGGCCCGGTATTTCATGAAGACCTACAAGGTCAAAGGCAGACCGCTTCGTTTTGATGTTGTTGCGGTTGTCTTAGGCCGAAAAGGCCGTCCGCAAATCAGGCACTATGAAAATGCATTTACACCATAAACATTTTTCTGGAGAAAACATAGATGTCATTTTGAACGAAGTCCTGTTACCTTTGGTACAGGGCGCAGCGAAGAATCTCGATTGATCGATTTCGAAATTTCGCTTCGAGTGCTAAATAAATACTAACGACTAAACAATGGAACTGATTGACACGCATACGCACTTGACTTTTGCTGAATTGGAAAATGATATAGCGGTTATCGCCCGCAGCAAAGAGGCCAAAGTCACCGGCTGGATAACCGTCGGCACCGACCGCGCTCAGATTGAAAAGGTCCTTGCCCTTGTGCCGAAATACGACAATATGTACGCCGCCCTCGGCATTCACCCTCATTATGCAAAGGACGTATCTTCTGCAGACATTTCTTTCCTCAAATCCGCCGCTCAAACCGACAAGGTCGTCGCCATCGGCGAAACCGGCCTGGATTACCATTACACATATTCAGAAGCCGAGGAACAAAAAGGCCTGTTCAGCAAACAACTTGAAATCGCAGCCAAACTCTCACTTCCGGTTGTTGTGCACTGTCGAAATGCGTTCGACGATACTATGCAAATCCTCGGCCGGTTCGCAGGCACACTCACCGGCGTTGTAATACACTGCTTCAGCGGCTCAGCCGAGCAGGCCAGGGTTATTCTTGAGCGAGGTTATTACATTTCCTTCACGGGCATGGTTACTTTCAAAAAGAATGTCGCCCAAACGATAGAAGCCGCAAAGATAGTACCGCTTGACAGAATGATGCTCGAGACCGATTGTCCCTATATTTCACCTGAACCTGTGAGAAACAAACGGCCCTGTGAACCTGCCTTTCTGGTCCATACAGCAAGAAAATTAGCCGAGTTGAAAGGTATGGATTTCGCCGATTTCGCCCGCCAAGTTACCAAAACCAGCAGAAATTTCTTTAATCTGCCCTGAATCGTTGTTTTGAGAATTCCGATTTTGGATTTTGGTTATTGTTTAGAATCCCCGTTCTTTGCCTCCACAGGGACAGGCTTCATAGGGATAAGCTTAGGATTTTGTGCCTGGAATTTTAAAGTTCAAATAACTTTTTGCCGTTATAAATAGTGTTTGCAGCATTACTATTTGATGTGTATGATATGAACAGACGGAGAGGGTGGTCACGGTGAGAGGGTGCGGATGTAGAGGATTTCGCTAACGAGGTAGCGAAAGCCTGAGGTTTTTTATCTGCAACTTTTTTCTGAAAGGACTTGGAAATGACCACGCACGTCTCAGCTGCAATTTTAGGCCCAGTGGAACTGATTTTACTTTTCGTTCTTTTAGCTTCTCCAATTATCTTGACCATCGCCCATTTCTTCTTCATGGCCCGGTTCAACAATAACCGGCTCAACATTGGCATGACAAAGGAAAGTTTCCTTTCCGATATTTCCAGAATCACTTCCGCCGAAAGCAAACAAGGCCCTGTCCCATCCCCCGACGAAAAACCCCAGCATATACACCCCGTAGCTACCCTTGATTAGCCCAACTTTCGCAGTTAGGCATTGAAATCGGTATTTTTGATGTCGCCAGGACGGTTGGCTTCCACCACAAACCATACTTTTCAACTGATGGCTATATACCTTCGGCGGTGACTGCTTTGGCAATTTAACCTTAAGCTTCTCCAGTATTATTCGGTGTCTAAACTATAGCTGAAATTGTTCGGTGTAACTCTGCTGCCTTGCGGTGGTATTGTCAGTATACATTTAACTGATTTGCCTGCCGGGCACTGTGTCGGAATTAAGCAGCAGGATACTGCTTGCAACTGATAGTCCCGTCATGCCTCAACCTACAACTAAGACCAATACAGCCAGATTAGAACTAACTTACCGACTTTATTATCACACGGGGTAAATTATTTCCTACATAACTTACAGGCGAGATAAGGAACCAGGAAAAACAGAAAAATATAAATCTTTGTAAACATCAGTCCACAGTAATGGACAACCACAAATTCATGTTTCGACAGTGCGAACGACTTCGAATGAATTTTATACATGCAGTCGCCAAAGACAAGAAATACGAAAAACCAAATCAGCATTAGTACCATTGCAATAACAAAACATCGAATTGTGATCTTCTCAAACGTCTCCATATTTGTATCTCCTTAATATCATTCGAAATAATTTTGCCGGATTTTTTTCAGGTTTTCCTTCATATTGTGCAGTCGTGATTTCACTTTTCCCTCAGGAACATTCAGAGCCATACTGATTTCCGAGATGTTAAGCTGTTCAAAATAATACAGACTGAGCACGGTTTTCTTTTTTATATCTAATTCTTCCAATAGTTCCCTGACGCCAATGTCCTTTTTTCCCTTGCGCTGGTGGTAGTGAACATCTTAGATGCCGACATGTTTATTGGTTCTGTATTTGTTTATCCAGTCAATTGATTTATTCGTTGCTATCTTGTATGCCCAGGGCTTGAAGTTTGCTGGATGTTGTAATTTTCCCAAGTCTCTTATTATTCCCAGCCAGGTTTCCCGTGTAATATCCCAGGCAGCCTCTTTGTTGTTCGTCATGCGGCAGGTATAAAGCCAGAGGCGTTTTTGCCATCGGCCTGAAAGTTTTTCCATAGCCTTGGAATCACCAACCCGGGCATCCATTACCAGCAATTGGTCTTTGATACTCGAAAGAATGTCTTTCATCTGCCTTCTTAGTCTTGGAAACAGCACAAATGGTTCATTAGTTAACGATAATTTTAACCAAGAAACGCAGTTGATTGAAATTTGAAGTTGAAAAACGGGCCTACGGTGGTTATTCTGCAGCTTTCTCGGAGAGGTGTCCGAGTGGCTTAAGGAGCAGCCTTGGAAAGGCTGTGTAGGGCTTGTCTCTACCGCGGGTTCGAATCCCGCCCTCTCCGTTAATTTTTTCCTGCCTTTTTAGAATTCTTTGCTTGACAAGGACTTACGTTTAAGATATCATTACCAGAAACCCTCGTGTGAAAAAAATTGTGAAAGATTTCAGATAGTGAGGTTTTTGATAATGAAGAAGTCACCTACAAGCAAACGCCAAAAAACAGCCAACTCAGAGCCTAGTGCTCTGTAAAAATTAAATATTCGTATTCGATGTGTACGATAATGACTCTGTAAACTTTATTTTTTATGGAGTCCATTATGAATAAGAAGTATATTGTTCGTCTCAATGACGAGGAACG
>DUZQ01000023.1 GCA_013349435.1 Planctomycetota bacterium | reverse complement strand
TGCTGTTTGTTACCGAGCAGTCCGGGGTTGATAATCTCAAAAATGAAGGCATAGATGCTTCTAAGGTGCATTTTGTCGGCAATGTTATGATTGATACGCTGCTTGCAAACAAGGAAAAGGCCGATAAATCGGACATTTTGGAGCGTTTGGGGCTTTGTGCTAAGGAGTATGCGGCGATCACATTACATCGGCCGAGCAATGTCGATGATATGGACGCCTTTGGGCGAATCGTTACTGCGTTTGAAGAGATAGCTAAGGAGATGAAACTGGTCTTTCCGATTCATCCCCGAACGCGGGACAATATTAAGGGTAAAGGGCTTGAAAAGCGAATGGAGGCACTGTCGAACCTTATATTGCTTGAGCCTGTAGGATATCTGGACTTTTTGTGTCTGATGAGTAATGCTGCTTTGGTGCTGACGGATTCGGGCGGGATACAGGAGGAAACGACGATACTGGGGATACCGTGCATGACACTGCGTGAAAATACCGAAAGGCCGGTAACAATTACGGAGGGTACGAATAGGCTTGTGCATATTACCACGGGGGATATTTTGTATAATTACCGTCAAATCAGGGATGGGGGCACAGGCAGTAGCGGCGGGATTCCAAAATTATGGGACGGCAGGGCTGCCGAGCGGATCGCAAGAATAATTGGCGAGGCGTGAAGTGGGCCGAACAATCCGCCGATATACACGTAAATAAAGCTATAATTTAGACTTATGGAAAAAGAGTGCGTATCTGATTATCTCGGCGTAATTCTCGAAATCTACGTATCTTAAGTGAAATGATTTGCAGAATCAGCGCCTAATTGCACCCCACAGGGACGGAGTCTATGGATACAGACTATCTTTCTTTATGATTAATTTTTCAAGATGCTGATAATTAAAATTACCAAACAAAGCCATTTTTGTGTCACAGCTTCTAATAATTTGTGAGTAGTTTGTAATGACCTCTGAAAAACAGATGCAGGCGAATCGTAGAAATGCTCAAGGCTCCACCGGGCCGCGGACTGCTGAAGGCAAGTTGGAGGTATCGAAGAATTCAGTAAAGCATGGCTTGTTGTCAAAAGATATCGTCATCAAGGGAGAGAGCGAAATCGATTTTATGAACTTCCACCAAAGTCTGTATTTGGAGCTTGCACCGGTTGGCCAATTGGAGCAGCTTCTCGCAGATCGAATAATCGCCTCATTTTGGCGTTTGAAAAGAGTTGGCAAAATAGGAGTTGAGCTTCTTAGCAACCTGTCTTCTTTTCAAGTAATCAGACCCGCCCAAAGTCCCCTTCCTGTTATGAACCTTACAAAAACTTATGAAGATGGCTCAACAGAAATTGTATCTTCAGGAGCTTCAGCGAAAGAAGATTCAGACGATGATGTTCCTGATGATGTGTCATTGGGCCGTGCTGTTCACGCTGACTTTGCCGGTTCTAATACACTTGGCAAGTTCCGTCGCTATGAGGCCCATATTGACCGCACACTCTATAAGGCGTTGCATGAGTTGCAAAGGCTTCAGGCCGTCCGCCTTGGCCATAAAATATCTGCCCCATTAGCGATAGATGTAAATGTTAGTAGAGATGATAGGTGATGTGCTTAATTTGTTCATGTTGCGGAAACATTATTTTGTCATTCCTGAGAAGCTTGCCCCCGCAAAGGAATGTCACCCCTGCGGAGGCAGGGGCGGGAAGCAGGAATCCAGTTTTTAGGTCGTAGCCATTTGCTTTCGCAGGGGCGACAAAGCGGCGGTATAATTCTCGAAACCAGCCTTTGTAGTAGATCTGATGTCTGCGAGTTTGGCGCTAAGTCGCACCCGACAAGGACGGAGTCTATAATAATTTGACATTTGAGATAGTGCAGTTTGAGTTAGATAGGTAATTTGAAAGGTTTAGAATGACAATAACGGCCTCTTTTGCGACAAAATTGGGGTGTATCTTTTGAAGGTATTGAGTTTGGTTGAAGAAAGCAAGCTAACTTATGATTAGGATAGCATAAAGATGAAATGTTATGAAATACATGGTCCGTGTTCACTTCATGGAACCGTGGAGCTTAGCGGAGCGAAGAATGCCGCTCTTCCTATCATTGTGGCAGCATTTGCTGCAGACGAACCTGTAACATTACGTGGTTTGCCGAATAATCTTAAAGACGTGAAGGCTTTATTAGAAATATTTCAGGCTATGGGTGCAAAATTTCATGTAGATGGTTCCTCATTGCACATCGAAGATACGGTTTTAACCGAATGGCAACTATCTTCTGAATTGGCCTTACGCATTCGCTATTCACTTCTATTGCTTGGGCTGCTGTTGGGACGGAAAGGAAAAGTAAGTATTGGTATTCCCGGAGGGTGTAAGCTCGGAGATCGCAAATTTGACTTACATCTCGAGGGGCTAAAAAAACTTGGTGCAAGTATCACACAGCATGAGGATAGAATTGAGGGTCACGTTGATAAGCTTGTTGGAGCTGAAATAGAGTTACCTATCGCTACAACGAGTGGAACTGAAAATATAATGCTCGCGGCCTGTTTTGCAAAGGGCCATACGAGTATACTAAATGCTCACACCAGGCCAGAGGTCGAGGATCTTGCGAATTTTCTGAATACGCTCGGTGCAAAGATAACAATACACAATCGACGTATAGAAATTGATGGTGTAAAGGGTTTTAGTGGTGGTGATTATACAATAATGAAGGCATGGGACGAAGCTGTCACATTTATTGCGGCAGCTGGCATTTGTGGTGCTGAGATTAGAATAAAGGGCTTTGATCTTTCTACTATTCCAGGAGATGCATTTTTACTAAAGAATGCTGGAGTGGAATTGTATGAATGGGGCGGTGATTTATACGTAAAGGGACCATCGTCGCTCAAGCCTATCCACTTAGTCACAGGTCCATATCCAATAGTAAACTCCGATATGCAACCTATTTTTGCCGCATTAGCCAGCCAGGCAAAAGGTGAAAGCACTGTTACCGACCAGCGGTTTCCTGAGCGGTTTGGATATGTAGGTGAGTTTCGACGGATGGGTATGGATATAATTCAATTTGGCAACTGTGCCGTAGTAAACGGAGGCTGTCAATTACATGGAGCAGAAGTGACGGCATTAGATTTGAGGTGTGGGGCTTCATTGGTAATCGCCGCCTTGGTTGCAAAAGGTAAAACTCGGATCAATAACATTTATCAAATTGAACGTGGCTATGAAAACTTTGATGAAAAATGCCAAGGTTTAGGCATAGATATACGAAGCATTGCTGTTTAGAGAATTTTATGGAGAGAATCGATAAGATTGTTCAAAAATTCCGTCGTTCAGGAATCAGAAATATCTTAGAAAACATACCTTTGAGTACACAGTCTTCTTGGCGTATTGGCGGACCTGCCGACCTTTTGGTTGAACCTGAGGGTGTGAAGCAGGTTGCTGATACAATCCTTATCTTGACTGAATTGGAGGTTCCATATGTCGTTATCGGCAACGGAACCAATCTACTGTTTGATGATGGCGGATTACGCGGGGTAATAGTGAAGATTGCAGGAGCTTTTTCATATATACTTATTGATGGTTTAAATGTAATAGGAGGAGCTGGTGTTCCTGTTTGTCGGCTTGCCAGGAGAGTCGGTGACATTGGATTGACGGGGATAGAGCATATTGTTGGCATACCAGGTACTCTTGGTGGTCTTGTTGTTATGAATGGAGGCAGTCAACGACAGAGTATTAGTGATGTGGTTGTGGATGTTACTGTGGTCAAACTTAATGGACAATCTGTGAAGGTTCCGTCCAGATATTGCGATTTTTCTTACAGAAGCAGTTCCTTTCAAGAAAGTAAGGACATTGTTGTTGAAGTATCCCTGAAGCTTCAAAGGGGGGATATTGACGATATTCACAGAAGGATGCTTGAGATACTTCGTAATCGGAGGAATAAATTTCCAGGGCGCGAGCCTAACTGCGGCTCGGTTTTTCTGAGTGACCCTACAACTTACAAAGAGATAGGGCCTCCTGGTAAAATGATAGAAGAAGCTGGATGTAAAGGTTGGTCTGTCGGCGACGCACAAGTTAGCGCCAAGCATGCGAACTTTATTGTAAATCTTGGTCATGCCAGTTCGAAAGATGTTATCGAACTAATAGGTAAAGTGAGGCAAGAGGTTTATGAACAAGTCGGTGTTTGGCTCCAATGCGAGATTAAGTGTATAACCGTGTCAGGGGAAACTGTCAGACTAGATCAGTTTGGAAATTGATGACTATTTTAGCAGCTATTACCGTATAATGAAAATGCAGGTTGATTCAGAAGATATTATCATTGCTGAACCGCAAAGTATAGTGCAATGTTTTATTTATGATCTTCGCGGAGAAAAGATAAATGTTCTGCGGGCTGCCACTCGATTCCTATTTATCCCTGGATATAATACTGTTGTTAGTTATCGGCTTGTCCGTTTTTTTCACCGCCCGTTTTGGAAGCTTCTTAGAATTCTCATCCGTCGTTTTAGCTACGAGTATTCGGGGGCAGAGATTCATCCAGAATCACGTATTGGACCAGGTCTACAATTACCACATCCAAACGGCGTGGTAATAGGTGCTGGAGTAACAATTGGAGAAGGTGTTACGATTTACCAACAAGTGGCGCTTGGTGGCAGGGGCAAGGTCGGTTTCAAAGCAGATGCATCAGATTACCCTCAGATAGGTTCTTTTGTAACTATTTACGCAGGAGCTAAAATTATTGGTGCAATAAAGATAGGTCCAGGATCACATATTGGAGCCAATGCTGTTGTACTGAAAGATGTTCCTGCTGACTCTGTTGCAGTCGGAGTGCCGGCTAAAATCAATCCAATCAAAATTACAAAATAGTTTTTTTTCAATGGAAACTTTTCAACCGAGAAAATTCTCACTTAGTACAGGAGGGGCCTTGTTACTTCTCGGCAATGCTTTCTTTACTACAATATCCATGCTTACAGGTATTGTTCTTGCCCGGTGGCTCGGCAGAGAAGGAAGGGGTTTGGTGGCGCTGTTTGCAACGACACCACAGATCATTTTTCGATTCTCAAATATGGGGGTAGGTAGCGCTGTATCTTACTACCTGGGCAGAAAGCAATACGAAACTTCTGTAGTCCTGAGTTCTGCCTTGGCTTTTGGAGCTGTCAGCAGCACTGCAGCAACGGTGCTACTATTTCTATTAATTCCACCAAGTTCAGAATACTGGGAAGGGATTCCTTTATGGGCATTGATATCAATCTGTCCTTTGACGATAGCTGTATTATGGCAGAATATCGGTACTCGGTTCCATATGGCATTATTCCATGTCCACTATAGTGCTTTAAGTCGAATAATCCAGGGATTGGTTAGGTTTTGTTTTATTTTACTGTTGGTGATTGCCTTGCGTTTTGGTGTTACTGGTGCCATTGTATCGTCTTGCTTAGAGTTGGTTGTCGCCTGCGTTGTAGTGTTGTTTTTAGCTGGTAGGTATGTCAACATAGAGTATACGCTGAATGTCAAGCTTATTTACCGTTTAATGCACTATGGTATTCGGAATTGGCTTTTCATGTTGTTCGCGGGAGTTAATACCCATATCGGTATTTATTTGTTGAATTATTATTCAGATGCCGGGGCAGTGGGATTGTTTGCAACGGGCCAAGGTTTTTGCTTATTTCTGATGATGGTTCCTGAGGCTTGGACAAGCTTGTTGTTACCTCGTGTTGCCGGTTCTGATCCAAATACAATAAATGAGCAGACGTTGCGGTTATGCCGAAACGGATTGTTAATACTTCTGGTGCTGGGGGGATTAATAATGTTGGCTGCACCCACGATGGTAACACTTTTATACGGCCAGGCCTTTGCGCAATCAACGCGTGTCGTATGGGTAATAATGCCAGGCTTGCTTTTCCTGCACATTTATAGAGTATTAGCAGTAGATTTTGCGGGCAGGGCTCGGCAAATCATACCGATTATTACTTCGCTCACCAGTCTTGTAGTTAATATATTAGTTGGCATAGTATTAATTCCTCGAAACGCATGGTATGGGGGTATTGTGGGAGCATCCCTTGCTTTGACATTTTCCACTTTACTAATGGCTGTTATCATCTCTGTGTTTTATTCGAAAAATTGGAACGTCTCTTTGAGAAAGTTATTTTTCATTAACGCTGATGATATTACTTTCTATAAATCAAGGTTGTCGAGATTAATCTCGAATAAAGATAGAAATATTCAGAGCAAGGGGAAGGGTGAATAAGTCATGGATTCATTGAACATTGCTGCATTTACAAGTGTGTATGGCATGGGAGGGTCTCAGAATTCTACTGTTTCTTTGTGTAACGCCTTAGCGGAAAGAGGTCATAAAGTTACTCTTTATTGTCCCGTCAACGAGATGTTCAGTCATGTGGAGCCGAAGATCAATCTTTACAACCTACCTGTAAATCGGCTGGATCCTGCACATTTTGGCAATGTTTCCATTGGGAATATTACCGAAACAATAAAACAAATTCGCAAAGCTCGGCATGACGTGATTCTGTCGTTCCTGCACCAGTCATTATTCCTGGGCGTGCCGTTGCTATTCCTGGAAAATGTTCCTTGTGTGCACTATGTACTCGGCCCGGTTTGGTCGCCAATCATGAAGATTTCGCCGGGCACTTTTATAGCGAATTGCGAAGAAACACGAGGCATCATCGCACGGGGCAAAAAGTGCGATCCTGCAAAGATACCTGTGATAAGGGCAAGGGTTGATATAGAAGCTTTAGAAGCTGAGTTTCGGGGATCCGATGTAATAAAGAAGTATAAGCCTTCTGAAGGAGTATGTCAGATTGTTATGTTATCTCGGTTCTACAAAAGCAAAATGCCGGGTATAGTTAATGTGTTGGGGGCGCTGAAGAGTATGGCAGACAGCCAAAGAAGCTTTCGTTTTCTGCTGGCAGGTGAAGGACCAAGGCGAGAGGAAATTGAGCGAAGAATAACCGAAATAAATGATGTTGCAGGTCGTGGGGTGGCGAAATTGGTTGGTTATGTAGGGGATGTAGGAAGTTTTCTATCTGCTGCCGACATTGTCATCGGAATAGGACGTGGCGCCTTTGAAGCGATGGCCTTGGGTAAGTGCACGCTTGTTGTCGGCAATTTAGGCTATGCAGGAACAGTGTGTTCCGAGCAGGTATCTGGCCTTGCATATTATAATTTTGCAGGACGTAATGTTAAGGAAGATCGCGACCCCGATATACTTGCAAAGGAATTGATGAGACTACTGAAGGACGAAAAAACCCGATCGGGGCTGGGCCAGTTTGCGCAGCAGTACCTTAAGGAAAACTTCGCTGCTCAAATCGGCGCCAAGCAGTTTGAGGATATATTACTTGCAGAGAAGGGTTTAGCGAAGACAACTGAATTTGGCAGTTTACGCAACTGGGCACGCTATTTGTCCTATTATTTCATTTGGGGTTGTACAGGTCTTGGCAAAAGGATTATGCGCCCGAATCGGCCGAAGGAACAATTCGATCTTATTGCACGGACACGCAAGAGTGGCGCTAGATTTTGTTTAGGCCAAAGCGAAGTTTGGAAGAATACGTCCAAGAAATGAAATGACTTGAACTATGTATGAAGCAAATCCATTAACAGCAAGCTATTTGGATGATTCGGCGCAGTCATATGTGGCTGAAGAACAGGATTCCATGGCCAACCTTTTACCCGGTTTTATATTTTGGGCACTGCTGATTCCTGTGGGTCTTTTTGCAGGCTTTATGTATTTGGGAGATTCGAAGATTCTTGCTGTTGCTATCTTAGGCGGTTACATTCTTTGTTCCATGCTTGTTTCTCCGCAAATAGCTATATACATTTTTTTTGCATGGCAGGCATGGGATGGTGTGTTTCTCAAGAAGTTTGAACTGAGAGGATTTACTGTGGGCAAGGCGTTAGCCTTTGTCGTCTTGTTCTCTTATGTTCTCCATATGGCCAGGGCAAAAATGTCTTTGGGTAGAGCTAAAGGCCTGGTATTTTTTTCTGTAGCATTTGCATTACTTGGACTTCTCACGTCACCATTTGCCATAAATATATTCGTGGCAGTTAAACATTGCCTCCAAATGGTCGTTTTGGCTTTTATCGTAGTGGTCGGAATGAAAGTTCTCGATACGCCAGAGCGAATTTATAGTGCATTGTTCTGGTTGGTCGTCGGAAGTACGGTGGCTGCTGTAGGCATGTTGGCTGGAATGGGTGCAGGTGGTATTGGTACGACAAAGTATCTCAGGGGTACTTTGTCACAAGACATAAATCCTATTACAACTGCACTTGGTATGACTCTTCCAATTTCTGCAATACCGGCTTTGTGGGGACTGGCTAAAAGAAGAATAAATTATTTGATTTGTATTATTTGTGGTATTTTCCTATTGGCTGGAATGATGAAGACAGGCTCAAGGGCAGGAGTGGGCAGTCTTGGTATTGCTTGCGCGGTGGCGGGATTTATGGTTAAAGGGCGAGAGTGGGGCAAAAAGATCCTGGTTACAGTATTAGCTGTTGCATTTATTGGAGTGACCGTCTTATTTATTCTGAACATGAATATTCTGCCTGAGCAGAGTCAGGAACGATTGGAAGCCTTTGTCGGTGTTGGGGGAGAAGAATCAAAGGCTACCGGACGGATGTATATTTGGAAATCCGCATTTGCTGCCTATATAGACCGAAATGCAATTATCGGCGTAGGGGTAGCTAATACTGAGTTTGCCCAGCAGGAGTATTCAGGCGAGTTTAAGCCAGTTCACAGTTCTTTGATTGCACCCATTCTTGAGCTTGGCATACTTGGGGCTATGACTTTTTACGGTATGCTCTGGGTATGGTTTAGAAATGTCAGACAGATAAAAATTACCCGTCTCGGAGTACCCGCTGCGATTATATTTATAACAACGTTAGTTTTCTCTGCTGCTCACACAATGCACTATACTAAATACTTTTGGATACCAATATTGCTGTGCTTACTCCTGGCAAGGCAGGCACAGATGATCGAGGCTGGTTACGACCAACTATCTATCACCGGAACTGACTATGACAGTACATCAGAATTATATTCTGAGGACTATGTTACTGTTGGCTGAGTTTCAGTTTTTGGTTGTTGCC
The DNA here is from genome assembly GCA_013349435.1 of Planctomycetota bacterium. Lineage (GTDB taxonomy): Bacteria > Planctomycetota > Phycisphaerae > Sedimentisphaerales > Anaerohalosphaeraceae > QNBT01. The sequence goes on along the minus strand of DUZQ01000023.1, from coordinate 29,471 downwards.
ATTTCTTTCTGGTTTCGTTTCAAATAAAAACCTTTTATGACACGAAAAATATGAGGATACTCCACATAGGTCCGGTAAAGATGAATGATGGAGCGACCGGTCTGACTCAGAGCATTCGTGGCTTTGCTTTGTCACAGGCCGAAATTGGTCTCGAAGTAGGATTGCTATCATCATTGCCAGTATCGCAAGGTGTCTCTAAAAAACAATGGTCTGGTGTCTGTATGCTAAGTGGTCTTCGCAAGCGGCACCGTAATCCTTGGTTCATCTCTCGGGATTGGATTTCCCGGATACGTAAAGAGTTTGGAACCCCTGATATCGTACATTTTCACAGTACATACGTTCCCTTTAATATAGCGTTGGCTCGGCGATGCGGGCGAGCCGGCTGGCCATATATAATTACAGCACATGGAGGGATGAGAAAGGTTGCCCAAAGCATAAGGAAGACCAAGAAAACTGTTGCGAATATACTGTTCTTTAGATCCTATATTAAACACGCCGAAGCTATACACGCCTTATGTTATAAAGAAGCCGAAGAGATCCGATCACGTTTTTCAGTGGAGCGAATGTTCATTGTATGCAATGGTGTAGATGAGCGTTTATTCAATATTGAAGAGAAGCTGAAACCTGCGAAGTTAGGAAGTTTCTCCAACAAGACCGATTTAATGCTGGGTTTTGTTGGACGTGTTGACGTATATGTGAAGGGTTTCGATTTGCTATTTAAGGCTTTGTCAGAGTTGAAATCACGGTCTAATAGTTTTAGTTGCAGGTTGTTTGTAGTGGGGCCGTTCCATACAAAAAAAGACGAGCAGCGTTTTAATTCAACCGTGGAATCGTGCGGTCTTAATGATGTTGTAAAGTATCTTGGACCGAAGTACGATGATGATAAATGGCGACATTTTCTTGCCTGTGATGTTTTTGTTCACACTTCTCGTACTGAGGGGATACCAATGGCCGTCATGGAGGCGATGTCATTAGGGTGTCCATGTTTAGTAACACCACAAACCAATATGGCCGATGTGGTCCGTGAAGGAGGTGGCTGGGTGACAGAGCCTAATCCAGAATCGATTGCTGAAACGATTGAGTCAATCTATGAAAAGAAAGATTTACTGAAAGTGTTGGGACAGCGCTCACGTGAGTTGATGCGGGCACGGTTTACATGGCGACAAATCGCAGAACAGTTGGCACAAGAGTATGTGAAGATATCACAGCGCACCGTAAAATGAGGATTTAATATGCATATTTTGTATATCCATCAATACTTTACCACGCCCCATGGTATGGGAGTTACCAGGGCGTATGACTTCTCAAGGTTGTGGATAGAAAATGGACATAAGGTCACAATGTTAACGACGACTGCCAAGCTTGAGCCGAACGACCTGGAAAATGCAAGAGGCAGATTCTTAAAACGATTTAACGTGGATGGAATTAATGTACTTGCATTTAATATACCGTATAGTCAGGTAATGGACGTAAAAAGACGCTACTTAGCCTGGTTTATGTTTTTATTAACGTCAGTGATAGTCACTTTATGCGTAAGGAAGATTGACCTTGTATATGCACGTAGCTCTCCATTAACTGTTGGAATCCCTGCGATTTTGTCAAGGATTATCAAAAGAGTGCCCTTCGTGTTCGAAGTAACGGACCAATGGCCTGAGATACCTATAGAAGTGGGGATATTAAAAAATAAAATCATGATTAAACTGCTCCTTTGGCTGGAGAAGACAATTTATCGGTTCAGCAGTTCTATTATTGCATGCTCTCCGGGAATGGCGGATGGTGTGAGGGATGTAATTGTCAAAAACAAGCTGAAGGAAACTCCAATAACGGTTATTCCAAACTTCTGCGAGACACATCTCTATAGACCGGACATCGATGGCTCGAAAGTTCGTAAGGAGCAGGGTTGGTGTGGCAAGACAGTTTTTCTGCATGCGGGGACTATGGGGACCCTGAATTCTCTTGACTTTGTGATTGATGCCGCTCTTAGGCTAAAGGACCATAGAGATATATTGTTTGTTCTCATAGGACGCGGTAATAAGGAGCAGGTTTTGCGAGATAGCGTCGAAAAATTTGGCTTGACGAATGTACAAATCTTGACGAAGGTATTGAAGAAACAACTACCACCCTTCCTGGCGGCCGCCGATGTATCATTGGTGATTTTTGCCGATTACCCGATATTGGAGCATAATTCTGCTAACAAGTTTTTTGACGCTTTGAGCGCAGGAAATCCTGTTTTGCTGAATTACAGTGGCTGGCAAAGGGATGTGCTTGAAGCCAACAATGCAGGATTCGGATGCAGACAATATAACATTGAGGAATTTGTGGAAAAGGTCTTATGGTTCAGGCATAATAAAGAAAAACTGGCGGATATGGGTAGTAATGCAAGAGCGCTTGCGGAGGAAGAGTTTGATAAAGAGAAGTTATGCGTGCAAGCCCTTAAAGTTGTAAATAATGTGGCAACCAAAACAATTTCCCACTCGAACATTCAAAGGGCAGAAAATTGAAAGTTTTGGTGCATATATCGATCATTACGATAGTTATAGGGTTTTTGATTTCAACCGGCGAACCAACTTGGGCGGTGGTGTACTACGTAGATCCCGAAGGTAATGATAAAAACGATGGATCTTTGAAATTGCCTTTTGCAACTATTCAGAAGGCAATCGACGAGGCTGATGGAGGCAAGCCCGACAATTATGATATTGTTCATGTATCCAGGGGTACCTATATAACGGGGCCTGTAGTCTTTAATAATGATAATCTGAAGATTGTTTTTGAAAAAGATGTGTCAATATTAGCTATTAGTAATAGTAATATTATAGAACCAAGACAGTTTAGTAGTTATAGCGATCGTCTTTTCGTTCTCAAACGTAGAAGCAATATAATTGTCGATGGTGATAATACTGTACTGCAGATGAACAAGCATGAGTATGGAAAATATCTTGTTGATAATAACGGGCAGAAGCATGGTATTGGAATTTTTAGTTGCAATAATATAATAATACAGGGATTAATTATTAAAAATACAGGCGGCGATGGAATTTTTATTGGTAGCAGCGGGCCCGATTATTTAACCCCTTCAAGAAATATTTTTATTAAAGATATAATCTGTACTAATGTTATGCGCAACGGAATACAAGTGGCAAGTGCGGATGGCTTAACTATTGATGGCTGCAGATTCTTGAATAATCCACATATAGGGATTTCTTTTGAACCAGATAAGAACTTTCAGCAGCTAACCGGCATTAATGTGCGCTACATCACAATTAAAGATGGTAGAGGCTCTGGTTTGGCAGTAGCGCTTAGGAGACTTAAAGCAGATTTCACAAAGCCGAAGTTTTATCCATACGATGTGGACTTTGTTTTTGAGAATATTAATATAATAAATTGTGGAAGTATAGGTATTAGTATAACCCGAATATTTGAAGATGGACCGGGTGGCTACATTAAATTTAAAAATGTTACCGTAGATGGCACGGGTTCATTGGGTGCATCTATATATAAGAAGTCGTCTCAGAAAGCGGATATTTCTTTTGAAAACTGTATATGGAGAAATATAGGCTCAGGTTCCAGGAACATAATAATCGGGATAGCCTCGTCATCTGATGATGGAATATCGTGTCCTGGAGGAGTTAAGTTTATTAATTGTCAGGTATTTGATAATAAGAATCGGCCTGCTATTTCCACCTATGGTGCAATAGAAAAAGGTGGGAAGGCTCTGTACGAAGTCCATGGCAATTTATATTTCGAGAATAATAAGTACAAGACATATTTATATGATTGGAAAGGTGCCAAGCTTCACAATGTTGATCTAACGCTGCATTCTGGTATCGCAGATTTTTGTAAAGAAAAGGTCGAACCGTAATGCCGGATGGTCTCTCCATGGATAAGCTGTCTCGCATTGGTGAGTGATGTGAGTAATATTAACAAAAAAAAGTGTTCGCCAATTTTTCTATTTATTGCAGGCTTTGTTTTGGTTGTTATTATAATGTTTGTTGCCAACTATCGATCTGCGCTTGAGCAGGAGCTGCAAGCACCAGCTACTGGTATCAAGAAGTTGTATACCGCTGAGGAAGCGCTTATAGCGATTTCTATGGCTAATGAGGTTTGGGTCTGGGATTGGGCCGGTTTAGGTGATAAACCAAGAACGAAGGCTGTGAAAGCCACCAAAGTACTTTGGCTGCCTGGTGAAAAGCTCATTTTGGCTACATCTGGAATATCGAGTGACCTTTTTATTAACGATTTCGAAAAAGGTAAAAACCACAAGAGACTTCTGTTTGACAACGCTTGGCAATGTGAGCTTTTGGGTATAGGCGGAGGAAGCAGGTTTGTTGCTATTGCACTTATGGAGAACAACGGTCAAAGTCGGGGTGCCAGCAATAGCAAACGTTTTCGCTTTGAAATGCTCTCGCCCGGTCTTGAAAAACTTGTTCCTGTTACAACGATAGACAAAAAAGATAACACGTTAATCCTGTACGAGTTGGATGTTTCCGACGATGGGCTTTTTATTGCCGTAGTTGGGCAGGCAAACGACTTTGCCTGGATTGGTTTATTTGATGTCACAGAGAGAAGGATAGTTTGGGAGAAGGTTGTTGAGACATCAAAGGATTTTACAGATGTTGCTTTTTCGCCAAATGGTGAGGTGGTATATGCCGGTGGAGAGGGCAGGTATTTGTATAGTTTTGAAACGACTTCCGGAAGGGTAGCAAGTCAGTTGCTTATTGATCAGGAGCAACTGACGGCTTCGTTTAATGAGCAGCGTGTTACCTGTGCCGAGGTAAGTCCTGATGGACTTGTGGTGGCAGCAGGTGTAAACCCCGGTAATAAAGTCTATTTCTGGGATTCAAGAACGGGCGAACGACTTGGTGTAGTGGGAGGTTGTAGGGGACTTAATAATTTAGCGTTCTCACCGGACTCGTCAACTTTTGTTGTTGCTGGTCGGAATTATGGCGGTTCACTGAAAGTCCGACGTGTTCCAGAGAAATAACCGCGGCAGGTGTTCAAGGACATTTTTTGCATGATTGACGATATAAGTAATGTTGTTGTGCTCGGTTCCGGTGGGACCATAGGCAGTTTGGTGGGCGGTCTTCTTGCTCAGCAGGGGATAAAGGTTTATTTTTTAAGCCGGTCGGTTGAAGGCGCAAGACGCGGTCTGCAAAGGGCGATTGCCCAAGCGCGCTCCGAGGTAATAAGCAGAAATATTGTATGTGGTGATTATGACAGTCTGTTTGAAGATGCCCTGAAAGAAGCCGACTGGATTATTGAGTGTGTCAGCGAAGACCTTGCAATAAAGCAAAAGATGTATGAGATGATAGACGGACACAAGAGGCCGGAGGCCATAGTCAGTTCCGTAACGTCGAGTCTGCCTCTGGAAATTCTGCCGAAGGGCAGGTCCGACAATTTCAGGAAGAACTTCCTCTCCACGCATTTTTATAATCCTCCAGGCAAGATGTTGGCTTGTGAGATTACAGGACAATCCGAAACCGACCCAGAAGTAGTTGATTTTATGACGGATTTCCTTAAGCGCCGGCTTCGCCGCGTCGTTATTCCGGTCAAAAACGTTGCAGGATTTGCAGGCAACAGGATCGCCTTTTTGCTTCTTAATCGGATTACGGCGTTGGCGGCTGTCTATGGCACCGAGATGATGGATTATCTCATCGGGCCTTATACGGGAAGACAGATGCCGCCTTTGGCGACAATTGATCTGGTCGGGTTGGATATTCACAAAGCCATTATTGAGAGTTTGTATAACAACACCAAAGATGAGATGCATCACAGCCTTGTTCCGCCGGGGTATATCGACAAAATGATTCAAAACGGTTCACTCGGCAACAAGACTCCCGACAAAGGTGGCTTCTACAAAAAACTTGAAAGTGGAAAGTTTACATTTCTTGACCCGGCCACCTGTGAGTATGCCCCTGCCATAGAGCCGCACGTGGGCTTTGTTGAGAAGGCCAAACACCTGATACACATGGGAAGATACCGCGAGGCATTCGAGACAATAAAGACGGCTACCGGCAGAGAAGCTGAGATAGTAAAGGACATCCTTTGTGTGTACATAGTTTACTCTTATTCGCGTGTAGGTGAAGTTACCGATGATGATTCCGGCATAGATGGAATTGACAGGGTGATGTCGTATGGATTCAACTGGGCTTCTCCCAGTGTGATTGTGAGTATGTTAGGCGGCAAGGAATATGTCATCAAGCTGCTGGAAACCAAAGAGTTTGAGATACCGGATGCGTTGAGAAATGCCGATGAACGAAAAGACCGGATGCTTGATGCCGGCAAGTATTTTCCAGCTCGATGAATGTGATAGAGGATAATAAGTGAATAATAAGCAGGTATTTATATTAGGCGGCTATCAAACTGATTTTGCCAGAAACTGGGGCAGGGAGAATAAGCATATCGCCGCTATGATGCGCGAGGCTTATGAAGGCAGCATTGTGGCAACAGGCATAGAACCGGGCCAAATAGATGCGGCATTTGTAGGCAATTTCGCTGCAGAGCTTTATTGTATGCAAGGCCATCTGGGCGCATTCTTTGTTGACTTCGACCCATGCTTTAAGGGACTGCCGACGATGCGTTTCGAAACAGCCTGTTCCGCCAGCGCTGTAGCGGTCTTGTCGGCTATAGCTTATATACAAGCTGGAATCTACGATTTAATATGCGTTGTCGGTGTTGAGCAGATGAAGACCGCCAGCCCAGCCAGGGGGGGAGAGTTTTTGGGTACTGCTGCCTGGTATGAAAAAGAATGTAAGGGCATAGAGTTTCCTTTTCCTAAGCTTTTCGGTAAATTGGGAGATGAGTATGACAAGAGATATGGACTCGACGATAAATACTTAGCTAAGATTTCCGATATCAATTACAGCAACGCCAGAAACAATCCCAACGCTCAAACGCGCGACTGGTTCATGAATTTCGAACATGCAAATACACCGGGTAAGTACAATACGACAATCGGCGGCAGAATCAAGGTTACCGACTGCTCCCAGGTAACCGATGGCGCGGTTTGTTTGTATCTCGCTTCGGCTGACTTTGCTCGCGAATATGCTAAAAAAAGAAATCTTGATATCGACCGGATTCCGAAAATCTTAGGCTGGGGCCATACGACGGCCCCGATTGAATTTGCCCAAAAGGTGGCCGACTCTGCCCGGGATGAATACGTGTTGCCTCATACTCGCCAGGCGATATTGGATGCATACCGACGGGCCCACATTACAGATTGCTGGGACCTTGATGTCATAGAAACCCACGATTGCTTTACGACCTCAGAATATATGGCGATAGATCATTTCGGGCTGACTGAGCCGGGCCGATCTTTTGAAGCAATAGATGATGGTGTGATGGAGATGGGCGGCAGGCTCCCCATAAATCCCTCCGGCGGGCTTATCGGCTGTGGGCATCCCGTGGGTGCGACGGGAGCACGACAATTGCTTGACGCATACAAGCAAGTTACTGAAACAGCCCAAGATTACCAGGTTCCCGATGCTAAAAAGGTAGCCACTCTGAATATCGGTGGCACAGCAACAACAAATGTCTGTTTTGTCATCGGAAGATAAAATGATAGAGATGACAGGACAGCTCCGAGTACGGGAGATGACGCTTGACGATGTGGATGGAGTTGTAGATGTTCACAGGTGTTGTTTCCCTGCTTCTGTTTCTATTTTTTCTGTGTTAGACCGTAGAATCGTAAAACGATATTACGAATTATTTGTTAAGGAATCGGAAAGCCTTGGTGCGGTCCTGGTCGAACCATGCACAGGGCGTATCGGCGGTTTTGCCGCAGGAACGCTCAAGCCCGGTGTCCAAAGACGATTTGTGCTGCACAACTTTTTTCCACTTTGCTGGTATGTCTTTTTTGGATGTTTGACAAGTGCTACGATACGAAAGGTGGTTTTTTCTCACATAAAAAGCATTCCTGCGATGTTCAAAGAAAAAAAAGCAAAGAGGTTTGCTGGAGCGGAGGGTTCATCCCCCGATGGTCCGGTTGGATTTTTTATGCCGATAGCGGTACATCCTGATTTTCGGGGAGGAGGTAATGCTATACGGCTTGCCAATTACTTGACGAGTCAGTTCTTCGAAAGAGGTGTGGCTCGAGTGCGCGGCGGAGGGATTACAACTGGTAACATAGCGAGCAGGAAGCTTTTCGCGGAACGACTCGGCTGGAATTCGAAAGTCATCTCTGACAAGTGGATTGCTGTCTGGATTGATCGGAAATAAGGTGTTTTGAGAGGAGTCATATATTAGCAATGGGCTCGTTGCAAAAGAAATTAGGCTACCTATTCCAGAAAATGGACATTGGTGTTTGCAGGTCTATTGAGTCAATGTTCCTTCGACATGAACCGGATGATAATAAAATCCATATGCCTTTTATCGCAGTTTGCGGTATTCCACGAAGCGGAACCACAGTTACCTTTCAACTTATGACACAGGTAATAGATGGGATGCTGATTAGCAATCTTCATTATCTTTTTTACCGCACCCCTTTGCTTGGATACTGGATATCAAAGTGGATTACTCGTCCATATATTTCAGATTACCGTTCAGACTTTGGTTTTGTTGCCGGATTAAACGGTCCGGCTCAAGCTTATTATTTCTGGCATTATTGGTGTGATCAGCATCTGATTGAGACCGAGCCGAAACCCAACAAGGAACGTTTACAAAGATTTATAAAGTTGATGAATGCGATTTACAAGGCAGACGGCCGGCCGTTTCTTGCGGGTTTTCAGGCTCATGCCTTTTATTTGGAAGAGCTTGTTTCCATTTTTGATAAGTGCTTATTTGTTTTCGTGAAAAGAGATATGCTTTCTGCGGCTCGTTCGATGTTAATGGGGATGAGGAAAAATGACGGCACGTTTGTTCAAATATTTTCCGCTACACCAAAAGAATCCTCGTCGGAACCGGGAGAGACACCTTATGAAAAGGTTGCTCGACAGGCATATTTCATTAATCGCAGGATTGATGAAATGAAGGTACGATTCCCGGATATCATTCTGGAAACCGATTACTACCAAATCTGTCGTCATCCTCAATATTTTGTGGAAGAACTTATGAGGTATCTCTCTGATAGAGGTATCTCTTTCGATTGTAGGAAAGATGTGAAAATACCGGTATCTTTTCAAGTTCGTCATGCTACACGAGAGCAGGATGAAGAAACAAATAAAATTGCCGTGGCATTGGATTCTCTGTTTGAAAAATACGGACCGGTGGATTGACAAGCATGGAAAATCAATGGCGAAGAGAGTACGAAGAGGCATTTAGAAAGTTAGTAGGAGTTGCAGGAGCAAGAGCTTTTGGGCTTGGTCGCCATGCTTTGGTGGTATTGTTAAGAGCACTTGGAGTGAACGAAGGAGATAAAGTAGGTGTATGCGGTTTCACCTGCCTCAGTGTTGTAGAGGCAGTTAAGGTTTGTGGTGCAATACCAGTCTATTTGGATGTGGATGAACACTTGTGTGTAGAGCCACAAGAAGTTCTTCGTCAAAAAAAGGATTCCCTGAAGGTGGTAATACTACAGCATACATTTGGAATCCCCGGACGATTAGAGCAACTTTTATCGGCTTGCAGTAAAATCGGGGCAGCAGTAGTAGAGGATTGCGCTCATTCTTTAGGTTGCTCTTGGGATGGCCGAGCGTTAGGGAGCTTTGGGAGAGGAGCGATATATAGTTCGGAGTGGGGTAAACCTTACACAACCGGACAAGGCGGGATATTGACCATAAACTCCGAAGAACTTCTTGACGAAGTAGATCGCCAGACAGCGAACCTTGCATCGCCTGCGATTGTAAAGTCGGAACTTATCTTAGAATGTCAAAGGCAGGTATATTCATTTCTGAATAGCTTGAAATTGGAGAGACACCTGCGATGTATAATAGGGCAACTAAGGAAAGTGGGTATCATTAAAGAGGCATTCGAGTTCGAAAACAACTTTTATCTTTATCAGGGATACGTTAGGTTACTTGGGAAGATGACAGCCAGGGCAGGTTTAAAACAGATTGAAAACTGGTCCAGGCTTCAGGAAGTTCGTCGGCAAAATACCGGATTGATTGAAGAGTATTTTAGTAAAGCCGGACTGGCTCATTGGCCCAAGCCCGCTAAGGCTGACATTACGATGTTAAGATACCCAATACTGGTAAGCCAAAAATCGGAGATATTAAACCAGGCTCGCAAACGTAAACTTGATATAGCAGGTTGGTACATAAGCCCGGTACATCCATTACAGAAAGATGACTTAGTCAAAGTTGATTATTACCCCGGAAGCTGCCCAAGAGCAGAGAAAATGATAAGGCAACTGGTACATTTACCGACCGGGCCGGGATTGAACATGCACAATTTGGAAGAAATGGTGAAAATTGTTTCCCAGAACTGATTAGGCTCTTGAGAGTACTATTATCGCTGCAAGGGATTTTTATAGATGACAGCGGAAACTTGTGAAAATAAATATGCCCGGTTTTTGAAGGATTCGGGTAATTATGTGGTTACGGTTGGAGGTATTGATTGGTATGAATATCAAGGCTTTATGATACCAGCCTACTTACCACACTGTATTCCCCAGATATCCACAGAAGTAGCAAAGAAAGTGTTAAAAGTATCAGGCCGGCCTTTTGCCAGATGGGATAGAGAATTTGGAAGAAAGCAGAGCAGCGCATGGTGGTATGTTCTTAAGAGAGGGCCTTGGGATATTGGGCATATTAAGGACAAAAAGAAACGCTGGATGATTAGACAGGGGAAGAAGTTTTATACGGTGCGCCCTTTAACCTGCGATGAAGTCGCCTCTGAATGCCCTAAAGTTGCTCAATTGGCAACTATCCGCTACAAGGGGAAAGTTTATGTGGAGTCGCAGCAAGTATTAAAAAATCGGGCCGAGACCGCACATAAATTACCGGGTATCTTGGAATATATCGGATGTTTTCATAAAGATATTCTGGTGAGTTATTCTGAGAACTATATTCAAAACAATGCCGTTTGGTTATCTAATATCAGGCATGTACCGGCCTTTCTGAGAAAGTATTCAAGCTACGGACTTCTCGATGGAATTTTGGATTATTACCTGAATACAAAAAAGATGGATTATGTTTTGGACGGCTCTCGAAGTATTCATCATAAAACCAACATTCAAAAGCATCTGATGAGGGTATTTGGTTTTGTAAAGGAATACGCGATTCTTAATGTGGCATACAAGGGCGGATTTAAGGTGATGGTTAAAACGGCATATCCTTTTAGAAATATGGTGGGGTTACTTTGTGATAAAAGGGCCAACAGCTTTTTGGATAATGTGGGGGCGGTTTTAAAGCAGGAGGAGATTAGAAAAAGTTGCGAAGTGTTATCCGGATAACAGAGGGTGGCTTTTACGGATGTTTTAAAATACTTTGCAAGGTCTGCGAGGCTGTAAAGTATGGTTTCAAATACAAAAAAAGCGAAGAATATTAGTAAACCTTCCGCATTTGTAACATACGGCTGGTGCCGAAGTTCCTATGCGGTGTTATTGTCCTTAGGACGGCGAGGCATAGATGTCCATGTTGGCGATGCTTCGCCATTAGCCATGTCACGATTTTCGAGATACTGCAAGTCGTTCACCAGGCTGCCTGATTTCTTTGTTGAGCCGAAGAAGTATTTTGAGTTGACCTGTGAGGCCCTGAAGAAGACCGGGGCCAAAGTTTTGCTGCCCGGCCATGAGGACGTGGGGATATTCAGCAGACGCAGAGACGACCTGCCTTCGGGTGTAAGCGTTGCCCTGCCGAAATGGGATAGTTACAAAATAGCTGAAGATAAATTTGCTGTTCTTGACATCGCCCGGGGAACCGGATGTCCCGTGCCTTGTACTACCGAGGTTGCTTCACTGGCTCAATTAAAGGAGATGACCGGGACCACTACTTATCCCTTAGTTATAAAAGCAAGAACAGGAAATAGTGCTAAGGGTGTTCGTATAGTGCACGGTAAGGATGAGAAGGCTGATATGTTTAAAGAGCTTGTTCAAACCTTTGGCTTGTTCCATGACAGATGGCCCATCGTGCAGGAGTTTTTGCCGGGGGATGCTGCCGGGGTATGCGTACTGTATGACAATGGGAAATGTATAGCTTCTTTTGCCGAAAGGTATTTACGGTGTAAGGAGCAAGGCAGGTTCGGCACTTCTACACTGCGCGAAACTTATGATAACCATCAGCTAATATCTAAGGCCGTCTCAATAATGGATAAGTTAAAATGGCACGGCGTTGCACATCTGGATTTTGTCGCAGATAAAAACGGCGAGTTCAAATTGATAGAAATCAATCCGAGACTTTGGGGTGCCTTGGCATTAGCTTTATTTTCCGGTATCGATTTCCCATATCTGTGGTACCTTACAGCTATAGGCGAATACGAGCCTGATTTAATTGAATCAAAAAGCCGGAAGGTAAAGTGTAGGTGGCTAATCGGTGATTGTCTGGCATTTGTAGAACTTATTAAGCGAGACAGGTTAAAAGAGGCCCTGAGGCTTATTATTCCCGAGAGAACATGCTATCACGACGATTTCACTTTTCAGGACCCACTGCCTTTGTTGTTTGAAATCTCTGATTACTTTACAAAGTTCATCAAAGCCAAGGGTTCGATAAATCCCGTAATAGGTAACATGATACGGTAATACAATCGGTATACGGTAATACAATCGGTGCGGGGGTATTGGGAAGGTGATGTAGTTCCATCTCAACAGAGCCCGGCAAACCATCACGCAGGAATACGTTTTTTCGCACATCGTTCCTATTGACATGCCGCATACCAATAGACCAGTTCAGGCGTATTAATACTGTTGCCGGCGTTATCTTTTAGGCCAACAGTTATGTTCGTACCGTCTTTCGTGGTGACTGCAACGATATGATTAGCGTCTGAGACGGTTAGATTAACTATGACGGGGGTAGAAACAAGCCCATGAGCAATCGTATCACCATTTGCTACCAGAGTTCCACCTCCATTTTCCGTAACATACCCCGGATTATCCCCTTTTTCTCAGTACCAGCATGCCACATCCAAGCAGCAAAAGCGTCGCTGGTTCCGGCAAACCGGGCAATGGGCCCAGGTCGTGCAGAACAATTTGGTCATATGTGCCCTCATCCCACGTGATTATGCTGAAGGGAGTCGATTCGGAGCCCTGCCAGTATCCCGTTAACAGACCCTCCCATGCCTCTCGCGTATTGTCATAAGAAAAATAAGGCTCATACGAGATATCATATCCTGTAATATCAACGGTGCTGAGCCCTTCAGCCCAAAGATAGCCCACCTGTCCGTTGACTACAGTTGCTTCGCTGCCGTCAGATACGTACAACCAATCCACCTCGCCGCCGATGATACTGACCATACTCTGGCCCGAGGCGGACAAATCCAGCACTTCACCGCCGGTAATATTAACTCTGCTGGTTTGTAATGCATCCAGAACTTTGGTCTGGCCGCCACTGATATTGGCCGTGCTGAAACCAAAGGGAGCGAATTCATCGACCGTCCCCCCAAATATGTCAACTACCGATGTTTCATCGGCATCTACATACCAATAATAATCCCCATCATAGATATCCAGGTCATCTACAAAACAACCGCAGGGATCGCTTTCATTCTCAAAATAGATTTCCCCCCACACAGTCGTACTGATACAACACATAACTGCTGCAATTATTACAACTGTCGTGTTTCTTATCATCTTTCCTTCTCCATAACACGTCCGTGTCATAAAAAGCGCAAGAGGGAGTTCAGAAAGAGGATACGGAGATACATCTGCGGTACCTCCTCCGAAACCTCCTCCAGGCACATATTGAATATATCATCAAACAGGTGTTCTGTCAAGCCAAAAGGCCGATAAAAATTGAATTTTCGGTGAAAAACCTGGTTTGCAGGGAAATTTTTGCCTTTTAAGACCCCAAAACGCAGATTTAGCGGTCAAAATAAAATCCAAAAAATCGTCAGATTTTTCGGAAATTCGGTTAAAATAACGCCCGTTTTCTGATATTTTTGGTGTAGAAGGGATAAATTATAAACAAACCGAAGCGGTTCGGGAGCTTACTTTATATCGTATTTCTTAAGCAATTCGATAAGCCCTTCGCCAAGGACCAACATCAAAACCACTTTGAAGCAAAAAGTTAAAAAGGATTTGATTCTAAATAATTTGCTTGACAAAATAAACGCCTTCGGGTCTTAATACGGCTCGGCACGGGCGTTTAGCTCAGTTGGCTAGAGCGCACGGATCACACCCGTGAGGTCACAGGTTCGAGTCCTGTAACGCCCATTAGATTCAGGTTGCAGACAGGGACAAACTATTGTACGTAGCCCAACGATTTGAGTTTTTCTTTAACCTCGTTAGTAATTTTCCGCCTTTTGCTGCCCTTGCGAAGTTCCAGAAGCCGGCCCTTGGGAATCCTGTTTAATCTTGCCGTAAGGTCATCACTGCGCTGTCGGTATTTCGGGTCGTCAATCAGGTTACGTTCCTCGTAAGGGTCATCAATCAGGTTAAACAACTCATACTGCTTATAGACAGGGGTATGAATCAACTTCAAGCCCCCCAGAACTATAGACGTCTTAGTTTCATACTTATTGGTTGATGATATCATTTCCGCGAAAATTTCCCGTTCGGTTGAACTTTCCCGTCGCAGGTCATCTCCTCGAAACCGGTATTTCGTCTCTATTCCAAGGATCTTTAATACCGTTGGAACGATGTCGATATGCTGAACGAAATCCTTTCTTATGCCGGTCAGCTCGCGTCCGAACTTTATGATAAGGGGCACATGAGTCAGAATATTATAAAGGTTATCGCCGTGGGCAAAATAGTAATCGTGCTCTCCCATGCCCTCGCCGTGGTCGGATGTGAAGATGATGAGCGAGCGTTCGAATTTGCCCATTTTCTTTAAGGCCTCGAGCAGACGATTAAAATGGTCATCAAAATAGCGAATCTCGCCGTCATATTGCGAGATGTAATAGTGCAGGTCGGTGTTCCCGGCCAGTTTCTGGTAGCGCGGAATCCCACCCTGGCCGCTCGACGTTTTATTCAACTTGAGATTGACAGCCGTTTTACCATGGTCCAGAAACATCCGACAAAATCTTTCTGGTGGTGTGTAAGGCCCGTGCGGGTCCTGGTAATGGACCCACATAAAAACCTGCTCGTCTTGAAATTTGCTGAGAAGTTCGACGGCTCTGTCGGTTGTGTGCTCTGCTATCCTCTCCGGAGTCCGCCTGACCTGCTCACGGTCACCGAAAGAAGCATCGTATATTTTAAAGCCCTGTTCCCAGCCGATGCCTTTGCGTAATACGTAGTTACTCACCACTGCCATAGTTTTGTATCCCACCGACCTTAAAATCTCCGCCAGCATCTTAGGCTTATTCGGTGGTGAGTTATTGCCAACCACTTTTACTTCGTGAGGCAACTGTCCGCTTAAGATGCTGGCACAACTTGAGCCTGTTATAGGGGCGTGAGAGAGACAATTTTTGAACAGCAGTGCGTTTTCGGCAAATCGGTCTATTGCGCCGGATGTGTTCCTGTGATAACCGTAACAACTCAGATGGTCGGCTCTGAGTGTATCGACCGAAACGAGCAAAACCCAGGGTCTTTTTTTGTAACGTTCGGCCCTGCATCCGCTTAACCAAAGAGCCGAAGCCAGGCCCGGAGCCAAACTACCGTAAAGGCCGTATTTCAGTATCTCCCGGCGGTTCGGCTCTCCAACCTTTTTTTGCTTCAAAGCCATACTCAAATACTCCGCAATTTGCAGCACTTCCCGGGTAATCTATGGCCATTATAATATTTCTAAAGCAATATAACAACTTTTTGGTCCATCAATGATTAGCGGGTGCATCTGTCGTTTGTAGGTAAAAAAAATTCATAACCTCATAAGCCCTGAACGGGCGCCATAATATAGCCCAGGGCGCAAGCCCTGGGGATAGAGCAGGATATTCATTTTAAGCCCTGAAAGGGCGCCATAAGCCTTATTATAAATTTCGCCGTCTTGTAAAAATCCACCTACACTACAGATGCACCCATGATTAGCCGCAAACTGTCATTGGCCTTGATTTTCAGGGGCTTTTGTCATACAGTTATTGCTCACAAGGCGGCCGGACCGGTTCTTCCTCGGAAGACATCGTTGTTATGACTTGAAAGAAGTAAGGTTTTTCGTACCTGAAACTTTCACCGATGATGAACCGCATACAATTGAAAGGAACATGGGCGTTGATTCAAAACCCTGACACAGCAAGTGGCGAACCACAAAAACGTTTTGGGTATTTCGTGGTGGGGTTTTCTTTATTCATAGCCGCTTTCGGCCTAAGATGCTACCGGCTCACGCAGCCACCTTTGGATTTTCACCCGATGCGCCAGGGCTGGTCGTTAATACTCGCCAGGGCATACTATTTCGAGTATTGCGATTCGGTCCCCGAGTGGCAAAGGAAAGTCGCACAAGTCAATGAGAAGATGACTCATATCAAGGAACCGCCCATCATGGAACATCTGACTGCCCTGGCATACCGATTTGCCGGGGCTGAACGGCTCTGGATTCCGAGAATGTTCTCCATTATATCTTGGTGGTTGGGAGGGTTGTTTCTTTTCCTGTTGGCAAGAAAGATAGTCTCCACGGATGGTGCGCTGGTCTGCACCGCCTTTTATTTATTCGCTCCGTTCGGGGTATTCATGAGCCGCAGCTTTCAGCCGGAGGCAATGATGGTAATGTTGTTTATAGCCGGCGTTTTAATGATACGAACCTACTATTACCGGCCCTCTATGACAAGGCTGCTGGTTGCAGCAGGGCTTTCTTCTCTGGCCATATTAGTCAAGTTCATCGCTGTTTTTCCGATAATGGCGGCCTTTATTTTCACGGGTGTCGACAAACAGGGCTTGCGCAAAGGCCTGCTTAATATCAGGTCTATCCTGTTCTTTTTGTCGAGCCTCTTATTGGGAACCGGTTACTACTTCTATATGACCTTCGGTCCCGGTCATCTGCGACATGTGGCTGATACGATTTTTCTGCCGCAACTGCTCCTTGAGCTGTCTTTCTGGACGGGATGGCTCCAGGTTGTCGGAAGGACAATAGGATACGCAGCTGTCATTGCAGGATTGTTGGGAATCGTGCTGCTTAAAAACAGGTCTGACAAAGCACTTCTAATCGGCTTATGGGCAGGCTATGTTATCTATGCCCTTTTATTCACCTACACTACGGCTACACACGATTATTACCAGGTACTGCTCCTTCCGATTGTAGCATTGTCGTTAGGGCCGACAGGTTCGATAATTGTTGCTCACTTGCGGCATCTGGATCGCCGATGGCGGTGGGGTATAGCTTTTTTTGCCCTTTTTGTTATAGCAACACTTGTGCATACAGGCCTTAATGTGCGCCATGACCAATTCAGAAAACTTGACCCGGCTGTTAAAAACAGACTCCGGATTCTATGTAATTTCATCGGTCTGAATCCACACAATTTCAAACGTATAAACTATGACTTTGAGCAGGAGATTGCAGTCGCACGCCGGATCGGCGAGATTGTGAACCACAGCACCCGGACTATCTTTCTGGCCCGCGATTATGGGTATCCGCTCAGGTATTACGGCCAATTGTCCGGCGTCTCCTGGCCCCGACAGAAAGACCTTGAAGCGAGAAAGGCCAGAGGCTTAGGGCCTCTGAATGTCCAAAATCGATTCGAAGCACTCACGAAAAAGTGGTCGCCGGAGTTTTTTATTGTGGCCGAACTGGAGGAATTTCGCCTGCAGAAAGATTTGAAACAGTTGCTGATTAACCGGTTCGGCGTTGTTGCCGAAACCGATAAATACCTGATTTTCGACCTCACGAAAGAAATTGGTTCCAACAGACAAGACAATTCAAGCTCGAGTGAGGGCGGTTCCCGCGGTGAGAGGCTGCGTTTTGCAAGTAAAAACTTGACGTAAGCGCAGTCGGCAAATATCATTAAGACTCCTGTTTTTCTCGAGAGGATAAATGAGATTGATAATAGACTGCCTGTATCTGGTGGCAATCGTTTTTATAAGCCCGAAGATTATATATCGAATGGTTCGCCGGGGCCGATATCGCAGCGGGTGGGACGAGAGATTGGGCAAAATCCGGCGACGCTCGCCGGAAAAAAAATGCATCTGGATACACGCTGTCAGCGTTGGTGAGGTAAACGCCACAAAATCCCTCATCCCGAAACTGAAAGAGTCCTTCGGCGATTACGAAGTAGTAATAAGCTCCACAACCGACACAGGCCTTGAGCGCGCAAAGGCGCTCTATGAAAAGAACCTGAGTGTTTTTTATTTCCCCTTCGACCTGTCCTGTGTGATGCGCCGGGCGTTCGACAATATCCGCCCCGGTATGTGCCTGCTGATGGAATTAGAGGTCTGGCCGAACCTGGCGCGAATCGCAAACGAAAAAAAGGTGCCCGTTGCAGTGGTCAACGGCAGGCTGAGTGATGAAAGCTTCCCGAAATACAGGCTTGTAAAACCAATTTCCAGGTGGATGTTCGCCAAGGTGGATTTGGTTCTCGCCCAGACCGAAGAATATGCCGCCCGTTTCAGGCTGCTCGGATGCGCGCCCGAGAAAGTCATTGTAACCAATTCGCTCAAGTACGATACTGCACAAATTACGGACAAGGTTGACGGGGCCGATAAACTCGCCCACAGGTTAAACATAGCCGAAGAAAGACTTTGGGTGGCAGGCGGCACCGGTCCGGGCGAGGAGAAAGTCTGCCTTGATGTATTTAAAAAGCTTAAAAAACAGGCCCGTTTTGCCGATTTGCGACTTGCGATCGTGCCCCGTAAGCCGGAAAGATTCGATGAGGTCGCCGCCCTTGTTGCAGATGCAGGTTTTGAATCTGTACGTTACAGCCGGATAAAGGCCGGCCAAAGCACTTCAGCCAGCAAGCCTCCGGTGATTCTCGGCGACACGATGGGCGATTTGACAAAGTTCTATTCACTTGCGAAGATTGTCTTTGTGGGTCGCAGCCTCGTACCTATGGGCGGCTCGGATATGATGGAGTCTGCCGCTCTGGGCAAGTGCACAATCTTCGGCCCACACACTTTCAATTTCAAACAAACCGCAGATGAGCTTCTTAAAGCCGGGGGTGCTGTCCGTGTCAATAATGCGGACGAACTTTCAGGTACCGTGGAGAAATGCCTGACCGACACCACTTATGCGGTGCAAATCGCCGCCAACGGCCGGGAAGTAATCAAACAAAACCAGGGTGCAACAGATAGAACGGTAAAAGCCATCACAAACCTGCTGAAATCTTAAAGCACAAAACTTCTCACAGCATTATCATTATCGGAAAAACCTGCCGTTCCGGCATCACTTGTTTATATCAAGGAAGTTGAGAATATCCATATTGAATTTCCTGCTGTTTGTCTAAAAACACAAATAATTTTTCGGGTTTTTAACT
This sequence comes from Planctomycetota bacterium, assembly GCA_013349435.1. Taxonomy (GTDB): domain Bacteria; phylum Planctomycetota; class Phycisphaerae; order Sedimentisphaerales; family Anaerohalosphaeraceae; genus QNBT01. Next base: position 10,118 of record DUZQ01000023.1, on the reverse strand, counting down.
GAAATACAGGTTTTTTGATATTTTTGGGATTTTGTTGTTGACTTAGAGGCGCCAGATGGTTAGAATTATGTATGATAACAATATAATAAAGTTAGTTTCACTGTACCAGTGAGCGTCTCAAGCTAAACCGCTAATTTATTTGACAGGAGATGCACAAGGGTCGGTGCCCCAAAATGGGGCATCGCATGCTTGTGTTCCTGTCAGGCTTTAGCGGGCCCAGCTTGAGCACTGTGCGGCGGTGCTCCTTATTAATGCGCAAGCCATAATGACATTAGTTATAGTGATGAGGGTAAAAAAGAAATTGGAAGCCTTAAATTAGGAGTCAAATTATGAAACGAAAAATGCAAATTACATTTATTTTAGCAGCAATGGTTATTGCTTCAACGTCAACGAATGCAGAGATTGTTTTCGATAATGGTGAGCCAACAAGTTACGCCGATGGGGAGGACATGCGCAATTGGCTGCAGGCTGATGATTTCATGTTGAATCAGGATGTGATGCTTACAGGAGGTCACTTCTGGACATTTGAAGATAATGTCCCGATTTGGGATGGTACCCTTGAATACTTCATATTTGCAGATGCGAGCGGAATACCAGGCAGCCTAATCAGTGGAGGAGATGGACAGGGCGTGCAAAAAGATATTACTGATATAACTCCTGATGGATACGGATACGAGTACTCTTTTGAATTTGAGACACCTGTCAGCTTGGTCGCGAATAACCTGTACTGGTTTGGGCTTCATATGGCTTCTGACTATTCTGGTTTAAGTGATGTGTTTCTATGGGCAAGTAACATATCCGGTTTTGGGTCAACCAGCTTTGAATCAGAAGGTGGGACCTTAGATAACTGGACTGACAGCGGGATGCACCGGGCGTTTTATCTGGAAGGCATTCCCGAACCAGCGACTATTTTCTTGCTCGGGATTGGTGGCTTGGCGCTGAGGGCAAGTTAGAAAGAAAAACATTAAGGAAAGGCGTAAAGGAATTTTTGATAAGGAGCGAGTTATGAAAAAAGAGATTTTAGTGATAGGAACACTGTTGGCCATGGGTATTCTGCTGAGTGAACGAGCGGAAGCAGAAATATTTTTCGACACACCAGACCCATTTGTCGCGCCCGGAGAAACTGTTACCGTATCCATTTTTTCTGACGTAATTACAGACCATATTAGAATGGACAGAATCAGCGATGATGGAGGTGGATTTGCGAGTAATTTATTTTTGAATCCTGGTTATATTCATCCGCTGAACGCGGGCATTCCAATCAACATGGGTGGCGTATTAATTGAAGGATTTAGCTCAGAACAAGCACCTGACACCCCGGCGATTTCTGGGGTTCTATACAGCTTTGACTATACAGTCAACTTTGGTGCTTTTGAAGGGCAACTTATTTCAATCTTTGCTGACCCGTCAGGTGGAGCTGTCAATCAAATATATGCCTACCTTCCAACTGGTTGGGAATATGTGACACCGGAAAGCTTAACACTTACGGTCATTCCTGAACCAACATCATTTTTATTGGTTGGCTTAGGCGGGATGCTTTTGAGAATATGTTAACAAAAATAAAAATCTATGAAGGGACAGGACGATGAAAAACGTTGAAAAAATAATTGCAGTAATGATAGCAGTGGTGATTTTGTTCGGAACGTCTTTGGTGAATGCGGAGATTGTTTTCGATAATGGCGAACCAACAATTTACGCCGATGGAAAGGACATGCGGAGTTGGCTGCAGGCTGATGATTTCATTTTGGACCAAGATGTGATTCTCACTGGGGGGCACTTCTGGACATTTGAAGATACTGTCGCAATTTGGGATGGTACGATTGAATATTTTATTTTTGCAGACGACAGCGGAACACCAGGTACCCTAATCAGTGTCGGAGATGGCCAGAGCGTCCAAAAAGATGTTATTGACATAATTCCTGGTGGAGCAGAATGTGAGTACTCGTTTGAATTTGAGACACCTGTCAGCTTGGTCGCGGATAACCTGTACTGGTTTGGGCTCCATATGGCTTCTGACTATTCTGGCTCAAGCGATGTATTTCGATGGGGAAGTAACATATCTGGTTTTGGATCAACCAGTTTCGAATCAGAGGGTGGGACATTAGATAACTGGACCGACAGCGGGATACATCGTGCTTTTTATTTGGAAGGAATTCCCGAACCAGCCACAATTTTGCTACTTGGAGCGGGAGGCTTGGCGCTGGTAAGGAGAGTTAAACAAAGACCATGACCAACAGTTTGTGAACATAAAGAACAAGAAGTCAAGGTGTATTTATTAAGGGAGTAATAAGCATGTCAAGAATATATGCTGTTGTGGCAATTCTAATACTGTCAAGCCAGACAAGTTTCCTGTTTGCCGTAGAGACGCCCGACTCAAATGACGGTGGTAGAGTGTTACCGTTGGCAAGTGGAACTTACAGTGGATTTGAGGAAACGACCTACGACGATTCTGATTGGGTGCTGGTCGTATCACACGTTATTTTGCGGGAGGACCTCTGCGTCGCTTCGGGACCAAAACCAGAAGGTTGGTATGAAAAGGTTTTCGAGCCCTGTTACTGGACGGGTGATACGCCTGACTATAATCGGTATTGGGCTCTTGAGTCATGTGAGGAACCAGGACAAGCGTTTCCCTTGTCGGAAATCTCAAATCCTGACTGGACACTTGATAGTCTTTATGTTCGGGAGGGTGTCGGATTTCAATTGTACGGTCCGGATGAACAGCCATATGGCCCTTATATGGAAGGGCCGAAGTATGTCAGCATTGACCATTGGTTTTATTTTCCCGCGCCGGATGGTTTTGAGCCGGGAACTTTCTTTGTGCACGGGGGTCCCGGTGCATTGAAAGATTATTCGATAATTATCTACCCAAAACCTTTAGAGCTTACCGTTGATGTTTTGGATGAGCCAAATTGCGTTTCGCCGTATGATTATATAAACTACATAATCTGCTACACACCCGTTGATTGTGAACATACAGCACTCCAGATAATTGACCATCTGCCGACTGAAGTTGATTTTGTTAACGCTATTCCCGACACTGGGGTATATGACCCATGCAATCATACCTATACATGGTATCTCGGTGATATTACGGGCGGGGATCCGAATTGCCTTGATTTGACTGTTCAGGTAAACAGACATGCCAGGCCGCTGGAACAAATTGTCAATAAAGTCGAAGCAGCAAGCGACACTTCTCTCATGATATTCACAGAAGAAACACTCGTTTGCCCGTGCGGTGATTACGGAGACATTATATTTGTGGATATTGACGCTGACGCAACGGACCCGAATGGATCAACCTGGCAAACAGCATACAAGTATTTACAGGATGCCTTAACTGCAGCACTACCTTGTGACGAAATATGGGTGGCAGATGGAGAATATAAACAAAGCGACCCTAATGCTTTTCAACTCGGTCACAGTGTGCGCATCTACGGTGGGTTTATAGGTGGACCAACAGGCGAAGACAATCGTTATGAGCGCAACTGGTTTGATAATGAGACAATTCTGAACGGGCAGTTTGGGGAAGATAACGCAGATTATGTCGTCGGTATCAGCGATGCTAACGGTTTCAATGTAGTAGATGGGTTCACAATAAAGGGAGGCAATATAGCGGGGATATATTGCGATGATGTCTCGCCAATAGTTGGTCACAATAAGATAACGGACAACGGTACCGGAATTTATTGCAACCGCACGAAAGAGTTAGTCGCCAAGAATAACTGGCTGTATAAAAACGATTACGGCCTGTACTTTGAGTCTCCAACGGATGTTGCATTAGTACGCAATAATACAATCGCAGACAATAACGAGATGGGTATATATCTGGAAGCAGGAACAGAACCTGTGATAAGTAACTGTATATTTTCAGGACATCCTGAGGACTGCGACATGGTCGGTTGTTATGCAACATACAGTTATATTGAATACCCGATAGTATTTGACCCCAATGCGACGCCGCCGGATATAGGCGAGGGCAACATTTGGGGCGATCCGAACTATATATTATTTCTTGATGAGGCCAATGATGATTACCGTCTGGACCCGTGCTCGATTTGTATTGATGCGGGCGACCCGGAGGGCGATTACGGCGCCGAAAGAGATATTGATAAGCACTTCCGAGTCCTTGACGGTAACGGCGATGATGACCAAAGAGTCGATATGGGGGCGGATGAATACTGCAATGAGGGTTACGACAACTATGCGGACTTCAATCTGGATGATATTGTTGATGAGCTGGACCTGATAGAATTTGCAGCCGAATGGCTGACCGACTCCGATGACCCCGGCTGGGACGATACGTATGATTTATATCCTGATAATGTAATTGATTATATTGACTTTGCTTATTTTGCTAATGAATGGCTGTGGATGACCTGCGAGAAGATGCAGGGCTATGAAATGATAGAGATGATGATGGGAGCCGCCGGCGGTGAATCGATGATATTGGCCGAGACTTCGATGATTGAAACTGCACAGGCAAGTTATACACCTGCTGAGCCGAGCATCGAGGAGCAAATCGAGCAAATCAAATATATCCTTGACTGGCTATACGAAATCAAGGACCAGATTGACGAAGATATATGGCTGAACCTTACCACCAGCCTCGAAGAGATGTTGGAAGGGCTGTAAAAATAACCAACAAGATTGAGGGAAGGCTGACTTACATTTATCGCGATGTGGGCTAAGCTTTCCTTGGCTTAATCTGGCCTAATTCGACAAGCGCGTTGTAGGCGGCCTTTTGCTCGGCGTCTTTCTTTGTCATGCCCCAGGCGCCTGGAAACCGGCGCTCGCCGATGACAACGGCTGTCTCGAAACATTTATCGTGGTCGGGGCCCTTCTCGTCGAGAAGTTCATAATCAGGAGTAAGGTTAAAGTGTCGCTGGACGTACTGCTGGAGAAAAGATTTAAAGTTTTCCAGATGCTCGTCTGCATTGGTCAGTTCAATCAGCGGTCCGAACAATCTTAAAATAAACTCGGACGCCGCCGATAAGCCGCCGTCCAGATAAATCGCCGCAATGACCGCTTCAAAAGTGCCCGCTGTAATAGAGCCGGTCATTGCCCTTGTCTTTGTCATTCCTTTGCCTACCCGGATAAACTTTGTAAGACCGAGGCGGTTGGCTATCTTCGAACAGGTCTTGCGGGCGACAAGGCGACTCTTTATTTTCGTAAGGTCCCCTTCCAGGTAGTCCGGAAACTGTGTAAAAAGTTCCCGGCAAATCACCAGTGCAAGAATCGAATCACCCAAGAATTCAAGCCGCTCGTTGCTGGCGAGCCGATTATCCGCCTGCGATGAGTGCACCAGTGCCTCGCGCAACAGGGCGGGATTTGAGAAATGATAGTCGAGCAACTGCTCGAGCTGCTGCAGGGTCTTTTCGTCCATTTGTCGCATCCTGTTATTGCAACACGGCCAAGCAGATTGCGAAAATCGCCGCCTCAGCGAGCTTCGAAATCGGCTTGCAAAATTTTTTACAAATCAATTATAGGATAATGAATTTGTCTTGTCAATGTTTTTTGCGTATTATTTGTAATCGCCGGACTCGATTAACTGTCAACAAGCTGAACACCCGCCAGGCCCATGAATTGGTCATCCACAAATTCAAAGATGTTTTCCAGGCCGGTAACGGAAAATATCCCTTTTGTTTGGGGCACGACCGATGAGAGCACCAGCCGCCGACCGCAATCCTGAACTGCCTTTCGCAGTTTCAGGAGCTTGGCAATGCTCGATGAGGTTACGATTTCAATTTCCGCAAAGTCAACCACGACATCGCAGCCGCCGCTTTCGGCAACCATCTCTATCGCCATCTGCAAGTCCTCGCCCATCTGAGGCTCTTTGGCCAGATTGACAAGAATTATATTATCGGACCAGTTTTGGACGCTCATAAATTCTTTCCTTTAATTGCAATCAAAAACACCTCAGCTTTTATCGGCACGGTTTGAGGACAAGTTAAGCAGAAACCCGCCCAGGCAGGCACGCACACCCAAAGTCCAGACATACCCTATGGAGTTTGGCGGATTCACATTTTCTGCCTATATACCACCGAAACCACGGTGAGTTCAGAAATAAGTATAACAACGCAATATACCTATGTAACAACTCGGTAAATCGGCGTCGTAACGTCTTGAAGCCTGATTATCCTTGCTTTTTGAGCCTGCAGACAATATAATGAATGAGTAATCTGAAGACACAGGGAAGAGGGGTTATATGAACCCACACAGATTAGTGCGAATATGGTTTCTTGTAGCGGTCGCAGTCGGGGCTTCTTTTCCGGCCGCTGCCGGTGCCGACCTGACCGGCTGGCATCGAGAGGAGGTCAACTGGCGTACGACCGGACGCGGTCGCGTAAGGGCAATCTATCGTCCGCCGGAAAAAAGGACTGCCAAATCGGCTGATGAACTCGCAAAGGCGCTGCCGGTTACCGGGCTTGTCATCGATTCACCCCCGCAAGCCGGTCATGTCCCCTGGATCGCCGTTGTTACCACCGATGCCAAAGGCGAGGAGCTTGATTTCGTTGCCGTAGCCGAAAACACGATAACCGGCACACCCACAGCAAATCCCCAGACCAACTATGCCGTCGGTATTTTTGACACCGGTGCCAGCGCACACATAATCGGATACGACGCCGCCACCGACCTGGGTTTGTTTAGCACTCTCGTCCCCGGAACCACCCACAACTTTGTTACAGACAACGAGATTGAAATCACCGGCGTAACCGGTTCAACTTTCTCATCAGTGAGCTATCCGCTGGGTATTTTCGTGTCGGGCTTAAACGCCATCGGACCGACCGGCCTGCTCGACACCTCCGACATGGCAGGCCAAAGTAATGTTTCGATACTTGTCGGTCAACCTTTTGTGCCCCCGGCACCGGACCTGCCGACTGCCATCGGTTCACCGCTGTCGGTCAACTTCACCACGGTATTCCGTAATGACCAGATGTTAACCGTATCACACAACGGCCAAGAGTTTACTGGCCCCGGCATCAGTATTTACAGCGACCCCTGTGATCCGTGCATCCCGGGCTATGCCAACACAATACCTTTGGAACTGCGCCCGCTCGGCAGCTACTCCGTCCAGTACATACCCGATTTTGGTTTCTATGACCTTGGGGGTGACATATTCGATTGGGACCTCACTTTCGATACCCCGGGCAGCCCCTCGGTGATAATGGGCAATTCGGCACAGAGCGTATTCTTCATTCACAGCGTTGACCTGGCACACAGCGGCAAATCGGCTCTCGATAAAGACCGGTTCATGTTCGATACCGGCGCCCAGGTCTCCGTTCTCGGCAAAAGAATCGGCGCCCGTCTCGGCCTCGACCCCGCTAATCCGGACGAATGGGTTGAGATAGAAGGTGTTACAGGTGAGATTTCCCTGGAGCCTCTGTTTTATATTGACTCGCTACAAATCCCGGCATTGGGCGAATGGCTTACCTTCACAAACGTACCGATGATTCTCCTGGATGTTGCCTCTCCCGAAGGCGGCACATTAGACGGGATAATCGGCATGAATCTCTTTGTCAATTTCAACTTCATTCTGCGCGGAGGCGGCATGTTCCTCCAGCCCGACCCGGCCATTGAGTTGGAGTTGATATCCAATCTCTCCGCCGAATCTTCTATAGACTCCAGATGGATGTATCAGAACCTTCCCGGCGCAACCGGTTCCAACCTGACCGCAACAGCGTCAGTTACAGACGACGCCCTGGGCAACAGCAGCTATACCTACAACTGGGAATTTGTGCTTCCTTCAGACGTGAGCGTTTCACCGGTAACGACCGCAGGCGGCGGTGCAACCGATACCTCATGGACGTTCGCAGCCCGAAGCTCCAACGAGCCTAACGGCCTGTCTGATTCCGGCCTGCCCTTCACGGTCAAAGTTACCGTTACAGGTGTCGAGCACGGCAATACGGGCACCGCCGAGGCCCAGTTCGGCGTTGCTCTTTTGGGCGATGTTAATAACGATACGGTCGTAAATGTTACAGACAGGAGCATTATCAATGTTTTCCTGCGGACCGGCTCAGCCGGTAGTTTTACAATGGAGGACTGCGATATCAACGGCGACGGCGTCGTCAACGTTGCCGACCGCAGTATCGCAAATGCCGTATGGAGAGGCACCCTTGGGGCAAACTCTGTAACCGCCCCATGCCCATTCAGATAGGCGCCGACAAATGTTCACAAATTCGACTTTTTCCGCCTCGAATGCCATACAGGCAAAACTTTCCGACAAAAAAAAGCTTCCCAAGTGATGCCGGCTTCTTTTGTCCGAAGCTTATACTTGGCAATATTTTATACTCTAAATATTGCGAATCAATATAATATATCGAAAAAAGTAAAAATTTTTTCAAAAAACCGCGTCACATTTTGTGCTTTTGTTTTACTTATAAGATAGGCACGTATGCGTATTGACAAGAAAAACAGTTTTGAATTGATTGACATGGCCCGGCGTGGCGATAAGGCCTGTCGGGAACGTCTGGCTGAAGAGGCAAGGGTTCGCCTGCGCGGTTATGTGCTGCGTTTGACCATGGAAGAAGATTTGGCAGGCGATATCGTGCAGGACAGTATCCTGGAGATGTTTAAGGAGTTCGGCGAGTTGAAGAATGTTGAAAGCTTTTGGCCGTGGCTGTACAGGATTGCACTGAACAAAGTGCGAAGCTACTACGGGCGGAAGTGGCGTCACAAAACAGTATCGTTGTCGGCTGCAGGTTGCGACATCCGTGCCGAGGATGGGCCTGACGGATTAGCCGCGGTGATAACGGCTGAGTGGAAGCAGATAGTTCTCAAATCGATGAAGCAATTGGAGCCGAGACACAGAGCGGTCCTGTCGATGCGATGCTACGACCAGATGGAATTCAATCAAATCGCCAATATTATGGGATGCAGCCGGCTTGGTGTGCGGGCGCTTTTTTACAGGGCCAAGAAGGCACTTGTCGGGAAACTGTCGTCAAACGGACTTGGCAGAGGTTCACTTCTGGCGGGACTGATCCTGTTTGGCAAGATGACAGCGACGAGCAAGGCTGCGGTTGCCAATGTTTGTGTAACCTCGGCAACATTAAGGGTTGGTGCATTGGCCGCCGCGGCGGGTATAGCAACCACCAAAACCACTATTTTAAGTCTGTCGGCGGCGGCAGTAGTGGCCGTTGGCGGCACAGTCGCCCTGGCACCCAAAGGTGATGCGGCCGCGAGCGCGTGTCCGGTAAGCGAGGCAAAGGGGGCGGATGTTTTGCCGGCAACGGTTAAAACCGATGACTCTGTTTTGGAATGCTGGTACTTCTTTCCGGAAGGGCCCCACGGGCCTGTGATTACCAGGGGCGTCAGGCTCGATAACCATGACGCTCCAATGTACTGTCAATGGCTGCAAAACGGTCGAGCTAATTATTTTTTCAACAATCGCAGAAACACACTATTCATAAAAAATTGCCCTGTGCTGGCGCCGGATTTGTCGGTTTGGCGGCTTCCAACAGACAGCACCCAAATGAGTAAATTTCTTGCCCAAATGGAAAATGATGTGGACAGAAAAGGCGTATGTGTCGTCGGCAGAGACAGCAGCTTATTGACAATCACTCGGAACGGACCGGAGAAAAGTGTCGATCTCATACAGGTGGTGAAACATCGAAATTTGCTAAGTGAAGATTATTTTAAGTTCGACTGGCCGGCCGGGATCGAGATTGTTGACAACCGTGACGATATGCACAAAAGGGGCTGGACATATTTTTACATCGAGGGCCATATTGCCGGACGCCACGCCAAAGGCGCCGGGAGAATGCCCTTGGTGTACGCGGCGAGTCAACAACACTACCCCTGGCTGAGGTTACAAATCGGAGAGTTGGAGATTTCAGACGCGATCGGCGGGCTGCTATTTAAGGGGCTTGGCCGGCCGTGGACGGGCCTTCATACGGTTGACGTCATAAGACGAGATGCTGCCCGACATTATATATCATCTTCAACAGAGCTTTTGCCGGAAGAGACGAAAGCAAAAATTATTCTAACAGAAGGCCAAAGCAGCCTTACATACATCGTTGACCTTGAAAAAGATATTGTGGACAGGATTATATTATCCGGGGACGTAGCAGGCGAGCTTAAATTTTCATACCTTGAGGACGTTGACGGGGCCGGCGGCAATT